>CAVJDU010000012.1:0-57194 GCA_963648385.1 uncultured Coriobacteriaceae bacterium | reverse complement strand
AGGACGGCGGCGAACGAAAAATCGTGAACTTTGACATGGCGGAGATCAACGCTCGTGGCGAAAGACTGCCGGTATATAAGTCCAACAGCGTCCCGTGATAAAAAAAGGACAGTCCTAAGACCGTCCGATGTTGCCATTATTTTCTCTGATTTTTTCTTTTTATTTCGTGAAGTCTTTCCAGCTCCTCGTCACGCTTTTTCTCGACCTTTTTTCTTGCGTTTTCATCTTTTTTTGCCGTGATTTTTTTGCCGAGGTCAAACTTCGTCCGGCTGAGCGCAATGCAAATAACGATAACGGCGGCAAGCGCAATTATCCATATCAGCTTCTGTTTTTCATCGTTGTCGGTCTGCACCGGGTCAAGCTCGCTGACGCTTATTGCCAGAGTGTTCAGAAAATATTTAAACAAAATCGCTCATCTCCCTGTATAATTTCGCAATCGGCAATCCCATAACATTGAAGAAATCTCCGTTGATTTTTTTGATAAGCACAGAGCCTTTGCCCTGAATTCCGTAAGCTCCGGCTTTGTCCATCGGTTCGCCCGTTGCGACATATTTCTCAATCTCGCAATCGCTGAGCGGGTAAAATTCCACATCGGTTTCGTCAAAAAAGTTTTTCACCTTTTTGCCGCAGACGATCGCAACGCCCGTGAAAACCTTGTGCGCCTTACCCGAAAGCGAACGGAGCATTTCGCATGCTTCCTGCCGTGAATGAGGCTTGCCGAGAATTTTTCCGTCGAGCGCAACAACAGTGTCCGAACCGACGACCACCGCATTTTTATGTTCGTCGGCAACCGCCCGAGCCTTTTGCAGGGCAAGCGACATAACGACCTCCTGCGGCTCGACATTCTCGGGCACGACCTCGGTTATATCGGCGCAGATCACCTCAAAATCGTAGCCGGCAAGCTCCATCAGCTCCCTTCGCCGAGGTGAGGCGGAGGCAAGAATTATTCTCGACATCACCATAGCCCCTTGTCCCGAAGCTGTTTGATCTTGAGAACCGCCGCCTGAGTTTTTCCGTCCCGTATCTCGTTGCTCATCACCATTTCGACCGCCGTTTCAAGCGGAATTTTTTCAACATTGAGGAATTCGTCAACATCGAGATGCTGATGAGTATAGCTCAAGCCCTTTGCGGCATAGAGATGAATAATTTCGCCGCAATAGCCGGGCGACGGATAGAATTTGCCGAGGTCATAATACTCGTCGGCAACACAGCCGGCTTCCTCCTCCAGCTCACGCTTGCCGGTTTCAAATGGGTCTTCGCCTTTTTCTAGCTTGCCTGCCGGAAGTTCGAGAATGACCTCCATATACGGGTAGCGGAACTGACGGACAAAGAGCAGCTCGTTCTCCTGCGTCAGCGCAGCGACGCACACTCCGCCCGGATGCTCAACGACTTCACGCTGACAGGGCTTGCCGTTGGGAAGCTCTGCGTCGTCGTTGCGAACATTGATTATTCTGCCGTGATAGATATAATTCTTCTTTACGGTTTTTTCTTCAAGCTTCATAGTTTTCTCCAAAAGAAAAGGGGCAACCGAGGAAACGAAATTTCGCCCAAGGTCACCCCCGTTTTTTAAAAAAATTAGTCGTCTTCTTCCTCGTCCTCATCGTCAAAATCGAACTCAAGAGTCTCGCCGCAAGCGGGGCACTGAATTGATTCCTCGTCAAGAACGCTCTCGTCAAGGCAGATAGTCTCGCCGCAGGCGGGGCACTCAACCTCGAAATAATCGCAATCGTCATGGTCGCAGCAGCAATCATCGTCGCAGCAGCAGTCATCATCGCAATAATCGTCGTAGATGCACTCTTCAACATCGCCGAGATCCTCGTCGATCTCGTCAACGACCTCTGTAAGAGCCGCAACCTCGTCCTCAAGGTCGGCAATCGTGAGAGCCATCTCGTCAATGGCGTCAACCATTGCCTTGATGATCTTCACTTCATCTGTATCCGCTTCAAAATGAGCCATCTCAACAAGTCCCTTGAGATATGCCGCTTTTTCGGTAACTGTCATCATTGTAAATCATCCTTTCAAATTAAATTGAATGAAAAATTATGCTCTGCCGAGGTACTCGCCTGTACGGGTATCGATCTGAACCTTCTCTCCCTCGTTGATAAAGAGCGGAACCTTGATCTCTGCGCCTGTTTCAAGGGTTGCCGGCTTTGTGGCGTTAGTGGCGGTGTTGCCTGCGAAGCCCGGGTCGGTCTTTGCGATCTCAAGCTCAACGAATGTCGGCGGCTCAACGCCGAACACCTTGCCCTTATAGGAAAGGATCTTGCAAACCATGCCGTCTTTAACGAACTTGAAGTTATCGGAAAGATCGGACGCATTGATGGGGATAAGCTCATATGACTCCGGATCCATGAAATAATAAAGATCGCCGTCGCTGTATGAGAACTCCATATCCTTTCTCTCGATAAAGGCAGTCGGGAACTTAGCCGTCGGGTTGTAGCTCTTTTCAACTACCGAACCCGTGAGAACATTCTTTGTCTTTGTTCTGACGAAAGCTGCGCCCTTGCCCGGCTTAACATGCTGGAATTCAACAACCTGAAGTACATTGCCGTCCTCCTCGAATGTTACGCCGTTTCTGAAATCACCTGCTGAAATCATGTGTTATTCCTCCGATTTGTTTTCTTAAAATTATGAATAGGTCGAATACCCACTCGTTTTTTTCTCTATTATTCTATACTATAATCGCTCGTTTTTCAAGTCTTTTCGGTCAAAAAGCATTATGGCGCACTCATTTTTTTACAAAATCACAAGTTTCTTGGGTGCAATTGTGAGATTTTTGCAGCCGTTTTCGGTTATGAGAGCCATATCCTCGATTCTGACGCCGAATTTTCCGGGGATATAAATTCCCGGCTCGACCGTCACAATGTTGCCCGTTCTGAGCGTTGCGACCGACTTCGGCGAAAGGTTCGGCTTTTCATGGATCTCGATTCCAACGCCGTGACCCGTCGAATGGCGGAAAAATTCACCGTAGCCCGCCTCGGTTATGACATCCCTCGCCGCAAGATCACCCTCGGCGCATTTCAGTCCGCTTCTCAGAATTTCAAGCGACGCAAGCTGAGCTTTCAGCACGGTATCGTATACTTTTCTCTGCTCGTCACCGACGCTGCCGACCGCAACCGTCCTCGTCATGTCGGAATGGTAGCCGTTGACGACTGCACCGTAATCCATCGTCACAAAGTCGCCGTCCTCAACCCTTTTATCGGTCGGAACGCCGTGCGGCTTTGATGTGTTTGCGCCGCTGATCGCAATCGTTTCAAACGAGAGAGCCTCCGCACCGTGGCTGAGCATATAATGATCCAGCTCAAGGGCGATCTCTTTCTCCGTCACGCCGATTTTGATAAAGCCGAGAATATGCTCCAGCGCAGCCTCGGCGATACGCTGAGCCTTGACGATGTTTTCGACCTCGCCGTCGGTCTTTACCTCTCGGAACGAGTCGATGAGCTTATCCGTCGCAACGGTAGTGAGCCTTATTCCGTGAAGCGATTTTCTCAGATTTTTGAGCTGCGTAACGGTCAGCCTGTCTGCCTCAACGGCAAGCGTTTTGCAGCCGAAGCGTTGAGCATATTCGATCAGCTTCGCCCTTTGCTCCTCAACGCCGCAGCAGGTTATTTTGTTCTTCGCCGCCTCGATATAACGGCTGTCGGTCAGGAAAACCGAACCGCTTTTTGTTGCGAAAAGGCAGCCGTCCGAAGCGTCGAAGCCCGTGAAATACCTTCTGTTTTCCGGCGAAATTATCAGCGCACCGTCAACATTTTTCGGCAATTTTTTTATGAATTCATTGAGCATTTAATTTCACTCCCACATCAGCTCGGCGATGATAGGATTTGAAAGCAAAAAACCTTTTTCGGTCAGAGCCGTTGATTTTTCATCGCATTTCATCAAGCCGTTTTTGATAAATTTTTCCGTCCTTTTTATTATATCCTGAGGAAAATTTTTTCCGAATCTTTTTTCAAAATCTTCAAAGATTATCCCGTCCCTCAGCCGCAGACGAAGCATTATATATTCCTCCTCGTCGCCGCCGTTTCCGTCGGGGATCGGTTCGCCGCCGTCCTTGAAATACATGATATCCCTCGGATAAAAAAATCTTTTTCCGTCGATGAACGAATGTGCCGAGGGTCCGAGCCCGAGATATTCCTCGCAGTTCCAGTATTTCAAATTGTGCTTACCCTCAAAGCCGGGTCGGGCAAAATTCGATATCTCATAATGCACGAATCCGCTTTGCCGAAGCCGTTCGCTCATCGCAAGATACATATCCGCCACCGTGTCCTCATCGGGCAAAACGAGCGAATCTCTTTTTCTGTAATAGGGCGTGCCCTCCTCGATTTTCAGCATATATGCGCTGATATGAGCCGCACCGGAAGCAACGCAAAAATCCAGCGTTTCACCGAGACTTTTCATCGTCTGCTCCTGCACGCCGAGCATAACATCGAGCGAGATATTTTCTATGCCCGCCGACTTAATTTGTTCAATTCTTTTTTCAATAAGATCCCTGTCCGAAAACCTGCCGAGCTTTTTCCTTTCGCTTTCGACTGCGGACTGAACGCCGAGCGAAACCCTGTTTACGCCCGCCTCGGCGACCGATTCAAAAAAGCCTTCCCCGACCGCAGAGGGGTTACATTCAACAGTGATCTCGCCCTCAACGCCGAAAAGATTTTTCGCCCGTCGGGTGAGCATGGCAATATTCTCCCCGCCGAGGATGGACGGAGTGCCGCCGCCGAAATAGAGCGTGTCGGCGCTTCTGCCGAGCTTATCCGCCCAATTCTCCATGCTTTCGACAAGGGAGACGGTGTACATATCCCTTTCCGATTCGTCCGCACGCACGGAATAAAAATCGCAATAGGGACACTTGGTTTTGCAAAAGGGAACATGAAGATATAATCCGATATTTTTCATGGTTTCTCCAAAAAACGGACTGCTCAAAGAAACAGTCCGTCGATCTGATGGGATTTTCGTGAATTATTCGTCAAGCTTCAGAATGGACATGAACGCCTCCTGAGGAACCTCGACCGTGCCGAACTGCCTCATGCGCTTTTTGCCCTCCTTCTGCTTCTCAAGCAGCTTTTTCTTTCTCGTTATATCGCCGCCGTAGCACTTTGCAAGAACATCCTTGCGCATCGCTTTGATAGTCTCACGGGCGATTACCTTGCCGCCGATCGCAATCTGAACGGGGATCTCAAACATCTGCCTGGGGATATTATCCTTGAGCTTTTCGGCGATTTTTCTCGCCCTGCCGTATGCCTTGTCGGCATGAATAATGAACGAGAGTGCGTCGATCATATCGCCGTTGAGAAGCACATCGAGCTTGACAAGGTTGGAGCGTGCGTAGCCCTCAATCTCGTAATCGAACGAAGCGTAGCCCTTGGTTCTCGACTTGAGCACATCGAAGAAATCGTAAATGATTTCGTTCAGCGGCAGGTCGTATGCGATATCGACCCTGTCCGGAGTGACATAGGTCATGTTCTTGAAAACGCCCCGTCGTTCCTGGCAAAGATCCATTATCGCACCGACATACTCGTTCGGCGCATAGATATTTGCGTTGGTTATCGGCTCTTCGCAATAGTCGATAAAAGCCGGGTCGGGATATTTGGTCGGGTTGTCTATTTCAATAACCGAGCCGTCGGTCAGGTGGATCTTGTAAACAACGCTCGGAACGGTGGTGACAAGGTCAAGGTCGTATTCACGCTCCAAACGCTCCTGAATTATTTCAAGATGAAGCAGTCCGAGAAATCCGCAGCGGAAGCCGAAGCCCAATGCGCCCGAGGTTTCAGGCTCAAAGGAGAGCGAAGCGTCGTTAAGCTGGAGCTTGCCCAAAGCGTCACGCAGAGCCTCATAGTCCGCACCGTCGGCAGGGTAAACGCCGCAGAAAACCATCGGGTTAACCTTTCTGTAGCCGGGCAGAGCCTCCTCGGCAGGATATTCCGCCGTGGTAACGGTATCGCCGACTCTTGCGTCGCCGACCGTCTTGATCGAAGCGGTTATATAGCCTACCTCGCCGGAGGTAAGCTCGGCGGCAGGCTCCATTGATGTCGCTCTCATGTAACCGACCTCAACAACGGTGAACTCTGCACCCGTCGCCATCATTCGCATCGTATCGCCGGCCTTGATCTTGCCGTCAACAACACGGACATAGACGATTACGCCCTTATAGTTATCATAAACCGAATCGAAAACAAGCGCCCTGAGCGGTTTGCTGTCATCGGAATCGAGCGGTGCGGGAATATCGGAAACGATTTTTTCAAGCACGGCTTCAACATTTTCGCCCGTCTTTGCCGAAACTCTCGGAGCGTCGGAGCAGTCAAGACCGATGACCTCCTCAACCTCCTCGGCAACACGGTCGGGGTCGGCTGCGGGCAGGTCGATCTTGTTGATTATCGGAACGATCTCAAGGTCATGATCCAGCGCAAGATAGGTATTGGCAAGGGTTTGAGCCTCAACGCCCTGCGATGCGTCCACGATCAGCAATGCGCCCTCGCAGGCGGCAAGCGAACGGGAAACCTCATAGTTAAAGTCAACATGACCCGGTGTGTCGATCAGGTTAAGCTCGTATTCCTCGCCGTTTTTCGCCGTATAATTGAGCTTGACAGCGTGCGCCTTGATGGTGATTCCACGCTCCCTTTCAAGCTCCATATCGTCGAGCAGCTGCTCGGTCATGTCACGAACGGCGACGGACTGAGTAAGCTCAAGCAAACGGTCGGCAAGGGTCGATTTGCCGTGGTCAATATGCGCTATTATCGAAAAATTTCTTATATGATCCTTTTTGACTGCCAAAATATCACCCCTGTGATGAATTGCCGTAACCGCATTAAAGCGGCTACTCAAATAAGACAGGCTATTTAAACCGATAGCCTGTCCGGATTTTTATTTAACGCCTTAATTGTGCGGCGCTGCTTCAAAAGCACTTCTGAAAGCGGAAGCAACTCTTTCGAGATCCTCCTCGGTCATCGCCGTACCCGACGGCATACAAACTCCTCGGCGGAAGATATCGTTGCCGACGCTTTCGCCCCGATTGCGGCTGATGAAATCCATCTCGGAAAAAATCGGCTGGTTATGCATCGGATTCCATGCTCGTCTGGACTCGATATTATCAGCCTCCAGCGCCTTGATTATATCGTTCGGCGTGACCTCGCAGCCCTCGTCGATCGTTAAAACGCTGAGCCAGAAATTCGGCACACAGCCGTCGAGCACGGGAGCCATCGTCACGGGGAGGTCGGCAAACGCCTTTTTGTAGAACTCATAATTGTGGGTTCTTGCGGCAACTCTCTCGTCCATGTTTTTCAGCTGGCCTCTGCCGATTCCTGCGCAGATATTGGACATTCTGTAGTTATATCCGATCTCGTTATGCAGATAATAATTGACATTCTCCTTGGACTGATTCGACCAAAAATGGATTTTTTCGATCGCCTCGGGGTTGTCGGAAAGAGCCATGCCGCCGCCGGAGGTGGTGACGATTTTGTTTCCGTTGAAGGAAAGCACACTTATCCTGCCGAATGTTCCGCACTTTTTGCCCTTATAGGTAGTGCCGAGAGCCTCGGCTGCGTCCTCAAGAACGGGAACGCCGTATTTTTCGCAAAGGGGAAGAATTTCGTCGTATTTCGCACTGTTGCCGTAAAGGTCAACCACGATAACCGCCTTCGGGAGTCTGCCCATTGCGTCATATTTTTCAAAGGCAAGCTTCAAAGCCTCGGGGTCCATATTGAAGCTCTCGTAATCGGAGTCGATAAAAACAAGCTCCGCTCCGAGGTAAGCCGCAGGATTGCAGCTTCCGGAAAATGTAAAATCCGAGCAAAAGACCAAATCGCCGCTGCCGACTCCGAGGTATTTCAAGCCCATGTGAATTGCGCCCGTACCCGAAGAAAGCGCAACGCTGTGCTTTGAGCCGATATATTCGCACATTTCTTTCTCAAATCCCGTCAGGTTCGGGCCGAACGGAGAGATCCAGTTGGTTCGGAACGCTTCGTCAACAAAGCCTATCTCCGTTCCGTTCATGCACGGCGGGGAAAGATATATCCTTTTATTCATCTGACACACTTCTTTTCAGAAAAATTATTCGCCGGGTTATTTGTCTATTTTATTTCCTTTATCCGCTTCATTTTTCTTCGGCACATTGCCGTAGCCGTAGCCGTAACCGCCGTAGCCGTAGCCGCCGTAACCGTAACCGCCGTAGCCGTAGTCGTTACCGTAACCGTAACCGCCGTAACCGTAGCCGCCGTAACCGTAGCCGCCGTAACCGTAGCCGCCGTAACCGTAGCCGCCGGAGCTTTGCTTCTTCTTGCGACCGTATCTGCCGTATCTGCCGTAATATCCGCCGTAGCGCAGATAGCCTTTGCGGCGATAGTATCTGCTGTTTTCTTCGCCGCCGCTCATCGTGAACACTGCGCCGATGATCTCGATATCCGCAGCTCTTATTTCGTCAAGGGTGCGGTTGATCTCCGAAACCTTTGCGTAGTCACGGCGAATATTATAAATTATTCCGTCGGCAAGCGGCGCAATAACAAGGCTGTCCGAAACAACATGAGAGGGCGGCGAGTCGATGATGATATAGTCGAACTCCTTGCGAGCCTGCTCAATGACCGCCTTGACCTTGTCCGTGTCCAGAACTTCGGTCGATTTGAGCGATATACCGCCCGTCGGCAAAACGAAGATGCCGAGGGATTTGATGAACTTGATGGAATCGACATAGGTCGAAGTTCCCTTGATTATCGGGATAAGTCCGTAGCGAGTGTCGCTCTTAACGCCGACGGCGTGGAGAACGGCGGGCTTTCTGAGGTCGCTGTCGATAAGGAGGACGGATTTGCCCTTCTGGGCAAGCGAACAGGCAATATTGACCGAGACGGTCGTTTTGCCCTCGTCCTCATAGGTGCTGGTAACAACAAACGCTTTGTAGCCCTTTTCCGCCTTGATGTTTTCTATCTTGGTTCTTATCGCCTTGAAGCTTTCAACAAAGGCAAAGCTTACCTTCGCCGTGTCGGTTATCAGCAGAGAGCCTTGCGGCGTTTTTTTCTTCTGATTGAAAAGTCCCGACTTTTTCTCCAGCAGAGGCACTGAGCCGAGGATCGTAACATTGACATCTCGCCTCAAATTATCCAGCGTGAGAACCGTGTTGGTCGTTATGGTTATAATGAAAATGATAAATGCGACTATTGCCGCTCCGACTGCGAAGCCGTAAACCGCCTTGGTCGTGGCGTCGTCGGAATTTGCGATAACGGGAGCTGTCGGGTTCTTGACGACCTTTATCGACACCGTGTTGTCGTAGCTTTGAACATACTCGGGGAATTCCTTCAAAACGACCTGCAAGGCTCTTTCGCAATAGCCCTGATCCGTGCTTATGACATTGACCTGGAAAAAGCCGCTTATTCCCGTGTCCTCTATCGAGAGGCTGTTCTCGATGAACGAGGTCGAATATTCCTTGCCCACCTCGTCCGAGGCAAGCGTTTTTTGGATATTATAGAGCATTTCGTCGCCCTTGATAAGATACTGATAATAGGAAAGCTGATTTCCGCTGGAAAACTTCGTCTCCTGCTTATACTGGGTCGAGGAATCCTTGCTGTTGGAATAATCCTTGACTATTACATACTGCGTCGTCATAAAGCCGAGAGTCATGGACGCTCTGTAGGTTTCGACATAGGTGGCCTTCGCAATTGCAAAAGCCGCACCCGAAAAGACCGCACCGACAAGCAGCATAATCCAAAGCTTTGACAAAAGATTTTTAGCCAGTCTGCCCATATCGAGCGACGGACCCGATTCGTTATAATATATGTTTTTGCCAACGTCCAATTCCTGCATTTTATAATCATCTCCGTTTTTGGACTGAGTAAAATCCGATTAAAAACATAGGCAACACCGCATAGTTGAGGCGCACGCCTTGCTTGAGGCAACACTGCACAATTGTGAGGTATTGCATATAACTCAATTATAGTTTATCTTTGACAAATAGTCAACATTAAAAGCCTCTTTTATATATTTCGCCTCGGTTGACGAGCGGAAGCTCCTTATCGGTGAGCACGCACTTCGCCGCATCGTGAACCATCATCTGCATATTGAACCCGGAAATATCCGGAGGAAAAAAATGCATCATATTCATCATGTCGTTCATTCTGTAATGGGACGAATGTGCGTCGGTCGCAATGAACGAAGCTGCTCCCGAATATGCCATGGCATAGGCAAGCTCAAATTCCTGCGGCCCGTCAAGGCTCGCAAGGCTTGAAGCGTTTATCTGGAAAAGAACTCCGCTTCGAATAAGCCTGTTCACCCCGTCGTAGTCGAACTGGAAAAACTCGTATCTTTCCGGGTGAGCGACTATCGGAATAAGACCCATGTCGATTATGGCGTTGAGATAACCGACGATCCTTTTCATGGAAATGTTCCTGAACGAGAACTCGACCAGAATGTATCTGCTGCCGTTTATCGCAAGCCGCTTGAGGTTCGTCGAGAAGAAAATGTCGTCGTCAACATAAACCTCAGCCCCGGGATAAAGCGTCAGCCCCAAATCAAGACGGTTGATTATCTCCTGCAATTCACGGAGCTTTTCGTTTCTCACTTTTACGAAATTATCTATATCGCCAACCGTTGTGATATGCGGCGTGCAAACAATATGCTTTATTCCGTTTCGCCGTGCAATATGGCACATTTGAACGGAAACATCCATGTTTTTTGAGCCGTCGTCCATTCCCGGAAGAATGTGACAGTGCAAATCAATCATAGCACGACCTCCTGGTAAATTTTTAGATGGTAGATGTTAGATGTAGTTTAATAAAATCGCAGCGTTTAAATTTGCAGCGTGGTAAAGGTAAAATTCCTCGGTGCGATGAGGGCATCGCACCCTACGAAATAGGGTTTCTGCACCTTAGATTTAACGCTGGCCGTAGGGCATGATGCCCACATCATGCCGCCGTATCAGATGTTGTTTACGGAAAATCCAGCGTTTTGAATTTACGCTAATCCAATATCTATTTTATCGTTTCGTTTGCTGCGATGGCGAAGCCTTGTGCGGCGGGGACGATGCAGAGCTTCTCGGAATAAAATCCGATCCCGTGGGTATCGCCCTGCGAGAAATCGACGATTCCGTTTCTGCGGGTCACGCTCCTGAGCTTTTGTATCATTCTTTCGGCAAGCTGCCTGTATTCGTCGTTCTTCGTCAGATCCGCCATATACGCATAGCAATATGCAAGCATTGCGCACGCCGAGCTGTCCTGCGCAGACTCGCTGACAACGATACGCTCGACCGTGCCGTCGTCACGGATATATTTTTTCATCGTGTCCAAATGCTCCATCGTGAGCTTTAAAAGCTCGGCCTTTTCACGGTTATAGCCGTCAACCTCAAGCAGGGCTTTCAGGCTGTCCGTTAAGCCTATCGCCCACCATGCGCAGCCCCTGCCCCAGCCGCACACGCCGAGCGGCGCATGAGTTTCGCAGCAAAAGCCGTGAAACGGAAGCTTAGTTTTTTCATCGATTCCGTTCAGGCGATATTCCTTGATTTGCTTTATAGCAATGTCGATATATTCCTTTTCGTTATATGTGTTGCCGTATTTGATCAAAAACGGGCAAGCCATGCCGACTGTATCGACCAGCCGATATTCCGGCAGATTTTCGTTATACGGTATTGACCCGTGCTTCTCCGCAGACAGCTTCAGCATATACGCCGAATTGTTCATCGCCGGCTTTATCCGATCGTTATCAATATACCTGCTCGACAGCAGCTCATAGCAGAGCATTGCGCTGTCCATTCTTTTCGGAAGTATTTTCCACTCGCCGTCTGCGCTCGGAATATATCTTTCGGCAAGGCATTTCACCTCGGCGTCGAGGTTCTCATTCATGCAGCTTGCCGCCTTGACCAGCGACGCATCCTGCCAATATGTTACGGAGGTTATCTTGCCGTAATCATTCAGTTTTTTTATGAAATTTATTTTTCTGCCGTCGTTGATGCGAACCTCCGGCGCACCCTTGACAAGCCATCTCAAAAGGATTTTTCTCGTTTTGTCGTGCCATTCGCTTTCGGAAAGACTGCCGACCTTTATTCGGCCGAGCCATGCGAAAAAATCCTCCCACAAATCATAGCCGAGTATCACTATCACGATCAAAAGCAGAATAACGATTACAATCATTGCGGTTCCTCACTTGTTAATTATTGCGTAAAGCTTCTCGATTTCTTTTTCATTTCCCGCTTCTTCATTTTTCAGGTTCTTGCTGAGCCTTTCCCTTTCCTCCCGGCTGTCGATCAGAAGCTCTGCCTTGTCCGCCATGTCGTTTTTATCCATTCGGCAGATAAGCCCGTTGACTCCGTCGGTTATCTGGTCGTGCACGGTCGAAAAATCCGTAACGATTATCGGACGGCAAAGGCATTTCGCCTCATCAATCGCTATCGACTTTCCCTCATACAGCGAGGGCTGAACATAAATATCGCACTGCCCCATATATGGGTACGGCTCGGACTTTTCCCCGAGCAAAATGAAAATATTTTCCAGTTCGTTTTCGGCGATTTGTTTTTCGATCTCGCCCCTCAGCGGACCGTCGCCGACATGATACCATTTAATATTTTTTCCTCTTTTTACAAGCTCGGCGCAAGCCTCGACCGCAAGCGAAATGTTCTTAGGTTCGCTGCATCTTCCGACGGTACAGAGCACCGTCTCGCCCTGATTTTTCGGAAAGACCTCGGCTGACCTGCTCTGCTCAAGAAGAAGCCTTCTGCTCGTTATGTTTTCGATAACGCAGACCTTGCCTCCCGCAAGAGGAAAATTTTTCTCAAGGCTTTTTTTGCATTCCTCGGAAACCGTGACTATTCTGTTCGCTTTTTCAAAAATTTTTTCGGTGCTTTTTCTTTCCAAGCCGAGCTTGACTATATCGCTGTGAATATAGCAGATTTTATTTTTCGCCTTAACTCTTTCCGTCACGAAACGGTTTGCGTTTCCCTCAAGATAGCCTATTGCGCAGTCATATTCCTTGTTGATTTTCGGAAGCTGTTTCTTCAAATATTTCCACTGAATTTCTTCAGCCTCCCGATCGTCGTCGGCGGTGTTTATTTTTGAATATTGCCACCTGTCGAACGCAGAAACGAGCTGTCCTTTTTTCAAAAAATATTTTGCTGCCAGCCGTGCGTCGCCGTCAAACATTTCGTACCGTTCGTTTCCGCCGATAACATTGATCTTCTTAGGAATTTTATCAAAAAAAAGTCCGTCGTGGCGAAAGCAAAGTAGATCGACATCATATTTTTCGCAGTCAAAAAGCGTCAGCAGGGTCAAAAGACTTTTTTCCGCTCCGCCGCATCGCATCGAAGGGATAACAAAAAGTATCTGCTTTTTCATGCCGCCACTCCAATCAGATTTTTTGTAACATTTCCCCGGCTTCCATTGCGCTCCTCATTCGCAGGGGGACGCTTCTCATCAGCTCGCCTCTGATTTCGTTTTCATTTTCAACCATTGCCAAAAATTCTTTTTTCAAGGGTTCTGCGTCCGTCAAGGAATTAAAGTCGAGAACATATTTTTCCTCGCCGAAGATATCTCTTGCGATGCCCCTCGCCTTAACGCTGTAGCCGAGGGCGATCGTCGGCACTCCGCTTGAATACGCCGCAATCGTCGCATGAGTCCTCGCTCCGATGAAAAATCTCGTATGCGCAATGTAGCCCTTATAATCTCTTGCACCGAGCGTCGGCGGTAGGATCTCTATCCTACCCGTGTCTCGGAATTTTTCGCAGATCGGGTTCATGAAGTCATGATCATTGTTGTCTTTTTCCGTCACATGAGGAATGAGCAGCACCCTCATCGTTGTGTTCTCAAAGATAAAGTCAATAAATTCCTCGGCGATTTCTTTTGCCCTTGGATTTTTTTGGGCTACAAGGGGACTTATGTTAAAGCCGAGAGTGTTCTTTTTTGTGAAGCCTTCGACAGGCTCGACCTCCGCACTCTCCATGCAAAAAGCCGGGTCGGAAAAAAGATATATGTTGTCGTTTGCCGCCCTGCGCTTTAGAAGCTCATATGTTATAGGCTCTCTCGCAAAAATCGCATCAAAATCCCTCAGACTTTCTGACTTCTCTTCCGTCAGATCCTCCTCGCCGATCGACACGCCCCAGAGCACGGTCTTTTTGCCGGCTTTTTTCAGCTCCCTTGTGAGCACCTGAGTGGCGTGATTGTCGCCGTAGCAATAGGTATCGCCGCCTACCGAAAGGCAGATGTCGCAATCCGCTGCGTCAAGAACCGTCGGCGAACACATTTTTTCCAGCGCATATTCCTCGGATTTATTTATTTTTAAGTCGAGCGCCGCAATAATTTTTTCCGTAAAGGTCAGCTCACGCGTTTTTGTCGGCTTCGTCTCGATCCGTTCTATTCCGGAGTCAGCCTCGGGGTCGAATGACGAGAGAACAAAGCTTGCGTTTTCGTCGCTGTTTTCGATAATATTTATCGTTCCCCTTACAAGAGCCTCGCAGCCGTGATTCCTGCTGCCCGCATGATTAAATAAAAAATATTTCATTGCAAAATCCTCATCTGAAAAGCTTTCTGCCCGGGAAGAAATAATCCGACTGGTACATATTTATCTGATACGCCGTGAATCGGGAGTAAAGGAAAAACATTATGACCGTTCCGGTCGTGTAAATCGCCCTGTCCTTCGGCTTCACGGCATATGTTACGACCCACCCGGTAAAAATAATATAGTACGCCTGCAAATAGATTGCCAGTCTTGCAAAAATCCAGTTGTAGGTTGAAAGCATGTATATCGCCATACACATGAAAGTTATATTGATAAGTATATCGCCGATATGTCCAAGCCGCTTCATTCTGTCTCGATTCAGATAAGCAACCACGACCGGAGCTGCCGCCATTAACACTCGCAGAATATTTGCTCCGCCTTCCTTACCGTCGGTAAACCAACCGTTAGTAGCATAGTTGGAATAGCTCGTATCCTCAAGCGCATTCAAAAACGACGGGAGTATCGAATCGAAAGCAACCGTTACCACGACGCTGGCGAGCAAAATGATATAAGAGCTTGTTGTCCATGCTCTGCGGCGAACAACAAAATAAAGCAGCAGCAATATAATTGCGCTTTGGTGTATGGTATAAGCAATAAGCACAAAAACCGCATACTTAAAAAAAGAGCCTCGCTTCCTCGAAAAGAGAAACCTTGTTCCAAGCAAGGTTACTGCCGCAGCCATATACTGTCTCATTCCGTCCATCATGCCGCCAAGATATCCGTATGCAACGAACAGGTAGATCGACATCTCGAACGGAGACGAATAGAGGTACAAAATTATCAGCGCCGGAATCAGTGATATCACTGCGCAGACAAAAATCAGCACCTGCGGATCATCGGTTCTGTTTCGCAATATGTTCTGAATAAACGAGTATCCTTGTCCTTTTAACAATAGGTCAAGGCTGACTTCATTTCCGCTGTCCGGCATGGTTTCAAACGAATACATATAATAATATGTATCGCCGATCGTTTTTCTCAGTCCGGAGAACGAGACATAAAACGCAATCGGTAAAACAACGGCGATGGGGTTCGGCAATGGCTGCCCAAGCCCTCCGTGAGCTTTGAGCGGAGCAGAACGAGCCGCCACCGCAATCATACACATAACGGCAGTGGCAACCCAAACTATTATTTCATAGAAGTCAAAATCAAAATTTATCATTCCGTTCCTTTCTTTGCAAAGACCTTGAGGGGTAATTATCGGCGCTTACCTTGCCGAGAGATCGGCTCACTTGATATATTCCGCATAAACCGCTTTCTCTTCTTCCAAAACACTTTCTTTCAAAAAAGGTCGAACAATCTTAACCGAGTTGTCCGAAAGGCGGTTATATAATTCCTTATCGCCTGCAATTAAAACAATTTTTTTCGCCATCGCTTTATCGTCGTTTGGCGCAACAATATAGCCGTTTTCTCCGTTTCGGCAAAGCTCACGGTGACCTCTGTTGTCCGAAAGCACGACCGGCAGGCCGCAAGCCATTGCCTCCATAACATTGACCGGCAAGCCCTCGCGAAGACTTGACGCAACGGCAATATCGCTCAGATGAACAAAATCGCAGACATCGTTCCTGTGGCCGAGAAAATCTATTCTGTCCGCCACGCCGAGCGACTCTGCAAGATTGATATACTCTTTGTTAAAATTATCCGCTCCGACGATGAGCAGTCTCATTTTTTCGCCGTTTTGCTTCAGCCTTTGCATGGTGCGAACGAGCATTCCCTGATTTTTATTTGCGTTCATCTCGGCAACATAGATCAGGATCGTTTCGTCCTCGGAATAGCCCTTTTCTCTGCGAAGCCGAAGCTTTTCCTCGAGGGGGATTTTATAAAAAAGGTCGCTGTTGCAGCCGACCCCGTTTATCTTCACGATTTTTTTTGTCTTGAGATGCTTTCGGGCAAAGGCAAAATCCTCGCTGTTTATCGTTATCAGGCAGTCCGTCACTCCCGACATCACAAGCTCGATCGGATAATAAATCAGCCAGCTCAATAAAGGCGCACCTTTATAAAAATGAAAGCCGTGAGCGGTATAAATCACCGTTGTTCCCCGCCTGCGTTCGCTCCTTGCGGCGAGCCTTGCGAGGATTCCTCCCATAGGGGTGTGGCAGTGGATAATATCATACCCGCCGTCTTTGATTATTTTTTTCAGTTCCCGATATGCCCGGAGATTTTCTCGGTCAAACGGAGAACGCCTGATCGGAATTTCAAATTTGTTGTCGCAATACGGCAACTCCCTGTCGCCGTGGCAGGCAGCGTCAACCTGCCAACCCATTTGCTTGAACATCTTAAAGCACGGCAGATGAAAATAATAAAAATGCTCCGCAACGGTTGCGACATAAAGAATTTTTTTCATTGCAAAGCATCCTCTCGTTTTTTATATTTTTTCAGTCTCCCTGTTTCCTTTGAATTTTTCCATTGTGTTTTCGTTGCAGCTGTTGATCCCGTTTTGACAGATAACATTTTCAATGGTTTTTACAAAAATTTTTGCGTCCATCAAAAATCCGCAGTGATCAACATAATAAACATCATATGCAAATTTTTCGTCCCATGTCAAAGCGTTGCGACCGTTGACCTGAGCCCAGCCGGAAATTCCGGGCAGAACCTCGTGCCGTCGCATCTGCTCGGGAGAATAAAGCTCCAGATATTCCGTCAGCAGAGGCCTCGGTCCGATGAAGCTCATTTCGCCCTTGATTATATTGTAAAGCTGCGGCAGCTCATCCACGCTCGTTTTTCTGAGAAGCCTGCCGATCTTCGTCATTCTCTCAAAATCGCTAAGCTCACGCCCGTTTTCGTCGTACAGTTTTGTGGACATTGTGCGGAATTTATACACGGTGAAAATTTTTGCGTTTTTACCCGGCCTTTTCTGCTTGAAAAGTATCGGTCCGTCGTGATTTGCCGCAAGGAGAAGCGCCGATGCAGCCATCAGCGGAGATAAAACCACCAGCAATAAAAGAGCAACGGAGAAGTCCGCTATTCTTTTTACATATTTGTACACTTGATTCACTCTCTCATGAAATATTTCAATCGGTTTCCGCTTCTTTGTAGTTTGGGACAATTTCTTTTATAATTTTTCTTATTTCCTTTTCGTCGGCCTTGTTCAGCTTTTCAAGCTCCTTTTCAAACAGATCGTCGTCCATTTCAACCGCTTTCGTGACGAAAATTTTGTTGTTTGCGGTCATCTGTCGCTCGTCGCTTTCCTCGTCAAGAACAAGCTCCTCATAGAGCTTCTCGCCCGGACGAAGACCGGTGAATTTTATCTCGATCTCCGTATACGGCTTGTAGCCGGAGAGCATGATCAGATTTTCCGCAAGCGTAACTATCTTGACCGGATCGCCCATATCGAGGACGAAAATTTCACCGCCCCTTGCGAGTCCGCCCGCCTGAACAACAAGCTGCGCCGCCTCGGGAATGGTCATGAAATATCTTGTAATTTCCGGGTGCGTTACCGTGACCGGACCGCCGTTCTTTATCTGCTCGGTGAAGATGGGGATTACGCTTCCGCTCGAACCGAGAACATTGCCGAAGCGCACGGCGGCAAAGATCGTACTGTTTTTGCATTTGCGCTCAAAATATTGTACGATCATTTCCGTAATTCTCTTGGTTGCGCCCATGACATTGGCGGGGTTGACCGCCTTGTCCGACGAAATATTAACAAATCGCTTAACTTTATATTCAATTGCGATGCTTGCAACATTAAATGTTCCGAAAACATTGTTTTTGACCGCCTCCTTCGGGCAGTCCTCCATTAGCGGAACATGCTTGTGAGCCGCCGCATGGAACACGATCGACGGTCGGAACTCCTCAAAAACCTCTCTGAGCCTTGCCTGATCCCTGACGGAGCCTATCCTTATGTCGATTTCCGGGTCGCCGTTATGATAGGAATCCAGCTGCTGCTTGAGAATATATGCACCGTTTTCGTATATATCAAAAACTACGATTTTTTTCGGGTGGTATTTGGAAACCTGGCGGCAAAGCTCACTTCCGATCGATCCGCCGCCGCCCGTTACAAGCACGACCTGATCCTTGAGGTAGCCGCAGACATCTCTGTTCAGCTCAACCTCGGGGCGGGAGAGGAGGTCGGTAATGTTAACATCTCTGATTCTGCCGCTCTGCGAGGTGTCTGTCATTTCGAGCAGGCTCGGCGAGGTTTTCAGTCTGCAACCCGTCTTTACCGCAATGCGAAGTATTTCTGTTTGTCTCTCGCTGCCAACCGACGGCAGACAGAGAATTATTGTGTTGATGTCATATTTTTTTGCAAGCTCCGGGATCTGGTTGCAGGTTCCCTTGACGGGAATACCTCTGATCCTTTTGCCGACCTTGAGCGGGTTATCGTCAACGGCTATGACGGGCTTGCCCCTTGCGTAATTGTTGACCTCAAGCTCATTGATAATGATCATGCCCATATCGCCTGCGCCGACTATCATAACTCGGTCAAGCTTTTCGTCCATTTCGAGGCTCTTTTCCCGATAATACCTTCTTATCAGTCGGTAAGCTACCCTCATTCCCGCCACAAAAACTATCGCAACGAGAGTGCCGAATATGTAAAAAGATGCGTCAAAGCAGCCGTTTTTCAGCTCCGAAGCCGCTCCGCCGAAGCTCGAAAAGATAAGGTCAACCGCAATTCCGCAAACTCCGCCGATAACGGTTGCCAGCGCAACATTCAAAACCTCACGAATGCCGGCATATTCCCACATGCTGGAATAAATCTTAAAGGCATGGTAAAGCACGATGAAGATCACGGTAACGGGCAAGGATCTCTGCCAAATTGCGTCCATGTTCCGCTGACCGCCGCCGATGAGCATAACAAATATATAAGCAAGGTTTATTGCAACAACATCGTACAAAACCATTAACGCTTTTTTTATGACCGCATTTTTGAAATCAAGCTTTTTCAATATGTATTGCCCCCTACGCAATATCTCTAAGGCAATACCGCACAAATTGAGGCGCACGCCTTGTTCGCAATTCACACACCATTTGTGCAGCATTGTTTTAATTTCCCTAAAAAACGATCTCTGCTCCCTAAATAATCGCAAATTAATAAATGTTAAAACACTTAGGTTTATTTTAATATATTATTTCAATAAAGTCAAGGATAACAGGCGTTGATTTTGTCTTATTTGTTGAAATTTCTTTGGCGGGCACTGTCTTTATTTTCTTTTATTCCTTATGTAGACAAAAAAATATGTTGAATTTTGTCTATTTTTCACAATCTCGATTGACATCTTTTTCGAAATATGGTACGCTAAACTGTAAAAACACGCCGAGAATCGTACTTTGATTTAATCGGCGGATATGCAGTCATATCATGAGAGGAGCAAGAAAATGATAGGAATCGGAAAATGGGAAGCCTCGATCAACACAATGCTTTTTAAGGGCACGGGCAGAGTCACAATAAGCGACAATAACGGTCAATACGAATTCAAGCTTGAAATAGTCGGCGAAAATGTGCCGGAATTCAGGGTTACGGACATTGTCGAGGACGGAAACACCTTGCGTGCCGTCGCAGAAAGCGATATGTTCAAGGGCAAAAAAATACCCGTTACCGCAACCTTTGACGGCGACAGCGTTGTCGGCTCGGCAAAGTTCCCCTTCCTCGGCAACATCAAGCTCCGCGGACACAGAATAGACGGATAAATTTTGATGTTAGACCGGCATTGGCGCAGAAACCTAATTTCGTAGAGTGCGATGCCCTCATTGCGCCGAGGGAGTTTGCTCAATTGGAATATTTTTTTTGTAGGGGCGAGCATTGCTCGTCCGATAAAGTCAGCAGAAAAAAACAAGGACGAGCAATGCTCGTCCCGTGATAGATGTTAAATATTAAATTTTGGATATTAAACCGGTGAAACAGACATTAGACTTTAGATGTTGGATATTAGATCTGCGTACAAATAAATTCTACATTATTCCGTAAACGCATCTAAAATCCGACATCTAACATCTAAAATCTATCATGGTGGAGACGAAGAGGATCGAACTCTCGACCTTACGGATGCGAACCGTACGCTCTCCCAGCTGAGCTACGCCCCCTCAACATACAGAATTATAGTCTTTCTTTTTCGTTTTGTCAAGGGCAATACCGCACAAATTGCGGCAAATTGCGGCGTACGCTCAAGAATTTATTTTCAAAATGCAATGTTTACCCTTTCTTTTCCGCCAATTCATATAAATTTAAAATTTTGATGAAAAAATAATACCGTAAAACACGCAAATCGCCATAAAAGCATTTGATTTTATGATAATTCGTGATATAATGGTACGGACGATGATCGGTAAATATTCGCCGGCTGTCATCAACAATGAGAAAGGATTGTTTTTATGGCTGAAAAAGCAAAAAAAATGAAGCTTAATTACGGCAAGACCGCCCTCATCGGTTTCGGTTTCATGGCCGTACAGATAGCTTGGATAATCTACAACGCATATGTCCCCATTATTTTAAAGGAAAATGACACGATCGCAAACCTCAGCTGGGCGAGCACCGCCGTCGGCATGATAATGGTTATCGACAATGTTTTCGGCGTTATTTTCCAGCCGCTTTTCGGAAGATTTTCCGACAGAACGCATACCCGCTTCGGCAAGAGAACCCCATATCTCATGGTCGGCATTCCGCTTTGCGCTCTTTTGTTTATTTTTATTCCGAGGATTCAGCTTCTCGGCATACTCATGCTCGACATCATCGTTTTCAACTTTATAATGTCAACATGGCGTTCGCCCGTTGTTGCAATGATGCCGGACGCCACTCCCTCGGAGCTTAGGGGCGAGGGCAACGCCGTTATCAATATCATGGGCGGCGTAGGCGTGGTTCTCGGTACGGTTTCGGGCAAGATAATAACATTTATTACAAAAGCAACCGACGAGCAGGTGATAAGGAATTATGTTTTCCTTTTCGGTTCTGTCGTTATGGTTATCTGCCTGCTTGTCGTCGTATTTCTCGTCCGTGAGCCGGACAGCAGACTCTCAAAGGCGGAGGCAGCAAAGCTTGCAAGAGAGTTTGAAAAGAAAAATGCCGGCAAGGGCGGCAAAAAGAGGCTCGACAGCATGGGTCTGACGAAGGGCGAAAAGAAAAGCCTCATCTTCATGCTTATTGCGCTTTTCTTCAACTCGAACGCAACTGACTCCATTCAGACATATTTCACGACCTTTGCGAAATATGAGCTTAATTTTGAAGAATCCGACGCTTCGCTTATCATAACGCTGTTTGCGGCGGCTACGGTTATCGGAGCTATTCCCGCAGGCAAGCTCGGACAGAAATTCGGCAGAAAAAAGACGATCATGTCGGGCTGGATCGGCGTTCTCGTTTTCTTCCTGCTTTATGCCGTCACAAGATTCCAGCCGTTGCTTTATATCGCAATCGTCGGCGGCGGAATTCTCATAGCGTTTGTTACCATCAATACCCTTCCGCTTGTTCTTGAGATCGGCGGACTCGACAGGGTAGGAACATTCACCGGTTACTATTACACGGCAACCTTCTCGGCTTCAATCGTCGGTCCGGTTCTTGTCGGCGCAATGTTCGACATCACCAAAAAATTCTCGGCTGACGGTGAAATAAATTACTGGTCGCTGTTCTTCTATGCTCCGGCTTGCTTCGCCCTTGCGCTTCTGTGTATGTCGCAGGTCAAGCACGGCGAGACAAACTCGATCCCCGAGGAAATGATAGAAGAAATTGCGCAGGACGACTGATTTTCCCTTAGCGGGATTGGAGGAATACAACAATGAGCGAAACACTTCTCAAGGTGAGAGATCTCAAAAAGAGCTACGGCGATACCGTTGTTCTCAAGGGCGTTTCTTACGACATCGAACAGGGCAAGATCGTAGGCTTGCTCGGTCCCAACGGCTGCGGCAAAACCTCGATGATCAAGTCCATCGTCGGACTCATCAATGACTATGAGGGCGAGATCCTTATCAACGGAAAAGCCCCCGGCGTCGAATCGAAAAAAATCATTGCATATTTGCCGGAGAAAAATTATCTGCCGACCTGGATGACGCCGAAAAGCGCAATCAAATATATGGCGGATTTTTACGAGAATTTCGACACGCAAAAGGCTCTTGAAATGGCGGCAAGATTTGAGCTTCCGATGAAGCAGAAAATAAAAACAATGTCAAAGGGTCAGCAGGAAAAGCTCCAGCTTCTCCTCGTCATGAGCAGGAAAGCGGATCTTTATATCCTCGACGAACCTCTCGGCGGCGTTGACCTTGTTTCAAGAGAGTTTATTCTTGATACTATCATGAAAAACCATGCCGAGAATTCAACGATACTGCTTTCGACTCACCTTATTTATGATATCGAAAAGGTGCTTGACCGTGTGCTTATGGTCAAGGACGGCAAGCTTGTTGTCAACACGGATGTTTCAAAGATAACGAATGACGGCAAGACCGTTGAGGATCTTTTCAGGGAGGTGTTCAGCTATGTTGGGTAAGCTTTTAAAGAATGAATTCATAGCCACGGGCAGAATTATGGGTGCGCTCTATGCGGTCGTTGCCGTGATCATGGCTTATGTGCTCGGCTCTTATTATATCACCAAGGACACCGCCTCGACCGGACAGATGCTCGGCATCATGGTGCTGCTTCTTATCTCGTCATGCAGCTTTATTCTGACGGCTGTTGTGATGATAACGAATTTCCAGAAAACGCTTTACGGCAATCAGGGCTACCTGAGCTTCACGCTTCCCGTTAAGGGCTCAACGCTCCTTATCTCGAAGATAATCACATCAACAGTATGGTTCGTTGCGGCTTTTGTTTGCCTCATGGGCACCGCCGTTATCACCTTCTTCGTTGTGAAGGAAGATGTTATCGGCGAGGAAACATTCTCGACCATCGAATCGCTCCTGCCGATGTTCCTTCAGGGCAAGTCGGTTTCGACTATCATTACATCTGTTGTTATTTCAATGATCTCGTATTTCCTGCGCTTTGCGGTTATTACAATTGAAATGTACTTTGCGATCTCGCTTGCAAATACACGCCATTTCCAGAAGAAATATCTTCTTTGGACTATCATTTTCACGATTGCGGTTCTCTTTGTTGTTGAAAGAGTTTCCGGATTAGTTGCCGACAACATCGTGTTCGGAATTTCGACCGTCGGCAACAAGCTTTCTATCGTAACCGATTATGACGCACTCGCAACGGGCGCAAGCTTCACCGACCTTGTTTCAGTTATATGCTATCTTGTTTTCGGCGTAGGTCTTTACTATGCAACATTCTATGTAATGAACAAGAAGGTCAACATCGGATAAAATTAAAGGCAAAGGAGATATCCCATTGAGCAGCTGGACAGACGAAAAAATCATCACGCTCATCAAGTCACGGCTTGACGATTACAGATTTAACCACAGCCTTAATGTTGCCGACAGCGCAAGGGAACTTGCAATCAGGTACGGCGGCGATGCGGACAAGGCATATACGGCGGGTCTTCTGCACGATGTGATGAAGAACGCTTCCGAGGAAGAGCAATTTGGGGTGTTGAGCGAGGCGGGCATTGAGCTGATGCCCGTTGAAAGGGCTAACAAAAAGCTGTGGCACGCTATGGCGGGCGCAGCCTACATAAAATTCGTTATGGGTATCGACGACCGTGAGATCATCCGAGCGGTCAGATACCACACGACGGGCAGAGCCGGAATGAGTCTGCTCGAAAAAATCGTTTACCTTGCCGATTATATTTCCGCCGAAAGGGACTATAACGGCGTTGACGATATGCGAAGGCTTTGCGAAAAGGACATGGACTCGGCGATCGAATATGCGCTGACCTTCGGAATTCCCGACCTTGTTTCAAAGGGTCAAGTGATCCACCCCGACAGCATTGACCTTTACAATGAGGTTATTATCAAAAAGCAGGGAGGAAACAGTTTATGACATCACTTGAAAAAGCAAAAAACATCGTAAAGATCTTGGACAAGAAAAAAGCAATAGATATCATCGGAATCGAGACGAAAGAGCTGACGGTAATGTCGGACTATTTCATCATTGCGAGCGGTACATCAAACACCCATGTCCGTGCGCTTGCCGATGAGGTTGACGACGAGATGAAGAAGCTCGGCGTTGAGGTTGACCACATCGAGGGCAGAGCAACGGGCTGGATATTGCTTGATTATAACGATGTTCTCGTTCATGTTTTCCAGCCGGAAAGCAGACAGTATTACAATATCGAGCGTCTCTGGAGCGATGCGGCAAGGGTTGACCTTTCCGATGTTCTGACTGAGGACTGATTATTTTGCATAGATGTCGGCAGATTTTAGTGCACGCCGCAAAAATGAGGCGTATATCTCTAACATCTATCATCGGAGGATTATTGAAATGGGTTATGATTTTAAATCGATAGAAAAAAAGTGGCAGGATAAATGGGAGGAAACGGGCGTTTTTCATGCGGAGGATTTTTCGGATAAGCCGAAATTCTACGGTCTTGTTGAGTTCCCTTATCCCAGCGGAGCAGGTATGCACGTCGGACACATCAAGGCTTATTCGGGTCTTGAGGTCGTTTCGAGAAAAAGAAGAATGCAGGGCTATAATGTTCTGTTTCCGATCGGCTTTGACGCATACGGACTCCCGACCGAAAACTATGCTATAAAAACAGGTATTCACCCCCGTAAGGTTACGGACATGAATATCGAAAGATTTTCAAGCCAGCTTAAAAAGGTAGGCTTTTCCTTTGACTGGACCCGTGTGATCGACACAACTCAGGAGAGTTACTATAAATGGACACAGTGGATTTTTCTCAAGATGTTTGAGCATGGTCTTGCGTTCAGGGACAAAACTCTCGTTAACTACTGCCCCTCCTGCAAGGTCGTTCTTTCCAATGAGGATTCGCAGGGCGGCAAGTGCGATATCTGCCACAGCGATATTGTTCAGAAGTCAAAGGATGTTTGGTATCTTCGCATAACAAAATATGCCGACAAGCTGCTTGAGGGTCTTGATGAGGTCGATTATCTTCCGAATATCAAGCTCCAGCAGAAGAACTGGATAGGTAAGTCAACGGGCGCATTCGTTGATTTCGATGTTAAAGGCTCGGACAATGAGAAACTCAAGATTTATACCACCCGCCCCGATACTCTTTTCGGCGTGACATTTATGGTTATGGCTCCCGAACACCCGATGATCGACAAGTACGCCGATCGCATCGCCAACATGGACGCCATTGCGGACTACAGAAAAGAGTGCGCCAAAAAGACCGAGTTCGAGAGAACTCAGCTCGTTAAGGACAAGACCGGCGTTAAGATAGACGGACTTTCGGGTATCAACCCCGTTAACGGAAAGGAAATTCCGATCTATATTTCCGACTATGTTATGATGGGCTACGGTACGGGAGCAATCATGGCTGTTCCGGCTCATGATACCCGTGACTATGACTTTGCCAAGAAGTTCGGCATTGACATTATCGAGGTTATCAAGGGCGGCGACATTTCAAAAGAAGCATATACCGGCGAGGGCGAGTGCGTGAACTCAGGTTTCCTCAACGGAATCAAGAATAAAAAAGAAGCCATTGAAAAAATGGCAGATTATCTTACCGAAAAGGGCATCGGCGAAAAGGGAGTTCAGTACAAGATGAAGGACTGGGCTTTCAACCGTCAGCGTTATTGGGGCGAACCGATTCCCATCGTTTACTGCCCGCATTGCGGCATGGTTCCCGTTCCGTATGACGAGCTTCCGCTCAAGCTGCCGAAGGTCGAAAACTTTGAACCCGGCTCGGACGGCGAAAGCCCGCTTGCAAAGATCGAGTCGTTCGTCAATTGCAAGTGCCCGAAGTGCGGCGCAGACGCAAAGCGTGAAACGGACACAATGCCTCAGTGGGCAGGCTCATCGTGGTATTTCCTGAGATACATTGACCCCCATAACGACAAGGCTTTTGCCGACAAGGATAAGCTCAAATATTGGGGCGAGGTCGATTGGTACAACGGCGGAATGGAGCATGTTACACGACACATGATTTATTCACGCTTCTGGCACAAGTTCCTCTATGATATCGGCGAAGCTCCGTTCGACGAGCCGTATGCGAAGCGTACCGCTCAGGGACTTATTCTCGGACCGGACGGCGACAAGATGAGCAAGTCCAAGGGCAATGTTGTTGACCCGAACGATGTTGTTGACGAGTACGGCGCAGATGTTTTGCGTACCTATGTTCTTTTCATGGGCGACTATGAAAAGGCAGCTCCGTGGTCAAAGTCGTCGGTCAAGGGCTGCAAGAGGTTCATTGACAGAGTGTGGGCGCTTCAGGATATGCTGAAAGAGGGCGACGAGTATTCCAAGGAGCTTGAGTCGGCATTCCACAAGACGATAAAGAAGGTTTCCGAGGATATCGAGGGCATGAAGTTCAATACGGCGATCGCCGCTCTCATGACCCTGCTTAACGATATCTATAATAAAGGCTCGATCAACAATGCCGAGCTGAAAGCGTTCGTTACGCTTCTCAATCCGTTTGCTCCTCATGTTACCGAGGAAATTTGGGAGGCTCAGGGCTACGGCGGAATGCTTGCCGATGGTCACTGGGTCGATTATGACGAAGCGAAATGCGTTGACGACGAGATCGAGATCGTTGCGCAGATCAACGGCAAGGTTCGTGCAAAGCTGATGATTCCGGCAGAGATCGAGTCGGCAGAAGCAATCGAGCTTGCCAAGAAAGACCCGGCAATTGCCGCTGCGGTCGAGGGCAAGAATATTGTCAAGGAGCTTTATGTTAAGGGCAGACTGGTAAACATTGTTGTTAAATAAACAGAAATCGGTTAAATAAAACGCCTCCGTGAAAGGGAAAATCTTTTCACGGAGGTGATTTTTTGAAGTTATTTATTCGGGGACAACGATTTGAAGCATTCCGTCCTTGTCAATTTCAAGCTTCAGCTTTTTAATATAGTTGTTATAAAGGCTGGCGTAAACTCCCTGGGAAACATCGGCGTAGCTCTGCCTGAGTGCTCCTCGCAGAAGTCCCTCCGCCTTGACGGGGGCGAAGTTTTCGTTGATGACAGCCTGCAATTCCTTGCGGAAAACGGTCTTGAAAAAAAGGTCGTCCTCCGGAATTTGGAACTTGTCGATATAGCAGTAGAAAATGTCGTTGCTTCTCAGCAGCTTTTTGAACTCCGAGCCGCAGTTGTCTTTTTCGACCATGACAAGGTAATTTGCCGGCACATCTTCTATTACCGACCAGAAATCGGAATCGCTGGAAACGAGGATAAAGGAATCTGCGCCCTCCTTGTAGAATGCCTTCGATATTCCGGCGACAAGCTTGTGGTCAACAAGCGATTTATCCTCCCTGATTCTCTCAACGGGAACGGCCTCGACCTCAATTCCGGAGGTGAAATGCGCAAGCATATTCCACGCTCGGGGCGAGAACATCAGGTCGTAATAAACAACGATCTTGTCGATTTTGTCGATTTCATGCTCCTTTAGGTCGTAAATTGCCGAGGCGAAACGGTAGGGGTCAATATTTTCTCCGTCGATGAAAATTTGAATTTTTTTGCCTCGGTTGATGAATTCGTTAATATTGTTCTTGACGGAATCGCTGACATCGACGACACGGTGACCATCGCTGAAATAATCTCCGTCGTTGCTGTAAATTATCGAAAGAATACGCTCGTCCGTCAGCAGCATATTTCCGCAGTCCTCGGGGTATATCCAGTGAAAATATCTTTTGTACGGATAGTAGTATTTGTTCGCCTGAAAATGCTTCGACTCCTCCTCAACATCGGAGGGCATAATGAACATAAATCTGATGTGCTTGAATTCTACCCAGTCGGGGAAAAGCGGTCGCACGCCGTCAATTCTCTTTGAAATTTCATTGTTGATTATTCTCAGATATTCGTTTATGTCGCCCTTGGGGCTGTAGATCTGAATTCCGAACCGTGTAAGAATTTTAAAATCGTCCTTGAAGCAGTCCATTTGATAAATCGGAGTATAGTTGACTGCGGAAACCCTCATGCTGCGGCTTATGTCCTTGAAATGTAGCATAAAATTGGTTCGGATATTATTAAGGCTGCGAATCGCCGTTGCGTCATTGTTCTTTGAAACCTTATCTATGACTGCTCGGTACTTTTTTTCGTCCTCCTCCAGCATCTTTAAAAAATCCTCACGAACGCCGAGCAGGTAGCCTATCGTCAGCGAATTGACCTTGGAATGATTCCTGAATTGCGATTTATCCAAAACTTCGATCTCGCTATTTTCGCTTTCGTCCAAAACTATTCCTTCAAGTGCGTCAAATGTATTAAATTTTTCCATTTCAAAGCTCCTTTCTTAAAAAATATAACCGCCGATCAATTTTGCGGGTAATTATATTTTAATACAAACCGACGCATCGGTCAAGCAAATTATGTGTGAACAAAATGTTTATATATAATGTATATAAATTTACATTTTTCGACAAGCGTTCACGATCGGCTGTCAATCGTCATAAACCACAATATATGGGCACGGCTTTTGTGCAGAACCGACTATATGGAAAGGGGCGGAGGGATTGTCGCAAAAATCCCCGAAAGCCTTGATAATGCTTGCTTCCGGGGTATATTTGCGGAGAAAAATTTTTTGAAAAATATTAAAAAAACACTTGCATTTGCCTGTAAAGTGTGGTATCATACTCAAGCATGCTATATTATTATGTAGTTTAGTGCGTAGATATGCGTTGATGTGAGAGGTGGCGGCTCGTAGAGGTCGGGAATTCTCACGGAGTATGTCCGATTTAAAACCGGGCGATTTAATAACCTACAGCACAGGTTTGCTATCCCTTAGCAAGCTTGCGCGTGTATGTGCGTTTAAAACCTTAAATGCACTATCCCGGAAACTAACCCATTTCCGGTTTTTAAATGCAGAGGGTGGAAACACCCGGAAGCGTTGCGCATTAGGTTTTAAGCGTTGCCCGCCAAACTTTGTAAGGAGGCAAAATCATGGCAGTAAAGGGAAAAATCAGAATCAGATTGAAGGGCTATGACCACAATCTCGTTGACAAGGCAGCGGAGAAGATCGTTGAGACTGCAAAGCGCACAGGCGCACAGGTTTCGGGTCCCGTTCCCCTTCCGACAGAGAAAGAGGTCGTTACGATCCTTCGTGCTGTTCACAAGTACAAGGACTCCAGAGAGCAGTTTGAACAGCGCACACACAAAAGGCTTATCGACATCATCAGACCG
The DNA here is from genome assembly GCA_963648385.1 of uncultured Coriobacteriaceae bacterium. Taxonomy (GTDB): domain Bacteria; phylum Bacillota; class Clostridia; order Oscillospirales; family Acutalibacteraceae; genus CAG-488. The sequence continues at coordinate 27,653 of CAVJDU010000012.1, read as the reverse complement.
TCAGCCAAGACTGTTGACGCTTTGAGAGGTCTTGAGCTTCCTGCCGGCGTAGAAATCGAGATCAAGCTTTGATTTTACGCTAACAGGTCAAGTTGGCGCAGTTGCCAACCAATAACCTATAAGGAGGAAAACTTATATGAAAAAGGGTCTTATCGGAAAGAAAATCGGTATGACGCAGATCTTCGACGAAAAGGGTAACGTTATCCCCGTAACAGTCGTTGAAGCAGGTCCGTGTGTAATCACTCAGAAAAAGACGATCGAGAACGATGGCTATGAGGCTGTTCAGGTCGGCTTCGGTGATGTAAAGGCACAGAGAGTCAACAAGGCTATGAAGGGTCACTTCGCCAAGAACGATGTTGCTCCCAAGAAGGTTCTCAAGGAGTTCCGTCTCGAGAACATCGCAGATGTTAATGTAGGCGATATCCTCAAGGCCGATGTGTTCGCAGCAGGCGACAAGGTTGACGTTATCGGCACAAGCAAGGGTCACGGAACGGCAGGCGCAATCAAGCGCTGGAACTTTGCAAGACTCAGAGAGTCTCACGGTACAGGTCCCGTTGCAAGACATGCCGGTTCATTGGGTGCTTGTTCAACTCCTTCCCGTGTTTACAAGGGAAAGAAGCTTGCAGGTCACTACGGTGTAGACCGCACCACAGTTCAGAATTTAACTATTGCTAAGGTTGACGTTGAGAACAACCTCATCGCCGTTAAGGGCGCAATTCCGGGCCCGAAGGGCGGAATCGTTGTTATCGCCGATGCCAAGAAAGCGTAACGGAAGGAGTGTTAAAGTATGCCTAATGTATCAGTATTCGATATGAACGGTAAAAAGGTTTCCGATCTTGCTCTTGCAGAGTCTGTTTTCGGAATCGAGCCGAATTCTTATGCTATGCATCTTTGCGTAGTTAACTATTTGGCAAATCAGCGTCAGGGCACACAGTCAACCCGTACACGCTCAGAGGTAAGCGGCGGCGGCAAGAAGCCGTGGAAGCAGAAGGGTACAGGTCGTGCTCGCCAGGGTTCAACAAGAGCTCCCCAGTGGACACACGGCGGTATCGCTCACGGCCCCAAGCCGAGAGAGTACGGCTTCTCGATCAACAAGAAGGTAAGAAGACTCGCTATGAAGTCCGCTTTCTCTTCAAAGGTTGCAGCAGAGGAGCTTGTAGTTCTTGACGAGTTCAAGCTTGACGCAATCAAGACTAAAGAGGTTGTAAAGGTTCTTACAGCTCTCGAAACAGGCAAGAAGGTTCTTCTCGTTCTTCCGGAGAACAACGATGTTCTTTACAGAAGCGCAAGAAACATTGCCGGTGTTAAGGTTTCAACCGTAAACACATTGAATGTTTATGACATTCTTAATTGTGACACAATGCTCGTTCTCAAGGACAGCGTTGCAAAGATTGAGGAGGTATATGCATGAGTAAAGCAGCACAGGACATAATCCTCCGTCCGATTATCACTGAAGAGAGTATGCTCGGCACAGCCGATAAGAAATACACCTTCTCGGTTGCCAAGGATGCAAACAAAATCGAGATCGCAGCAGCCGTTGAGGAGCTTTTCGGCGTAAAGGTAGCTAAGGTCAACACCATCAACTGCCTCGGCAAGCTTCGCAGACAGGGTGTTTCCCAGGGCTACACGGCTTCCTGGAAAAAGGCGATCGTTACTCTTACAGAGGATTCAAAGACCATCGAGTTCTTCGATGGCATGATGTAATCTGACATCACAAAACAAACCGTAAAATTCCGGTGGTAATGTATGGAGTTCGACATACTCCGCGAAGCCACTTAAAGGAGTGTGAATCAAATGTCGATCAAAGTCTATAAGCCGACTTCAAATTCACGAAGAAATATGTCGGTTACAGATTATTCAGAGCTTTCAAAGGTTGCTCCCGAAAGAAGCCTCCTTGAGCCGCTCAAGAATAAATCGGGTCGTAACAATTACGGTCGCATCACAGTACGCCATCGTGGCGGCGCAAACCGCAGAAAGTACCGTGTAATCGACTTCAAGCGTTCCAAGTTCGATGTTCCTGCCGAGGTAGTTTCACTCGAATATGACCCGAACCGTTCAGCTCACATCGCTCTCATCAAGTATGAGGACGGCGTAAAGAGCTACATCCTTGCTCCCGCAGGCCTCAAGGTCGGCGACAAGGTTATGGCAGGTCCCGATGCCGATATCAAGCCGGGCAATGCACTGCCGCTCATCAATATTCCCACAGGTACCGTTGTTCACAATGTTGAGCTTTATCCGGGTCGTGGCGGTCAGCTTGCAAGAGCTGCCGGCAACGCTGCTCAGCTCATGGCTAAGGAAGGCGAATACGCTCTCCTCAGACTTCCCTCGGGCGAGCTTCGTAAAGTTCCCGCAACCTGCATGGCTACTGTCGGCCAGGTCGGCAATCTCGATCATGAGAATGTCAAGATCGGTAACGCAGGCAGAAAGCGCCACATGGGTTGGAGACCTACAGTCCGCGGTTCTGTCATGAACCCGAACGATCACCCCCACGGCGGTGGTGAAGGTAAGTCACCTATCGGTCGTCCCGGTCCTGTTACACCTTGGGGCAAGCCGGCTCTCGGTTACAAGACCCGTAACAAGAAGAAGGCTTCAAACAAGATGATCGTAAGACGTCGTAACGGCAAATAAGTTGAAAGGAGATAAAGATCTATGGGCAGAAGCGTAAAGAAAGGCCCCTTCGTGCAGACTAAGTTGCTCCAGAGAGTACAGGCCATGAACGAGAAGGGCGAAAAAATAGTTCTCAAGACTTGGAGTCGCAGCTCCACAATCTTCCCTGACTTTGTCGGCCACACATTTGCGGTTCACGACGGACGCAAACATGTTCCCGTATATGTTACAGAGGACATGGTCGGTCATAAGTTGGGCGAATTTGCACCTACAAGAACCTTCAGAGGTCACGCAGGTTCAAAGACAACAAATAATGGTAAATAATTAGCCGAAAGGAGTGTGTATTCATGGAAGCAACAGCAAAAGTAACCTATGTGCGTATTGCACCGAGAAAGGTTCAGATTGTGCTTGACCTTATCAGAAATAAGCCTTGCGACCAGGCAATGGCTATCCTTAAACACACGCCGAAGGCTGCGTGTGAACCGCTTGCAAAGCTGCTCAAGTCGGCTATGGCAAATGCGGAAAACAAAGATATGGACGTTTCCAGCCTCTACGTTGCAGAGTGCTTCGTAGGCCAGGGCCCGACTCTCAAGAGAATCAGACCCCGTGCACAGGGACGCGCATACAGAATAAACAAGAAGACTTCTCACATCACATTAGTGCTCAGAGAAGCAGAATAAGCGAGGAGGAGGTAAACATATGGGCCAGAAAATAAATCCTACCGGTCTTAGAATCGGTGTTATTAAGAATTGGGAATCCCGCTGGTATGCCGGTAAGGGCACTTTCGGCGATACCCTTGTTGAGGATTATAATCTTCGTGAATACCTTCTTGAGACACTCGCTCCTGCTGGTGTACCCAAGGTTGAGATCGAGCGTGACGCAAAGCGTGTTTATATCAACATTCATTGCGCAAAGCCCGGCATGGTAATCGGCCGCGGCGGCTCGGAGATCGAGAAGCTCAAGGAAGTTTGCAAGAAAAAGCTCGGCGGAGACAAGGATGTTTCGATCAACATCATCGAGATCAAGCAGCCCGACCTTGACGCACAGCTTGTTGCTGAGAACATTGCGTCTCAGCTTGAAAGGCGTATTTCCTTCCGTCGTGCTATGAAGCAGTGCATCGGACGCACAATGAAGCTCGGCGCAAAGGGTATCAAAATTCAGTGTTCAGGCCGTCTCGGCGGAGCGGAAATCGCTCGTTCGGAGACTTATCATGAGGGCACAATTCCCCTTCAGACAATCCGTGCGGATATCGACTATGGTTTTGCTGAGGCAAAGACAACCTACGGTCGTATCGGTGTTAAGGTTTGGCTTTACAAGGGCGAGGTTCTCCATGAGGCTAACAACAATCGTCGCAGACCACGCCGTAAGGAGGGAGCTAAATAATGCTGTTACCTAAGAGAGTTAAATATCGTCGTGTTCAGAGAGGTCGTCTGAAGGGTAAGGCAACCCGTGGTAACAAGGTTACAAACGGTGAATTTGGACTTCAGGCTCTCGAGCCGGCATGGATCACATCAAACCAGATCGAGGCAGCTCGTATTGCCATGACTCGTTACATCAAGCGTAACGGTCAGGTTTGGATCAAGATTTTCCCGGATAAGCCGATCACAGAGAAGCCGGCTGAGACCCGAATGGGTTCAGGTAAAGGATCACCTGAATACTGGGTTGCAGTCGTTAAGCCGGGCAGAGTTATGTTTGAAATTGCAGGTGTTGATGAGGACACAGCTCGTGAGGCTCTTCGTCTCGCAGCTAACAAGCTCCCGATCAAATGCAAGTTTGTTACTAAAGAAGAAACGGGTGGTGAGCAGTAATGAAAGCAAGTGAAATCAGAAAAATGTCCGCAAGCGAGCTTGACACCAAGCTTCACGATCTTAAGGATGAGCTTTTCAAGCTTCGTTTCCAGCAGGCCATTAACCAGCTCGACAACCCAATGCGTATTAACGCCGTTAAAAAGGATATCGCAAGAATCAAGACTGTTCAGCGTGATATCGAGCTTCACGGCGCTGAGTCGTAATGAAAGGGAGGTTAACTGTAATGGAAGAAAGAAACCTCAGAAAGACGCGTGTAGGCGTTGTCAGCAGCGACAAGATGGACAAGACTGTCGTTGTAACTGTTAAGGATAAGATAAAGCATCCGCTTTATAAGAAGATCGTTAACCGCACGATCAAGTTCAAGGCTCATGACGAGAAGAACGAGTGCGGCGTGGGCGACAAGGTATTGATTATGGAAACACGTCCTCTTTCAAAGGACAAGAGATGGCGTGTAGTCGAGATTATCGAGAAAGCCAAATAATTGGCGCAGGTGTAAGGAGGCAAACACTGTGATACAGCAAGAAAGTAACCTCAAAGTTGCCGACAACACCGGAGCGAAGGAGATCAGATGTATCCGAGTTCTCGGTGGTACCGGCAGAAGATACGCCAACATCGGCGACGTTATCGTTGCTTCGGTTAAGAAAGCAACACCCGGCGGCGTCGTAAAGAAGGGCGAGGTTGTAAAGGCGGTAGTTGTTCGTACTGCCAGCGGCGTACGCCGCAACGACGGCACATATATTCGTTTCGACGAGAATGCAGCTGTCATCATCAGAGACGATAAAAACCCAAAGGGCACACGTATTTTTGGACCTGTTGCAAGAGAGCTTCGTGACCATGACTTCATGAAGATCCTTTCACTCGCTCCCGAAGTGCTTTAATCAGGGGGTGCAACTATGAGTAATAAAGTACACGTTAAGACCGGTGATCAGGTCATCGTAATCAACGGTAAGTACCGTGGAGCTAAAGGTAAGGTTCTCCAGGTTGCTCCTTCAGAGGGTAAGGTTATCGTTGAGGGTATTAACATCGTAACAAAGCATGTTAAGCCCAAACAGATGGGTGAGCAGGGAGGCCTTGTAAAGGCTGAGAGCGCACTCTATGCCGATAAGGTACAGCTCGTTTGCCCGAAGTGCGGCAGACCGACAAGAGTTGGCCACGCAGTTAAGGCTGACGGCAAGAAAGATAAAAAACGCATTTGCAAAAAGTGCAACGCGGAATTTTAATAAGGGAGGTACATGACAAATGGCAGCAAGGTTAAAAGAAACCTATGTTAACGAAGCCGCACCGGCTTTGATGAAAAAGTTTGGATACAAGAGTGTCATGCAGATCCCTAAGCTTGATAAGATCGTTATCAACGTTGCTTGCGGCGAAGCAAGAGACAACCCGAAGGTTGTTGACGCTATCGTAAGCGATCTTAGCCAGATCACAGGTCAGAAGCCTGTTCTTTGCAAGGCTAAGAAGTCAGTTGCTAACTTCAAGCTCCGTGAGGGCATGACAATCGGCGTTAAGGTCACACTCAGAGGCGACAGAATGTATGAATTCCTTGACAGATTCTTCAATCTCGCTCTCCCCCGTGTTCGTGACTTCAGAGGAATCAGCGCTAACTCTTTTGACGGCCGCGGAAACTATTCCATGGGCATCAAGGAGCAGCTTATCTTCCCCGAGATCGATTACGATAAGGTAGATAAGGTTCGTGGTATGGATATTTGCTTCGTAACCACAGCAAAAACAGACGAAGAGGCTCGTGAGCTGCTTACGCTTATGGGTGCTCCGTTCGAGAAATAAGGAGGTATAATTGTGGCTAAGACATCAATGAAGGTTAAGCAGGCCAAAACTGCAAAGTATTCATCAAGAGCGTACAACAGATGCAAGATCTGCGGCAGACCACATGCATATCTTCGCAAGTACGGCGTTTGCCGTATCTGCTTCAGGGAGCTTGCTCACGCAGGTCAGATCCCCGGAGTTAAGAAAGCAAGTTGGTAATTTAGAGTAATTGCATTAAGGAGGTTGACGGTATGCAAACTACAGATTCAATCGCAGATATGTTGACCAGAATTCGCAACGCAAGTTCTGCAAAACATGATTCTGTCAAAATCCCGGCATCTAACATGAAGAAGGCAATTGCTCAGATTCTTGTTGATGAAGGTTATATCAAAGGCTTCAAGGTTGAGGATGACGGAAAGCAGGGCATGATCGAAATCGCCCTCAAGTATGGTCAGAACAAGACCGCAGCCATCACAGGTTTACGCAGAGTTTCAAAGCCCGGTTTGAGAATTTACTCAGGTTGCGAGGAAATGCCGAAGGTCATGAAGGGTCTTGGCATTGCAATCGTTTCCACATCCAAGGGCGTTATGACAGACAAGGACGCACGCAAGGCAAATGTCGGCGGTGAAGTTCTTGCATTCGTTTGGTAAGGGGAGGTGCTGTTAGAATGTCTCGTATAGGTAAGTTGCCAATCGCAATTCCTGCAGGCGTTGATGTTACGATCGACGGCAGCACTGTTACCGTAAAGGGTCCCCAGGGAACTCTTACCAGAACAGTGCACAGCAATATCGCTGTTGCAGTTGAGAACAACGAGATCGTTGTTACTCGTCCGAATGATGAAAAGCTCAACAGATCTCTTCATGGTCTTACGAGAACACTCGTCGCCAACATGGTTGAGGGTGCTGCTCACGGATACAAGAAGGAGCTTGAGATCAACGGTATCGGTTACCGTGCCGCTATGCAGGGAACACAGCTTGTTATGAATATCGGTTATTCACATCAGGTTACAATGGATCAGCCCGAGGGCATCAAGATCGAGGTTCCCTCACCGAACAAAATCGTTATTTCCGGTCCTGACAAGCAGAAGGTAGGTCAGTTTGCCGCTGAAGTACGCGAGAAGCGTCCTCCGGAGCCTTATAAGGGTAAGGGCATCAAGTATGTTGATGAGCATATCCGCCGTAAGGAAGGTAAAGCCGGTAAGGGTGGCAAATAATCTTAATGAAGGAGTGAAAAACTTATGGTTAACAGACCAGACAGTAATAAGGCGAGACTTGCACGCCACCAGAGAGTGCGTAACAAGATCTCCGGCACAGCTCAGTGCCCCCGCCTTGATGTATTCCGCTCATTACAGAACATCTACGCTCAGTTAATAGATGACGAGGCAGGCGTAACACTTGCCAGCGCTTCTACTGTTGAGAAGGATTTCACGGAATACGGCGGAAACAAAGCCGCAGCTCACAAGGTGGGCGAGTTACTCGCACAGCGCGCTAAGGACAAAGGCATTGAAGAATGCGTATTTGACCGCGGTGGCTATATATATCACGGCCGTGTTCAGGAACTGGCCGAAGGCGCCCGTGAGGGCGGCCTCAAGTTCTAAGGTAAGGAGGAATTACTTTTGGCTAAGATTGATGCATCGGCTATGGAACTTACGGAACGCGTTGTTACTATCAACCGTGTTTCTAAGACAGTTAAAGGTGGTCGTATCTTCAAGTTCGCTGCTCTTGTAGTCGTCGGCGACGGCAACGGAACAGTAGGCTTCGGTATCGGTAAGTCCGGCGAAGTTCCGGACGCTATCCGCAAGGGTATCGAGGATGCGAAGAAGAACCTTATTAAAGTTTCTCTCAGAGGAACAACTATTCCTCATGAGATCATCGGTAAATACGGCGCAGGCGTTGTACTTCTCAAGCCGGCTGCTCCCGGTACCGGTGTTATCGCAGGCGGTCCGGTTCGTGCTGTCGTTGAGTCCGTCGGAATCAGGGACATCCGTTCAAAGGCACTGCGTTCAAACAATCCGTGCAATGTAGTCAGAGCTACTATTGACGGTCTTTCAAAACTCCGCAATGTTGACGAGGTTGCAGCGGTTCGTGACAAGTCAGCTAAGGAAATTTTAGGTTAAGGAGGGCGGTACAAATGGCAGATGTACAGGTAAAGCTCGTTAAGAGCTTGATCGGCAGCAAAAAGGACCAGATTGCCACCGCTCATGCACTTGGTCTTCATAAGATCGGAGATGTTTCGGTTCAGCCGAACAATCCGCAGACACTCGGTAAGGTGAAGAAAATTCAGCACCTTATCGCAGTAACCGAAGCATAAGCAAGGAGGTGCGAATTATGAAGTTGCACGAACTTTCACCGGCGCCCGGCTCAACAAAGGAGCGTAAGCGTATCGGTAGAGGTGCAGGTTCCGGTCAGGGTAAAACTGCAGGCAAGGGCCATAAGGGCCAGAAAGCCAGAGCAGGTCGCGGTATGCGCCCGGGCTTTGAAGGCGGCCAGATGCCTTTACAGAGACGTCTTCCCAAGAGAGGTTTCAATAATATATTCCGCAAAGAGATCGTAGCTCTCAATGTTAAGGATCTTGAAAAGAAGTTTGACAACGGCGCAGTTGTTGACACCGACGCTCTCAGAGCGGCAGGTCTTGTCAAGAATTCTTTTGACGGCGTAAAGATCCTTGGCAACGGCGAGCTTACAAAGAAGCTCACAGTTAAAGCTAACGCATTCTCAGAGTCTGCGAAGCAGAAGATCGAGGCTGCGGGCGGAATTGCAGAGGTGATTTGAAATGTTGAGGACGCTTGCCAACGCATGGAAAATCGCAGATCTTCGTAAGAAAATTTTATTCACGGCTCTTATCGTTCTGATTTTCAGAATCGGCGCAGCCATTCCGGTTCCGTTTGTCGCAGCGGGTGCCAACGGTATCTTCACCGACTCTCAGATGTCCGGAACATTCATGGAATACCTGAACATGATGACGGGTAATGCTTTTAACTACGGTACGATCTTCGCAATGTCGATCACGCCGTACATTAACAGCTCAATTATAGTTCAGTTGTTGACAGTTGCTATTCCCGCTCTCGAGCGTCTTTCAAAGGACGGCGAGGAGGGACGCAAGAAGATCGCAACGATCACCCGTTATGTAACGGTCGGTCTTGCCCTTCTTCAGAGTACAGCTTACTATTTCTACCTTCGCGGTAATAATTATCTTCTTATGAAAGACATCGGAGTATTTCCCGATATCTTCCAGGCACTTGTTATTATCCTCTGCTTCTCCGCAGGATGCGCACTTATCATGTGGCTCGGTGAGCAGATCAATGACAAGGGAATCGGCAACGGAATCTCAATCATTCTTTTCGCCGGTATCGTTGCGAGAATCCCGTCGATTATCGCTTCGCTTTTCGACGCAAACGGCGGTTACTTCTCATACGGCGGCGTTTATGCAGTCCTTTCTGTTGCGGTTGCGATCTGCATGATTCTCATGATCGCCTACATCGTTTGGATGGATAACGCTGAAAGAAGAATCCCCGTCCAGTACGCAAAGAGAGTTGTCGGCCGCAAGATGTATGGCGGACAGAGCACGCATATTCCAATCAAGGTCAATATGTCGGGCGTTATGCCGATCATCTTCGCTTCCTCAATTCTTTCCCTTCCCCCGACAATCAACCTTTTTGTCGGCGCAAAGGAAGGCGACGGCTGGTATGACCATTTCTTCAAGTTCTTCTCAAGCTCAAGCTGGGTCTATGCGATTTTGTATTTCCTTCTCATAATCTTCTTCGCATATTTCTATGCTTCAATTCAGTATAACCCCATCGAGATGGCTAACAACATTCGTAAGAACAGCGGTGCTATCCCGGGTATCCGTCCCGGTAAGCCGACCTCCGATTATATTCAGAAAATCCTGTCAAGAATTACCTTGCTCGGTGCTCTGCTTCTTTCGGTCGTTGCGCTCTTCCCGCTCTTGTTCTCGCTTATCACTTCAGCTTGCGGTAAGCCGATGAATGTTTCGCTCGGCGGTACTTCGATCATCATCCTTGTTGGTGTTGCTATCGAAACGGTTAAGCAGCTTGAGTCCCAGATGATGATGCGTCATTACAAGGGATTCCTTGACTAATCAAAAAGGAGTTAATTATGAAATTAATTCTTCTCGGCGCCCCGGGCGCAGGTAAGGGCACTCAGGCAGAAGTGATCTGCAAGGCTCTTAATATTCCTGCGATCTCAACGGGCAATATAATCCGTGAAGCCCTCGCACAGGGCACGGAGATGGGACTCAAGGCAAAGTCCTTTATGGACGCAGGTCAGCTCGTTCCCGATGATGTCGTTATCGGCATCATCAAGGAAAGACTTGCTAAGGACGACTGTGCAAACGGTTTTATCCTTGACGGTTTCCCGCGCACGATCCCTCAGGCGGAAGCTCTCGACGCTATGGGCATTGTCATTGACAGAGTCATCGACATCGAGGTTCCCGACGAGAAGATCGCTGCAAGAATGTCGGGCAGACGAGTCTGCAAGGCTTGCGGCTCCTCATATCACCTGGAGTATAAAGCTCCTAAGGCTGAGGGAGTATGCGACTCTTGCGACGGTGAGCTTATTCAGCGTAAGGACGACGCTCCCGAAACGGTTCTTGACAGACTTGCTGTTTATCACAAGCAGACAGAGCCGCTCAAAGATTTCTATTCTAAGAAAGGAATTCTCAGAATAGTTGAAGGCCAGGAGGAGATCGCCGACACATCGGCGCTCACACTGAAGGCATTGGAGGATTAAGCATGATAGTGCTCAAAACGAACAGGGAGCTTGCTCTCATGAGAGAGGCTTGCATCATTTCGGCAGGAGCATTAAAGTTGGCAGGAGAGGCTGTCGAGCCGGGTGTTACCACGGCGGAGATAGACAAAATAGCCTATGATTATATTATCAAGTGCGGCGCAACGCCAAACTTCCTTAATTACAGCGGCTACCCTGCCACCGCATGCATTTCCATAAACGATGAGGTTATTCATGGAATACCGAGCAAAAAGCGTGTTATCGAAGAGGGCGACATCGTAAGCATAGACTTAGGCGCAGCCCTTGAGGGATTTAACGGCGACAATGCTGCTACTTTCGCCGCCGGAGCAATAAGCTCCGAGGCGAAGCGGCTGTGCGATACAACCAAGGAGAGCCTGTTCTTAGGCATCGAAAAGGCTGTCGCAGGCGGCAGGATCGGCGATATAGGCTCTGCGATACAGCGCCATTGCGAGTCAAGAGGCTATTCCGTAGTCCGTGAATTTGTCGGACACGGCGTCGGCCACAAGCTTCATGAAGACCCCAGTGTTCCGAATTACGGAACCCCCGGAAGGGGAGTTCGCCTGTTGCCGGGCATGACGATCGCTATTGAACCGATGATCAACCTCGGCAAGGCAGATGTTAAGACGCTGCCGGACGGATGGACAGTAAAAACCCGTGACGGCAAGCTGTCGGCGCACTTCGAACACACGGTGGCAATCACACCGAGCGGTCCGAAGATACTCACTCTGCTTTAAGGAGGTGCAGTATATGTCAAAACAGGATATGCTTGAGCTTGAAGGTGTTGTTGTTGAGGCATTGCCGAACGCAATATTTCAGGTAGAGCTGGAAAACGGACACAAGATTTTAGCACATATTTCCGGTAAGCTCAGAATGAACTACATTCGTATCCTTCCCGGAGACAAGGTGACGGTCGAAGTTTCGCCATATGACCTCACCAAAGGAAGAATAACATGGCGATCAAAATAAGCTAAGGCTAATTTTTCAAGGAGGGCATTCAAATGAAAGTCAGACCTTCTGTAAAGAAAATTTGCGAGAAGTGCAAGATTATTAAGCGCAAGGGAAAAATCATGGTTATCTGTGAAAATCCCAAGCACAAACAGCGTCAGGGCTAATCCGACGCAAACCATTTATGGAGGTGCAACTGAGAAATGGCGCGTATATCAGGTGTTGACTTGCCGAGAGAGAAGAGAATCGAAATCGCTCTTACTTATATCTACGGCATCGGTCGTAAAACTGCCGGCGACATTATCGCAGCTACAGGCGTAAATCCCGACATCAGAGTTAAGGATCTGTCGGAAGACGATGTAGCAAAACTGCGTGAGTATATTGACCACAACGTTAAGGTTGAGGGTGATCTTCGCAGAGAGACCGCTTTTGATATCAAGAGACTTATCGAAATCGGTTGTTATCGTGGCGTCCGCCACAGAAAGGGTCTGCCCGTCAGAGGACAGCGCTCAAAGACAAACGCACGTACACGCAAGGGTCCGAAGAAGACTATTGCTAACAAGAAGAAGTAATTAGGAGGGATAATATGGCACCTAAGGGTTCCGCTAAGAAGGGCACTGCAACACGCAGACGCCGTGAACGAAAGAATATTGAACGCGGCGCAGCTCATATCCAATCCACCTTCAACAATACTATCGTTACCATCAGTGACACACAGGGCAACGCAGTATCATGGGCAAGCGCCGGTGAGATGGGCTTCAGAGGTTCAAAGAAGTCAACTCCGTTCGCAGCTCAGACCGCTGCCGAGACTGCCGCTAAAATCGCTATCGAGCATGGTATGAAGACAGTTGAGGTTTACGTTAAGGGTCCGGGAGCAGGCCGTGAGGCTGCAATCAGAGCATTGCAGACAGCCGGCTTGGAAGTAAGTCTTATCAAGGATGTTACTCCGATCCCGCACAACGGCTGCCGTCCGCCGAAGAGAAGACGCGTATAATTCAGAAGAAGGAGGATATTGATATGGCAAGAAATATGCAGCCTATTGCTAAGCGTTGCAAGGCTCTCGGAATTTCTCCGGCTGTTATGGGTTACAAGAACAAGGAAACAAAGCGTAATCCCAAAGGACAGATGAGAAGAAAGAAGTCCGAGTATGCTCTTCAGCTCAACGAGAAGCAGAAGGTTAAGTTCATATATGGTATGCTTGAGAAGCAGTTCTATTCATATTATGAAAAGGCTACGAAGATGCAGGGCAAAGCAGGTGAAAATCTCCTTGTTCTTTGCGAGCGCCGTCTTGACAATGTTGTTTTCCGTCTCGGATTTGCAGCAACCCGTCGTCAGGCTCGTCAGCTCGTTTCTCACGGCCACTTCACAATCAACGGCAAGCGTGTAGACATTCCGTCATACATGGTTAAGCCGGGTGAGGTTATTTCCGTTTGTGAGAACAGCAGATCAAGCTCTATTTTCACAGAGCTTACGGGCGAGAAGGCTCCGGTTGTTCTTATTCCGAAGTGGCTTGAAAAGACAGATGATGCATTTACCGGCAAGGTTATTGCTATGCCGTCTCGCGACGATATAGACTACCCCGTTGAGGAGCATCTCATCGTCGAGCTTTATTCAAAATAATTAACCGTATACTTAATACAACAAGGAGGGTTTTGAATGATTGGCATAGAAAAACCAAGAATCGAAACAGCCGATGTTTTACCTGACGGTACTTACGGTAAATTTGTAGTAGAACCTTTGGAGAGAGGCTATGGCACAACTCTGGGCAACAGCCTCAGACGAGTTCTTCTTTCTTCATTGCCGGGCTACGCAATAACTTCCGTCAAGATCGACGGAATTCTTCACGAGTTTTCAACGATCCCGGGCGTCAAGGAGGACGTTACGGAAATCGTTCTTAACTTGAAGAGCGTAATCCTTAAAATTCACGGCGATGGTCCAAAGACCATGTACGTTGATGTTAAAGGTGAAGGTGAAATCACCGCAGGCTCCTTCAAGACCGATTCCGATGTTGAGATCCTTAATCCCGATCTTCATATCGCATCTCTTGACAGCGACGCTCATGTGGTAATGGAGTTGACATGCAGCAACGGTCGAGGCTATGACTCTGCCGAAAGAAACAAGCAGTATCTTCAGCCGCCGATCGGCGTAATTGCGATCGACTCGATCTATTCACCGGTATTAAAGGTAAATTACACAGTCGAGAACACACGTGTCGGCCAGATAACCGACTATGATAAGCTGACACTTGAAGTGTGGACAAACGGTACAATTTCCGCTAAGGAAGCCGTTTCTCTGGGCGCCAAGATCCTCAACGAGCATCTCAGTCTTTTCGGAGATCTCTCTGACGAGGCTTTTGAAACTGAGATAATGGTTGAGAAGAGCAAGAATGGCAAGGAAAAAGTCTTGGAGATGACCATTGAGGAACTTGACCTGTCTGTGCGCTCTTTTAACTGCTTGAAGAGAGCAGGAATCAATACAGTAGAGGACTTGATCGGTAAGTCCGAGGACGATATGATGAAGGTTCGTAACCTTGGCAGAAAGTCGCTTGACGAGGTCGTTGCAAAGCTTGCTTCCCTCGGATACGATCTTCGCAGGGAAGATGACTGATCGTCAAAGCTGTAATTAAATCAAACAACACTAACGGTAAAGGAGTGACTTTTAATGCCAGGAGCCAGAAAGCTTGGAAGAGCAAGTGACCATCGTAAGTCAATGCTCAGAGGCATGGTAACATACCTTTTAGAGAACGGCAGAATAGAGACCACCGTTACGAGAGCAAAGGAAGTCCGTGCAATGGCTGAGAAAATGATTACCATTGCTAAGGATAATACCCTTCATTCAAGAAGACAGGTTTTAGCATACGTTACCAAAGAGGACGTTGTTAAGAAGCTTTTTGATGAGATTGCCCCGAAATATAAGGACGTAAACGGCGGTTATTGCCGCATTATCAAGACAGGAGCCCGCCGCGGCGATGCTGCCGAGATGTGCATCATCGAGCTGGTTGACACCGAGTCGAAATAATCAGGTATAAATCCGTATAAATTAACGGCAGACACGAAATGTGGCTGCCGTTTTTTTTCGGTGTTTTTTTCTTTTTTCGTCGTTCTTATTTTTCTTCAAAGGCTTCGCTGACGGGGACGGGAACGGTTCTGTCGTAGCAGGCGAAGATGTCGTTAACAAACTTTTTCTCCGGCTTCTTTGTAACAAGGCTGACGACCGGAACGATAACGAGCGAGGCAAGCATTGCGAATGCGCCGCAGTTGACGGGGCTTTGAATTATCGTCGGGAAGTGAGAGCCGAGGAACATATTGGCGATCATGATGCCCGAGCCCCAGATGAAGCTGACGGCACACGCCGTTTTCGTGACCCCTTTCCAATACAGGCTGTAAAGGAACGGAGCAAGGAACGATCCGGCAAGCGCACCCCATGAAAGACCCATGAGCTGTGCGATGAACGAGCTTTTGCTCTTGAATTGAATAACTGCGATAACCGCCGAGATAACGATGAAAACAAGAACGAACGCTCGGATTATTATAAGAGTGCTTTTTTCGCTCTTTTTCTTTGAAAGTGGAACGATAAAGTCAAGAGTCAGCGTTGAGCTGGAGGTAAGAACGAGCGACGAAAGCGTTGACATCGAGGCGGAAAGAACAAGGATAAGCGTGATTCCGATGATGAGCGGAGAAAGGTTTGAAAGCATCGTCGGAATTATCTCGTCATAGCCCTTTGAGGCAACATCAACATTGAATATCCTGCCGAAGCCGCCGAGGAAGTAGCAGCCGCCGGCAACGATGATTGCAAACAGGGTCGAAATGACCGTGCCCGTTCGTATTGAATGTTCGCTTTTTATCGAATAGAATTTCTGAACCATCTGCGGCAGTCCCCATGTGCCGAGCGAGGTCAGCAGTATAACTCCCGCAAGACCGGCAGGGTCGGGACCGAAGAACGAGGCGAACGCACCCGGAACGGTTGACGCCGCAGGATCGTTCACCTGAGCAAGAGCGGCGAGAGAACCGTTGAAACCGCCATGGATTTTAAGCACGGAATAAATAATGACAACGATTCCGACGAGCATGATTATTCCCTGAATGAAATCGTTGATCGCCGTTGCCATGTAGCCGCCTGCAATAACATAAATCGCCGTCAGCAGAGCCATGACCGCAATACACACTGTGTAGTCAACATTAAACGCCATTTCAAAAAGGCGGGAAAGTCCGTTGTAAAGCGAGGCAGTGTACGGAATAAGGAAAACGAAGATTATCAGCGAGGTCGCAAGCTTGAGAGCGTTGCTGTCAAAGCGAGAACCGAAGAACTGTGGCATTGTTGCCGATCCGAGATGCTGAGTCATGACCCTTGTTCGCCTGCCGAGGATAACCCATGCAAGCAGCGAGCCGATGAATGCGTTGCCAAGACCTATCCAAGTTGAAGCAACGCCGAATTTCCAGCCGAACTGACCCGCATAGCCGACGAAGATGACCGCCGAAAAATACGATGTGCCGTAAGCGAAAGCGGTGAGCCACGGACCGACGCTTCTGCCGCCGAGGACGAAGCCGTTAACATCGGTCGCACTCTTTCGGCAGTAGATGCCTACGCCGATCATCACGGCGAAAAAGGCGACGAGCAGAATGATTTTGATTGCCATAAAAATACCCTCCCAAAAAATAAACGATCCTGACCGCAAGTGATCAAGACCGTCTGTTTTTCAACGAATTATCGCTTTTGAAAGCCGAACAGACAGTCACAAATATAGTAATAATAATATTGGCTACGCTTCATAACCGCCGCTCCTTTCATAAAGATGAGCCTATTATATACTACATTTTTTGACTTGTCAACACTTTAAAGCGTTAAATCGCAAATTTTTTTATTTTTCGATGATTTTTTTCATTGCAATCAGCAGCAGGTATACCGAAATCGGCATTTTGTGGCGGCAAAGCGTGAAAAAAAGCCGCCAATGGATCGGAAAATAGCGCATATCGAGCTTTTTGTATGCCGTTTCGTACCTCGGGGTGGAGAGAAATTTTTTGATGTTTCCGAGTCTTGCCGTGTGTCCGTCCGGATTCAGCAGCTCAGTCAAGCCCAAGCCGATCATGCTCATGCAAATGCGGTTATTCAGCGCAGCGGAAAATTCATCGGGCAGCTCGTTCGCCCGAATATAGCTCTCCATTCGGTCGTAAAGCTCGTTCCATTGTGCAAAAAGCTTCGATTTGTAGCTCCTTGTCAGGGAGATGTCGTTATCCTTGCGGTAGTGATTGAACGGACGGTTGATGAACGCTGCGCCGTGAACGAAGCCGAAATATTCGAGGTTAAAGAGAGCGTCCTCCGTGCCGATAAGCCTTGTATCGACGAATTCAAGTCCGTTTCGCTTAATTATATCGGTTCTGTAAAGTTTGCCCCATGCCGTGACGAGCGAATCGGCATTGCTCGGGTCGGCTGTTTCCTCGCCGTAAAGTCCCGCCATTCGCCTGTGCAGATTGCGGCAGCCCTTTTCGTCAAATATTCTGTTGGAGTCGAAGATTTTTTTCTCGTCCGAGCGGTCGGAAAATTCACGAACATAGCCCCACATAACGACATCGGCGTTGATTTTTTCGGCTGCGCCGACCGCCGTTTCAACCGCTTCCGGGTCGAGCCAATCGTCGCCGTCGAGGAAAACAGTGTATTTGCCCGTCGCCGATTTTATCCCCGTGTTTCTCGCTGCGGAAAGGCCTTGATTCTCCTGCCGGAGCAGCTTGATTCTTTCGTCCTTTTCGGCATAAGACAAAATGACGGCGGCGCTCCTGTCGGGAGTACCGTCGTCAACGCATATTATTTCAAGGTCGGCATAGGTCTGACCGATAACGCTTTCAAGGCATTTCGGCAGATATTTTTCAACATTATATACCGGAATAATTATGCTGATTTTTTCCATAATTCAGGATTCCTTTTTCTTGAAAATAAGGAGCTTGCTGAAGAAATAGTTGAGTATAACGACGAGTACGCTGGCAATGATCTTTGCAAGCATTCCCTTTGTTCCGAAAAGTTCCTGATCCATGCCGAGCTTGACGAGCAGCGGAACACCGAACCATTCGATGCAGCCGGTCGCAAGCCTTGCGGCGATAAACGAGCCAAGCTCCTTGATCACGATGTTACCCTTCCAGCTCTTGCTGTCGAATACCCACAGCTTGTTGGTGACAAAGGCGAAAAGAACCGCCGCAATCCAGGAAAGCACATTTGCAACCGCAACCTGAACGCTGTTGCTGTCGATCAGCTTCTCGAATATTCGCACAAAGAGCGCATAGCTTGCCCACGAAACAACGGTAGTCAGCACGCCGAAAACAAGGTACATGAAAACCTCACGGTTGAGCACCTTGCGGCAGATATCGACT
Source organism: uncultured Coriobacteriaceae bacterium (assembly GCA_963648385.1). Classification (GTDB taxonomy): domain Bacteria; phylum Bacillota; class Clostridia; order Oscillospirales; family Acutalibacteraceae; genus CAG-488. Next base: position 9,407 of record CAVJDU010000012.1, on the reverse strand, counting down.
ATCTTCTCGTTCTTGATATTCTTTGCGATGAAGCTATTGATACCGTCAAATATTTTATCCATAAGTTTACACCTTTATTTCCACATTCATTCCGAGAATGTCCTTGTATTTTTCGGTTATCGGTCTGATGAAATTCTCAACGAAATCCTCGGTCTGCTGCGGTGCTCTGCCGACATAAAGCTCGGGCTTCATGATGGCTCTGAGCTGATCAAGCGTTACACCAAATGCGGGGTCGTTTGCGATTCTTTCGAGCAGATCATTTTCGCCGCCGTCCTGCTTAACGACCTTGCCGGCAGCCATTGAATGAACACGGATCTTCTCGTGCATCTCCTGACGGTCGCCGCCTCGCTTAACGGCCTCCATCATGATGTTTTCCGTTGCCATGAACGGAAGCTCCGCCATGAGATGCTTTTCGATCATCTTGGGATAAACAACAAGACCGTCGGTAACATTGATATAAATTTCAAGAATTGCGTCGGTGGCAAGGAATGCCTCGGCAACGCTGATCCTCTTGTTTGCCGAGTCGTCAAGCGTGCGCTCGAACCACTGCGTAGCTGCCGTGATGGTCGGGTTCATGACATCTGCCATAACATAGCGTGCGAGCGAGGATATTCTTTCGCTTCTCATCGGGTTGCGCTTGTATGCCATTGCCGATGAGCCTATCTGATTTTTCTCGAACGGTTCTTCAACCTCCTTGAGATGCTGGAGAAGTCGAAGATCGTTTGTGAATTTTGCCGCAGACTGGGCGATATTTGAAAGAGTGAAAAGCACCTGAGTGTCAACTTTTCTGGAATAGGTTTGACCCGAAACGGGATAAAAATCCGCAAAGCCCATTTTGTCGGTGATTTTTCTGTCAAGAGCCTTGACTTTGTCGGTGTCGCCCTCAAAAAGATCCATGAAGCTTGCCTGAGTGCCCGTCGTGCCCTTTGAACCGAGCAGCTTCATTTGGGAAATCTGGAATTCGAGCTGCTCATAGTCAAGCAGAAGGTCGTTGAGCCAGAGCGAAGCCCTTTTGCCGAGCGTCGTCGGCTGAGCCGGCTGAAAATGAGTAAAACCGAGGCAGGGAAGATCCTTGTATTCCAGCGCAAATTTTGAGAGCTTGTCCATAAGATTGACGAGCTTTTTGCGGATAAGCTTCATCGCTTCGGTCATAGTAATAATATCGGTATTGTCGCCGACATAGCATGAGGTTGCTCCGAGATGGATAATTCCCTTTGCCTTTGGGCACTGAACGCCGTAAGCGTAAACATGGGACATAACATCATGACGGACGAGCTTTTCTCGCTCGGTCGCAACATCATAGTTGATATCCTCGGCGTGAGCCTTCAGCTCGTCAACCTGTTCTTGAGTGATATTCAGTCCCAACTCCATCTCGCTCTCGGCGAGGGCTATCCACAGCCTGCGCCATGTTTTGAACTTGAAATCGGGCGAAAAGAGATATTGCATCTCCTTGCTTGCGTAGCGGGAATTAAGCGGAGTCTCGTAAGTGTTTTTCATAAGCAAAATCCTCAATTCAAAAGTATAGAATGATTATAATACCTTTGGGGCAATGTGTCAATGGCTCTTGACATAACTTGTGAAAAGGGACTATAATATTAAGGTAATACCGCACGCTCCAATTGTGCGGTGCTGTCTCAAAAAAGGAAGTGTTTATAATGTCTGAAAGAAGTGAAAAGGCCGTTGAGCTTTTTAAGAGCGGCTATAATTGTTCGCAGGCGGTTTTTGCCGCTTATGCCGACCTGTTCGGCTTCGATGAGGATACTGCGCTCAAGGTTTCGGCAGGCCTCGGCGGCGGAGTCGGTCGCTCCCGTGAGGTTTGCGGAACGGTTTCTGCGGCGGCGATGCTCATCGGCATGAAATACGGCGCAACCGACGGCGACGATTCGGAGGGGAAAAAGCTCTGCTATTTCAAGGTGCAGGAGTTTATCGCCGAGTTCAAGAAGGTCAATCCGTCAATCGTTTGCCGTGAGCTTCTCGGACTTTCAAACGGCGAGAATTCTCAGCCGAAGCCCGATGAGCGCAACGAACACTACTATAAAAAACGCCCGTGCGTTCAGCTCGTTGAGGACAGCGCACTGGCTCTGGAAAAAATTTTGTTTTAAGGGGTTGTTTTAAATGGGATGCAGCGGTGATTGCTCAAGCTGTTCTTCAAGCTGCGGCGAAAAAAAGGATCTTCATGTTCCGTGCAACGAATACAGCAGCGTTAAAAAGGTTATCGGAGTTGTCAGCGGTAAGGGCGGTGTAGGAAAGTCGCTTGTTACCTCAATGCTGACAACGGCAATGCAGGTCAAGGGCAATGCCTGCGGAATTCTCGATGCGGACATAACGGGTCCGTCGATTCCCAAGGCGTTCGGTCTTAAAGGACCCGCAATGCAGAACGAGATGGGACTTATCCCGGCAAAGACAAAAACCGGAATAGAGGTCATGTCGATAAATCTGCTCCTCGACAAGGAGGATCAGCCCGTCGTTTGGCGAGGTCCCGTTATATCGGGCGTTATCCAGCAGTTCTGGAGCGAGGTTTTTTGGGGAGATATAGATTATATGTTCGTCGATATGCCTCCGGGAACGGGCGATGTTGCGCTGACGGTGTTCCAGTCGCTTCCCGTTGACGGAATCGTTATCGTTACCACGCCGCAGGATCTTGTCACGATGATAGTCAAGAAAGCCGTCAACATGGCAAACATGATGAACATTCCGATTCTCGGAATCGTTGAGAATATGAGCTACCTTGAATGTCCCGACTGCGGGAAGAAAATTTCCGTTTTCGGCGAGAGCAAGCTGGACGAGGTCGCAAAGGAGCTTAATATTCCCGTGCTTGCGAAGCTTCCGATCAAGAGCGAGATCGCTTCCCTTGTCGATAAGGGCGCAGTCGAGCTTGCCGAGGTCAAGGAGCTTTACGACGCAGCGGACAAAATTAAGGCAGCGCTGCGCAATTGAGGCGCACGCATTGCGCAATCCGCACAACCCGATCGTGCGGTATTGCCTTAAAGAAATGCTGAAATAAAACAGAGTCGTCACATTCGGTCATGATGCCGAGTGCGGCGACTTTTTTCGCTTTGGCAGCCGTCAAATCAGCGGTTGCCCGTTTTATTTTCACGGATATAAATCGCAATGGCGGTCATGTCGTCACGCTGCTTCCCGAGCTTGCGTTCGCACGCCGAGTTAACGATGAGTTCCGCCAGCTCACGGGGAGGACGCTTCGTGTCCCAGAGCTTCATTTCCTGCGTGATCCAGCCGTTGCAGTCGCCGAGAATTCCGTCGGAAATCATGAGGATTATGTCGCCGTCCTCGGGCTTCGCCGTCGCTTTTGAGAATTCGATTTCTCGCAGAATTCCTATCGGCAGCGAGGCCTGCTCAAGCGTTGCAACGCTGTCACGGTGACGGATAAAGGTTGCCGCCGCTCCCGCTTTCAGAAAATCCGTCCGCCTCGTGTAAAGGTCAATGCACACAACATCGAGCGTGGCGAGCGATTCGTCCGAGCTTTTCACGAGCAGCGCAGAGTTTGCGATCGGCAGGGCGCAGTCGAAGCTCAGACCCGATTTGACGAGTTTGGAAAAAATCTCCGCCGCCATTGCCGAATCGACCGCCGCTCGGCTGCCCGTCCCCATGCCGTCGCTGAGAACGGTTATATGCCTCCCGTTTTCGTCCCGAAAGCTCCTGTAATAGTCGCCGCAAACCTTGATGTCGTCGGCGGAGCGGCTGAATGCGCCGACCTCTGCCTCACAGCTGATTTTTTGCCTGAATTTCATCAGGCATTCGTTTTCGCCGCAGTCGATATCGGGAATGTCGAGTGCCGTTCCGGTTGCCATGGAGAGTGCGTCGGTGAATTGAGTTATGTTGAAATTGTCCCTCGGCAGCGAGGTTTTGAGATTGACGCTCATTCTCCCGAATTTGTCAAGGAAGCTTTCGCAGCCGGCAACATTAAGCCCCGATTCCCTCGCCTCCTCGCCGCAAATGTCGGAGATCTCCGTGTTGAGGTTCAGATCATCGTCAAATTCGCAGGCGATATCACGCAGAATATCCGCCATGCTCTTGAACTGGTCGGACATAAGCCCCTGCATTTGATCAACTCTGCCCTGTGCGCCGAGCGATGCGACATAGCTCATATACCGCAGCGAGATTTTTTCTTTCATCTCGTCGAAGCAGTAGCAGGCTTCGGAAAAATTCTTCGGGAAATGCGTTTCGCCGAGTGTTGCACGGTCGGTCAAGGCTCTTGCAATTTTGTCGATCGTCTCCTCACTCGGACATTGCACCTCGTCACGGCAGCTGTTCTTCAAATCGCAGCTCTCGCATACCTTGCTCCATGCCGACTTGACGGCAAGCCTAAGCTCCTTTTCATGCTGAGGGGCAAGGGTGCGCTGAACGGTGTCAACGCAGTCCGAAAGCTCGGTTATCGCTTCGGAGGCTTCGGTCAGACGGCGTGTCAGCACACGGCTGTTGTCGCTTTTTATGTAGACCGGAACGGGCAGATTAACTCTCTCGCTGAGGGAAGAATAAAGCCTGTCGGGTAAAAGCAGGAACATTGCGGCGGCAACGATTGCCTCGGCAACGGCAAGATACGCCTTGAGTGAGGAATCGATCAGGGCGCAAACGGCAATGCAGCCCACAAAGCCGGCAGCCGAAAAATATTTGTTCCTGCGTGAAAGTTCGCCGCACAGAAGCCCCGAAAGCGCATAGCCCGCCGTGAGGAAGGAAACCTCGCCGCTCAGCCCGACGCATATCCCGACGCAAACTCCGGCAAGAGTCCCTCCGTTTCCGCTTTTAAGCCGACCAAGCAGAAGAATGACAAAGCAAAAAATCACGCCGACAAAGGAGAAGCTCAGCACGGTGTATTTGTAAAATGGCATAAGCAAAAAGCCGACCGAAAGCAGCGTTATCATGAATTCCTTCGTCGTGAAGCGTGCGAAAGTCTTTTCGCCGAACATCAGCAAACAGCCGCGGATAAAAATATATGTGCCCACGCAGCAAAGCATGGATTCGTATATGACGGTAACGAGCGTTTCAATTTCAAATCCCGTTGCGAACATGATCGCCCCGCCGATTATCAGCATACTCAAGAATGAATTTATGTACGGCGTGATTTTTGCCAGCTCCGGTTCAAGATACCGTGAGCAAAGCTCGTTTATCATGCAGCAGAAAAACGCAACGGCGAAGTATTTCACCGTGTCCGTTGCGTCGAAGAACACGAACGAGCCTATCGCCGCCCCGAGAGCTGCGGCAACGCATTGCACGCCCGAAAGCGAAGCGATGAGCGATATTGAAAAAGGCGATACTGTTCCCGTGACGAACGGATTCATCAGCAGAAAGCCGAAAATAAACGACAGCACAGTCTTTATAACGGGCTTGAATTGCAGCGTCGGCTGCTTTTCGTCGGTTTTTACGCTGATAAAATTTTTTACTCTTGTTTTCAACATAATTTTTTCTCCCTGTTTTTAAATGTAACTTTATTTTATAACCCAAGGTCGAAAAAACAGGTCGAAAGAAAGGGAGGGTTTAAAGGAACATTTGAGGAACTTTGAAAATAAACGGCGTTTTATCTTGTTTTTTGTCCCCGATATATGATAAAATATATAGAAAGCAATTCGTGCACCTCAATTGTGCGGCATTGCCTTGATTATAATTTCAGAATTGAGGATTTTTATGGAGAATGAAAAACGCACCGAGTGTGACGATCTTATAATAGGAAGAAATGCCGTGTCGGAGGCTCTCAAGAGCGGCAGAGCTATTGACACCCTGCTTGTCGCAAGGGGCGAGCGCAACGGCTCGATCGGGCAGATACTCGCAAAGTGCCGTGACCTCGGCATAGTTATCAAAGAGGTTGACAGAAAAAAGCTTGACTCTCTTTGCAATTCCTCGACTCATCAGGGGGTCGCCGCTTATGCCGCTTCTCATGAATACGCAAGCATGGACGATGTTTTTGCCCTCGCGGAGGAAAGAGGCGAAAAGCCTTTCATTATAATATGCGATGAGCTTGAAGACCCGCACAATCTCGGCGCAATTCTCAGAACAGCCGAAGCGACGGGAGTCCACGGAGTTATAATTCCCAAAAGGCGAAATGCTTCCCTGAGCTATGTTGTCGGCAAAGCGTCGGCGGGAGCGGTCGAATATGTTCCCGTTGTCAGGGTCGCCAATCTCGCCCAGACAATGGAGGAGCTGAAAGAAAAGGGCGTCTGGTTCTACGGAGCCGATATGGACGGCGAAAGCTGGTGCGGCGTCGATTATGACGGCGGCGTGGGTCTTGTTATCGGCTCAGAGGGCAAGGGGATAAGCCGTCTTGTCAAGGAAAAATGCGATTTCATCGTGTCGATGCCGATGAAAGGAAAAATAAATTCACTTAATGCTTCCGTTGCGGCGGGCGTGCTCATGTATGAGGTCGCAAGGCAGCGTTCGGGAATCAAAGCTAAGGGGTGAGAACCTTGTCAGATTTAACAAATGAACAGCTCATGGAGCTGATTGAAAAAATCAAGGAGAAAAACGGCGGCGAGAGCGATGCGAAAAACTGGCCGCAGGAGGATATCGAACGCCTGCTTGAGCTGACAAACAGAGGTAAGCAGCTTGAAGAGCTTGACCGTGAGGTCGAGAAGACTTCCGACGGACAAATCTCCGCCGAAGAAGTACCCGAAACGGTCGCCGAGGTCGAGGAGGAACAGCCCGAATCTGCCGAAGAAGCAAAGCCGGAGAGCGATGAAATTCCGACGGCGCAGATTCCCGAAAACGAGCTTGACGAAGATGAGTTTGAAGCCGAAAGCCTTGAGAATGCCGTAAAATTTTTGACGGGCGAGCTTCAGCCGGAAAACGACGAGAGCAGAAAGGCGATTGAAATTTCCGAAACGCACGAGGGTTCGGACGGCGACGACAGGCTCAGATCCATAATGAACGATGTTGCTCCGGTCAGGAAAGAAAGTGCCCTTGCTTCCGCAAAAAAGAGCTTCTCGTCACTGACGAAAAAAATCAAAAGCTCCGGCGCAAAGCTCTTTTCTTCACTAAAAAGCAGGGAGGAAAAACCGCAGGAGGAATTCGACGAGGATTTCGAGGAGGAACTTGAACTTCCGGAGGACGAGGACGGCGAATCCATTAACCAAGCCGATGATGAAGCGGCAGAGCAGCCTTCGACCGATGAGGAAACAAAAAAGATTTGTATAGATAAGCCCGGCATCGTGATAAAAAAAGGCGAGGCTCAGGAGGATCTTGAGGGTGCGCCGATAATCATGACGGCGGAGGATGCGCTCAGAGACGATAAGGAGTCCGAGGGCGAAGCTCACGCAACCAACGATTTCCAAAGCAAGATTCGTGACGCCGAGCTTGGCGGTCAAATGGTTTTCACCGGAATGGAAACCGATGACGAAACGCCCGAACAGGTCGATGAGAGCGAAGCGGAAAAGGAACTTTTTGAAAAAAGAAAAGAAAAAATCAGCAAATTTTCCCTGCTCGACAAGGACGAGAACGGAGATCCCTACAGCCTTGATCCGGAGAGCAGCAAGATAGGCGAGCTTTTCGCCTCCAACGAGGAAAGACCGAGAAGAAAAGCAACGGAGAATTTTGTCGGAATCGAGTATTCGCAGACAAAGGATTCACGCCGAGTAATAAGATACCTCAACACGCAGAAGAAAAAATCGCTGAACAAAATCGTTGCCCTTGCCGTAACTCTCGGCATGACGCTTCTTGTCAGCATCTTTTCGGCTTCGTCAACAACGATTGCCGGCGACAGAATTTTGACGATTTTTTCAAATTTCGTTCTTCTCTGCGTCGGACTTGTGGTTGCCAGCCAGTCCATTGTCGGCAGCTTTGAAATGCTCAAGCGCAAAAAGGTGAATATCAACACAATGATTTCTGTTTCGGCAATTATCTGCTTTTTCCAAAGCCTTTTGATGCTCATTTTTTATTTTGCCGACAGCAATACCGTCAGCGTATTTTCGGGCGCAGGGCTTGTGCTTCTTCTGACGGGCGAGATAAATAATTATATCGTCCATTCCCGAACGGTTGACGCAATGGAACTGTGCACGGGCGACAATAAAGATAAGCTTTACAGCATCGAGGGCGTTGCCGACGATAAGGATGCGGTCGAGCTTGCCAAGAATGTTAAGGGCACAAGTCCGAGAATAAGATTTTCCTGCAAAACAAAATTTCCTGCGCACCTGATCGAGCTTTGCATGAGCGAAACTGCGGCTGATAAAATGACGAGGATTTTGCTTCCGCTGACCGCTCTTTTTGCGCTGATCAATCTTGCCGTCGCATGGGCGGTCAAAAGAGATTTCGCAACTGGATTCGCTGCGTTTTCGATAACCTTTGCCATGTGCGTACCGGCTTATGCTCCGCTTCTTTATGAGCTGCCGCTCAGCCGTGTAAACAAAAAGTTCAATAAGGAGGGCGGCATGATCTCCTGCCAGGAGGCGGTTAACGAGCTTTGCCGAACGAATGTCGTGATTATCGACAGCAAGGATCTTTTTGATCAAAAGGCTTGCGCCATGCATGGCTTCAAGGATTTCAAAAATGTTCGCCTTGACGATGCGATGCTCTATGCTGCGGCAATGGTTATCCGCTCCGGCGGACCGCTGACGGGCGTGTTTGACCAGATGGTTATCAATCGCCGTGACCTTCTCCCTGCCGTCAAGAGCTTCGGCTATGAGGAAAAGCAGGGAATTTCCGGCTGGATTTTCGGTCAGAAGGTCGTGCTCGGCAACAGAATGATGATGGTTAATCATAATATAGAGATTCCCGAAACGGTTGATGAGGATAAATATCTCATCGCCGGACATGAGGTCATGTACCTCGGCATTGCGCATAAGCTTGCGGCAATGATAGTTGTCGATTATGCCCCGAACGAGCAGATTCGCCCCTATCTCCAAAAGCTGCGTGACAGCGGCGTCAGTATTCTCGTTCGCAACTGTGACCCCAATGTAAATGAGGCAATGATTTCCAGCTGCTTTGATATGAGGCTGAATAATATAAAAATCCTCAATTCGTCCTCGGGCAGAATTTTCAAGAAATATAAATCAAGACCAAAGCTCTCGTCAAGGGCTGTTGCAATTCACGACGGCACACCGTATACATTTATGAAAAGCCTTTGCCTCGCTTCAACACTCAGGCAGATGTTCAAGGTTTCCGGGCTGCTGACCATGCTCGGAATGCTGATGGGCTTTGTCATTGTGCTGATTCTTTCGGCAATGAATGTTATTTGCGATTTGCCACAGATTTTCGTCCTGCTTATGCAAATTCTCGTGACCTTCGGCTTTATCGGAATCGTAAATATCGTAGGCACGGGAAATTCAACAAAATAAAACACAGCTCCACAAAAACCCGTGATAGATTTTAGAGACGGCAGATGGTGGACATTAGATGAGGTTTAACGAAAAATCGCAGAATTTATTTACGCAGGCCTAAAATCCAACATCAAAAGAACCGAACCA
>CAVJDU010000011.1:0-60185 GCA_963648385.1 uncultured Coriobacteriaceae bacterium | reverse complement strand
CGCGTCTGCCGATTCCGCCACTCTCGCATTAGGTTGTTGTTCCCTCAAGGAACGAATGATATTATATCATGCGAATCTCGTTTTGTCAACTGTTTTTTGAAATAAATTTTATATGCCTGAAATAAATTTTATATGTTCGGATTTACATGGTAATCACGGGAATTTCTCGGGCAAAGAATTGCTTTTGATATGAATTAAAGATTTTGGATGGCAGGGATGCAAAAGCCGTTATATTTCCGTAGTCATATCTGACAACTTAATTTGCCGTCTGCTGTCTATTATAGCTTTTATTTTTGTCAATATTTACAAATTGAATAGTTTTTGGGCGTGTTTTATGAATTTTTTCGTAAACATATTGAAGCGTTATGCTATTGTATGATATAATAAAAGTAATAAACAGAAACAAGAGTGTGGATATGTCAACTACGACCGCAAACGAAGCGGAGAACCCATTGTCAATAACATTTTCGTAGCAGCCTTTATTGACAAAATCGGAACGGGACTCGGCAAATTCAAGCCATACGATGTTCTGTAACTGCGGATTAAACCATAGCACAATTCTAATCGGCTACTTTAGTCAACACCGCTCACCCCAATTGTGCGGTATTGCCTTAACAAATAATGTGCAAGAATATGATTTTTTTGTTGAGTCAAGAGATATAATTCAACTTTAATATTCGATTTTTTGATAATTATTTCAAACGATAGGCTTATGAAAATTCATGTTTCTGCCATTACAGACAATTTGAATAAAATATATAAAAATCATCGTAAATATATTGAAATGTTGTACCATTATATGATATAATATATAGCAATAAATCAAAAAGGAGTGTGAATATGTCAACTGCAACCGCAAACGAAGCGGAAAACCTTGAGATCGAACAAGTGCAGGAAAGAATAGCTGCCGACAGAAATCTCAATAAGAACCGTCGTTATGTCGGAACGAAAGAAACTCTCGCCTATATCGTATATGATATATCCGTCAGCTTCAACATCACAAAGTACGACGACATTTTCCTCACCGATATCGTTCAGATAGGTTTGCGATTCCAAACGATCGTTACCTTCGTTATCGGAATATGGGATATTATCAACGACATCTTTCTTGCTGCCATCATCGACAGAACCCGTACTCGCTTCGGAAAATTCAAGCCATACCTTGTTTTGTATGCAGGCCCCGGCTTACTTTTAAGCTTTTTCTATTGGATGATGCCTGTATTCTTTGCGGGAATGGGATCATATAATGTTACTAAGCTAACATCATATATGATTTTCGCTGTTTTCAACAACTTGGCGGGTTCAATGAACGCAATTGCCAGAACCGGTATGCTTTCGACAATTACGCCGAATGTTGTTGACCGAACAAGACTTATTACTCAGGCTAACCTTTTCTCGGGCTTCGTCGAGAAGGGACCCGAAATATTGATGGGCTTGCTCATTGATATTTTCAACAATTCCGGCATGGGTAAAAAGCTGCCCACCCTCTTTGTCAGCGCAGGTCTTTTCACCTCGTTGGCATCGGGCATCATGGCTCTCTACTTCGCAATCGTCGCAAAAGAAAGAGTTTTGCAGAAGAACGAGAAGCCAAGCATCTTCCAAGGCGTCAAGTCTGTCGTTACGAACAAGCCGCTGCTTGTTCTGACATTGGCTGAATTCCTCAGCGCATTCAGCATCAACTCGGGAACAAACTATTATTACATAAATGTTCTCGGTTTGGCATCAATGTCAACGATCGTCGGTATCCCCGGCGCAGTCGTATCGCCGATCAGCTATTCCTATGTTACAAAGGCAAGAGAACATTTCTCAACCAAAACCCTTTGGATTTTCAGCTCCTTACTTCCCGATGTACTTATGCTCGGTGTATTCGGAGTCGGCTCAATCAACAACAACTTCAAAAAGAGAGCGGCAATGATTCCCGCCTTTATGATTCGTGAAACCATCTGGATGGGTGTTTACGGAATCACAAAGGTTATTCCCGAGGAAATGCGTAATGAATGCATTGACTACGGCGAATGGAAAACAGGCGTCAGAACAGAGGGCATGACAGGCGTTGCAAAGGGACTTGCTCAGAAGCTTGTCAGCACGCTCGGAGGCACGGTCAAATCGTTCATCCTCAGCCGCATAGGCTACAAGGAGGGCGCAGGCTACGGCAATCAGTCATCTCATACCGAGTATATGCTGTTTGCAATGTGCACAATCATTCCTGTCGTTACTGGAATTTTGGGTCTTTTACCGAAATTCTTCTATCCCATTGACGCAAAGACACGAGACAGAATGTATCGTGAGCTTGCCGAAAGAAGACAAGCTGTTGCCAATGAAATCAACAGTAAGGCGGATCAGCTTAATGCCGAGCCGCAGCCGGAAGCTTAAAATACAGCTAATTAAAAGAACCGTCAGGACTTCCCGACGGTTCTTATTCTATATATGCTGTAGCAACCGATAATTAAAATCACTGCACAATTCACATCGGCTTTTTTGCCGTTGAAAGAGTCAAAAAACGCAGAAAACAATCAACGGACAATAAGTGAAAAGCTCAAGCGACATAGCGGTAAACTTTTGCACGCTTCTGTCTTTCCGATTCGTGACGGCGGCGAGCCTGCATAGCAGCACGCTTCCTTGCGGCAGCCTTTCTGCGCTTACGCAGATAAATTTTCTTGGCGATAAAGCGGATAACTTTATCCTCAAACTCAATGAATTTCTGCTCACGCAGAACTCCGAATATCACAAATAAAACCGCCGCTATTTCAATCAAAGTCCTTATTGCAAATGCTGTTGTCATAACTGAAAACCTCCTGAATTTAACCGAACATTTTGTGAACATTTGTTCTTTACAAGTCATATTATAGCATATATTTTTTATTTGTCAACACATTTGTTCGATTATTTTCGGTTTTACAGTCCTGTTTTGCGGACTTTATATAAGATTTTTTGAATTTTCGGCTAAAATTTGATTATCAAGAGAGCCGTCGGCGAAAAATTCGCTGATATTTTCAAGCGTTGTCGCCGCAATGTTGGTCAGTGCCTCCCCCGTCAGAAATCCCTGGTGCGATGTTACTATTACATTCGGCAGGCAAATAAGCCTTGTCAAAATATCGTCCTTTACGATCGAGGTCGAGTTGTCCTCATAAAAAAGCTCCGATTCCTCCTCATAAACATCGAGACACGCTCCGCCGATTTTTTCATTGAGCAGACCGTAAAGCAGAGCCTCGCTGTCAACAAGTGCACCTCTTGAAGTGTTCACTATGAACACGCCTTTTTTCATCTTTTCTATGCTCTTGGCGTTTATCATATGCCTCGTTGACGGATTCAGCGGGCAGTGAAGTGAAATTACATCGGATTGCTCAAAAAGCCTATCAAGCTCAACATATTCCACCCATTCGTTTCCCGGAAACATATCGTAGGCAAGAATTCTCATTCCAAAGCCCCGACAAATATCAATAAAAGCCGTTCCGATTTTACCCGTACCGATAACGCCCACCGTTTTTCCGTAAAGATCAAAACCGGTCAGTCCGTTGAGGCTGAAATTAAAGTCTCTCGTTCTCAAAAAGGCCTTGTGAATTCGCCTGTTCAGCGTCAAAAGCAGCGCCATGGCGTGTTCGGCGACAGCATGGGGCGAATAGGCCGGAACTCTGACTACGGGAATTTTTCCGTTAGCATATCGGACATCAACATTATTATAACCTGCGCAGCGCATTGCAATAAGACGCACTCCGAGCTTATTCAGAGCGTCAATGGCCGGTGCATTTACATCATCGTTAACAAAGGCGCAAACGGCGTCAGAACCTTCTGCAAGCTTAGCCGTGCGTGAATTGAGTTTGGTTTCAAAATAGTGTATTGTAAAGCCGTACTGCTCGTTGATCAAATCGAAAAATTTTCTGTCATAAGGCTTGGTATCATAAAAGCTGACCGTTAACATATAATCCCCTCCGGAATTAGCATGAACGGTCAGCTTTTATTTATTCACCGATTATTTTATAATCCTTACTCTGATAACGCCATTGATCGCTTCAAGAGCCGCAGCGTCCGCCTCGGCGTCAACGACCGAATAGCCGTATGCTCCTCTGACTGCGCTCTTTGCGCCTTCGCCGAGAACGGATTTGACCGAATCGGCGGCTTCGGCTTTATGAATAACGCAGGTTCTTGCGCCGTCAACCTTATCAAGCGGCATTCTCGGCATATTGACCGAGTTGACGATCTCGCCTTTTTCAATATAAGCAATAAGCTCATCGGCAGCCATAACTGCGCAGTTGTCCTCACTCTCGGGAGTTGATGCGCCGAGGTGCGGAATTGCGATAACGCCGTCAACACCGATAATCTCGTCCGACGGAAAATCGGTAACATAAGCCGCAGCCTTGCCGCTCTCGAGTGCGGCGATCATGTCTGCGCTGTTTACAAGTCCGCCGCGGGCAAAGTTGAGAATTCTTACTCCATCCTTACAAAGCGCAAGCGTATCCTTATTGACCGTGTCCTTTGTTCCGTCATTGAGAGGAACATGGACGGTGATGTAATCGCTCTTTTTGAAAATTTCGTTGATATCCTCAACGACCTCGGTATCCGCCGAAAGAGCAGCCTTAACGCCCTCCGAAAGGAACGGATCATATCCGACTATCTTCATGCCGAGAGCTTCAGCAGCCTGCGCAACCTTAAAGCCGATTGCTCCGAGTCCGATAACACCGAGCGTTTTGCCCATGATCTCGGGACCCGCAAACTGCGATTTGCCCTTTTCAACAAGCTTGCCGACATTGTCGCCCTCGCCTTTCAGACCCTTGCACCAATCATAAGCGGCTGTAACCTTTCTCGAAGCGAGAAGAAGTCCGCAGATAACAAGCTCCTTAACTGCATTGGCGTTTGCGCCGGGAGTGTTAAAAACAACGATGCCCTGCTCTGCGCACTTGTCAACAGGAATGTTATTCGTTCCTGCGCCGGCACGGGCGATCGCAACAGTTTCGGGAGAAAACTCAGTCTCGTGCATTGAAGCCGAGCGAACCATAACTGCGGTCGGATTTTCACAGCTGTCCGAGCAGGTGTACTTTCCGTCGAAACGATCCGTACCGCAGGCGGCGATCTTGTTGAGAGTAAGAATATTATACATAAATTTATCTCCTTTTATAAAATAAGGCTGTTCCGTTAAAGGCGGCACGAGCCTTCCTCCCGAGAGGAAAGCAGCTTCGTACCATCTGACTTTAAGACAACAGCCTGTGTTTTTTTATTTTATGAATTAGCTTCCTCGAACTTCTTCATGAATTCGACGAGCTTTTCAACGCCCTCGATAGGCATTGCATTGTAGATAGAAGCTCTCATACCGCCAACTGTCTTGTGACCTTTGAGGTTGATGAAGCCCGCCTCGGTTGCCTCGGCAATGAACTTCGCCTCCATATCCTTGTCACCGATAACGAACGGTACATTCATCAGCGAACGATCCTCTTTTACTACCGTGCCCTTGAAGAGCTTGCTTGAATCCAGGTAGTCATAAAGAATCTTAGCCTTAGCTTCGTTTCTCGCCTTCATTGCGTCAAGACCGCCGATGCTCTTGATCCATTCAAGAACGAGCTTACACATATAGATGGTATAGCACGGCGGAGTGTTATACATTGAACCGCTGTCTGCATGAATTTTGTAGTCAAGCATTGTCGGTGTGTAATCACGAGCATGACCGAGCATATCCTCACGAATGATAGCGATCACAAGGCCAGCCGGAGCGACATTCTTCTGAGCGCCGCCGTAAACCATTGCAAACTTTGAAATATCGAGCGGTTCAGAGAAGAAGCATGACGAAACATCGGCAATAAGAGGAATATCGCCTGTATCCGGGATATACTTAAAAGTCGTGCCGTAAATCGTGTTGTTCATGCAATAGTAAACATAGTCGATATCATCACGGAAGCTTTCACGGGTCGTTTTGGGGATATAGGTGTAAGTCGCATCCTCCGACGAGGCCGCAGCAACAACATCACCGTATTTCTTAGCCTCTTTGAAAGCCTGGTTTGCCCAACGGCCTGTGATGATGTAATCCGCCTTGCCCGTGCCGTTCATAAAGTTGAGCGGAATGGCCGCAAACTGAGTTGACGCGCCGCCCTGGAGAAACAGAACCTTGTAGTTATCGGGAACATTGTAGATCTCGCGAACAAGAGCCTCTGCGGAATCAATGATTCCCTGGAAAGCCTTTGAACGGTGCGACATCTCCATAACGGATGTGCCTGTGCCCTCATAATCCAGCATCTCTGCGGCGGCCTTGTTCAGAACCGACTCGGGAAGCATGGACGGACCTGCTGAAAAGTTATATACTCTACCCATAATAAAACCTCCGATAGAATTAATATTTTACGGAATTATTATACCTTTATGTTAATTCTTTGTCAACTATGTTTTGTTTGTATATTTTAAAATTGTTTTCTCCCCTCTTTGAACAAAATGGTGAATAAACGAAAAAAATATGCTAAATTTATGTATATAGCGATATATTCGGCAGATATTGTTAACTTTTTGGCTATTGGTACTTGAAAAATCTTCCGATTTGTTATAGAATAGGACGGATAGGAAAAATTATAAAATTCTGAAAGGAAGATCAATAATGGAAGCTCTCAACAAAAAGACCGTTGAGGATATTGATGTAAACGGCAAAAAAGTTCTTGTTCGCTGCGATTTCAATGTTCCTCTCAAGGACGGCGTTATTACAAGCGACAAGCGTATTGTTGCTTCACTCCCGACAATCAAATATCTCATCGACCATAACGCAAAGGTTATCCTTTGCTCTCATTTGGGCAGACCCAAGGGAGAGTTTAACCCCGAATTTTCTCTCGCTCCCGTTGCCGTTCGCCTTTCCGAGCTTCTCGGCAAGGAAGTTAAGATGGCAAAGGATGTTGTAGGCGAAAGCGCACAATCACTCGCCGCTTCTCTCCAGGACGGCGATGTAATGCTCCTTGAAAATGTTCGTTTCCACAAGGAAGAGACAAAGAACGATCCCGAGTTTTCAAAGAAGCTTGCTTCTCTTGCAGATGTTTATGTAAACGACGCATTCGGCTCGGCTCACAGAGCGCACAGCTCGACAACGGGTGTTGCGGATTATCTTCCCGCAGTCTGCGGTTACCTCATTCAGAAAGAGATCGAGTTCATCGGCGGCGCACTTGCAAACCCGAAGCGTCCGCTTGTTGCAATTCTCGGCGGAGCTAAGGTATCCGACAAGATCGGCGTTATCACCAACCTTCTCGACAAGTGCGACACGATCATCGTCGGCGGCGGCATGGCATACACATTCATGAAGGCTCTCGGCTACAGCATCGGTACTTCCCTTCTTGAGGAGGACAGAATCGATGACGCACTGAATATGATGAATGAAGCCAAGGAAAAGGGCGTTAAGTTCCTTATTCCGGTTGACAATAAAGTAGGCAAGGAATACGACCCGAACACAGAGGCAATGATCATCGACAGCGATATCATTCCCGACGGCTGGATGGGTCTTGATATCGGCCCCAAGACGCAGGCTCTTTTCGCAGACGCTATCAAGGGCAGCGGAACGGTAATCTGGAACGGACCTATGGGCGTTTCCGAGTGGGATAACTTCGCAGCCGGCACGATCGCCGTTGCAACTGCGGTTGCCGAATCCGGCGCTATCTCGATCATCGGCGGCGGTGACTCGGCAGCAGCCGTTCAGAAGCTCGGCTTTGCCGACAAGATGTCTCATATCTCGACCGGCGGCGGCGCATCTCTTGAATTCCTTGAGGGCAAGGAGCTTCCGGGCATCGCAGCTCTCAATGACAAATAATCGGAGGTAGTTAAAATGAACAAGTCACTTCGTAAAGCAGTTATCGCAGGTAACTGGAAAATGAATAAAACCCCTGCCGAGACAACGGCTCTCATCAATGAGATCAAGCCTCTCGTTGCAGACGCAGATTGCGATGTAGTTTGCTGCGTTCCCTATGTTGACCTTTTTGCAGCTCTTGAAGCCGCTAAGGGTTCAAATGTCAAAATCGGCGCAGAGAACTGCCACTGGGCAGCAAGCGGCGCATTCACGGGCGAAGTTTCCGCAGAAATGCTCAAAGCTTGCGGCGTTGATATCGTAATCACAGGTCACAGCGAGAGAAGAACATACTTCGGCGACACTGATGTTACCGTACATGACCGCACAAGGGCGGCTCTTGACAACGGCATGACCGTTATCCTTTGCGTAGGCGAATATCTTGAACAGCGTGAGCAGAACATCACAATGGAAGTTGTTTCTTCTCAGGTTAAAATTGCTCTTGCAGGCGTTAGCAAAGAAGAGCTTGACAGAATAATCATCGCATACGAGCCGGTTTGGGCTATCGGAACAGGCAAGACCGCAACAGCCGATCAGGCTGAGGAAGTCTGCAAGGCTATCCGTGAGCTTATCGCCGAGCTTTATGACAAGGAAGCGGCTGATAAGTTTGTTGTTCAGTACGGCGGATCAATGAATGCCAAGAACGCAGACGAACTTCTCGGCAAGGAAGATGTTGACGGCGGTCTTATCGGCGGCGCATCTCTCAAGGCTCCCGACTTTGCGGCTATTGTTAAAGCAGCAAGTAAATAAGCCTATTTAACGGGGACGCTTCAATGCGTCCCCTGATTTTTGCAATATTTCTGAAAGTGGTGATTTATATGAAAAGACCGGTTGTATTATGTATCATGGACGGCTTCGGAATCAATCCCGGCGCAAAGGGAAATGCCATTGAAGCCGCAAATACGCCCAACCTTACAAAGCTTTTTAAAGAAAACCCCTGTACTCAAATCGGCGCATCGGGACTTGATGTAGGTCTTCCCGACGGTCAGATGGGAAACAGCGAGGTCGGTCATACAAACATCGGCGCAGGTCGTGTTGTTTATCAGATGCTTGTTAAGATTTCAAAGTCCATTCAGGACGGTGATTTCTTCAAGAACGAGGCTCTGCTCAACGCCTGTGAAAACTGCAAGAAGAACGGCACTGCCCTCCACCTTGTGGGACTTCTTTCCGACGGCGGCGTTCACAGCCACATCGAACATCTTTACGGCTTGCTTGAAATGGCGAAGCGTGAGGGGCTCGACAAAGTTTATGTTCATTGCATCATGGACGGCCGTGATGTTTCCGTAACATCGGGCGTCGGCTTCATCAAAGATGTTTACGCTAAAACAAAGGAGCTCGGCGTTGGCGAGATCGCAACGGTCATGGGTCGTTACTACGCCATGGATCGTGACTTTGCCTGGGACAGAGTCGAGAAGGCTTATGCCGCAATGGTTTACGGCGAGGGAATTCAGGCGGACTGCGCAGTTGACAGCATGAACGAATCATATGCTAACGGCGTTACCGACGAATTCATCGTTCCGACCGTTATCAACAAAAACGGAATGATCAAGGCAAACGACAGCGTTGTATTCTTCAACTTCCGCCCCGACCGTGCAAGACAAATAACAAGAACCTTTGTTGACGAGAAGTTTGACGGCTTTGAAAGAAAAAACGGCTTCTTCCCGCTCACATATGTCTGCATGACTCAGTATGACGAAACCATGCCGAATGTCAGCGTTGCTTTCCCGCCGGAGGAGCTTAAAATGACTATGGGTGAGTATCTTGCCTCAAAGGGCAAAACTCAGCTCAGGATAGCTGAAACGCAGAAGTATGCGCATGTCACATTCTTCTTCAACGGCGGCGAGGAAAAGACATTTAAGGGTGAGGACAGAATCCTTATTCCGTCTCCGGATGTTCCGACCTTTGACCTCAAGCCCGAAATGAGCGCATATGAGGTTTGCGACGCAGTATGCGAACAGATCAAATCCGACAAGTATGATGTTGTTATCCTCAATTTCGCCAACTGCGACATGGTCGGTCACACCGGCGTATTCGAGGCGGCTGTCAAGGCTGTTGAAGCCGTTGACGAGTGCGTCGGCAGAGTTTGCGACGCAGCTCTCAGCATGGGCGGCGCAGTTCTCATCACCGCCGACCACGGCAACGCCGACAAGATGATCGGCGAGGACGGCAAGCCGTTTACTCCGCACTCGACAAATCCCGTTCCGCTCTGCGTTGTAGGCTATGACTGCGAGCTCAAGGAAACAGGCAAGCTCTGCGACCTTGCTCCGACAATGCTTCAGATCATGGAGCTTCCCCAGCCGAAGGAAATGACCGGCGAATCAATGATAAAAACTGTAAAATAACCAAAAGCATAAACTCAAGCCCCGGACTGTCACTGAGTGATGATCCGGGGCTTAATTTCATTTTAGGGCTGGATATTAAAGGCCGTATTCAGCGGCAACATCTGCAATCTTGACCGGCATACCAGTCTCAAGAGACTTCTTGGCGGCAATACCGATAAGCACGGGTTGGAGTCCGCACTCAAGTCCGACGGTTATCGGCTTATCGTTCACAACGCAGTCAACGAACTGAGAAACCTCCTCAACATACGCTCCCATGTA
The DNA here is from genome assembly GCA_963648385.1 of uncultured Coriobacteriaceae bacterium. Taxonomy (GTDB): domain Bacteria; phylum Bacillota; class Clostridia; order Oscillospirales; family Acutalibacteraceae; genus CAG-488. Next base: position 49,787 of record CAVJDU010000011.1, on the reverse strand, counting down.
TCTTTCAAGGAAGAAGTTGAGCGGAACTTCACCGTGGACGCCGTTAGCATCGGAAACCACGGCGGTTGACTCGGAATCATTGGAGATAGCGACCTGACCGAGTGAACCGAAGGCTTCAACTCTCTGGTCGTAGCCGTAGCTTGCACGACGGCAATTATCAATAACTGCGATCGCTCCGTTAGAAAGCTTCATGGAGATAACAGCCGTATCAATGTCGCCCGCTTCACCGATTGCCGGATCAACAAGAACTGCACCGTATGCGAATACCTCCTCGACCTCAGCGCCGGACATAAAGCGAACCATATCAAAATCATGGATTGTCATGTCAAGGAAGATTCCGCCCGAAACCTTGATGTAGCTTACCGGCGGTGCGCCAGGGTCACGGGAGCAGACCTTGAGGATATTGAGGTCGCCTATCTGACCGCCTTCAACTGCCTTTCTTGCAGCCTTAAAGTTATGGTCAAAGCGGCGGTTGAAGCCAACCTGATACTTAACGCTGCTGTTTTCAAGAGCCTTTTTGACTTCAAGAATCTTATTGACATCATGGTCGATCGGCTTTTCGCAGAAGATGTGCTTGCCTGCGGCAATAGCTTCAAGAGAAATCGCTGAATGTGTGTCCGTTGACGAGCAGATAAGAACAGCCTGAATGTCCTTATCCTCAAGGATCTTGTGATAATCGGTATAGAACTCGTTTACACCGAGAGCCTTTGCCCATTCCTTTGTTTCGTCATTGAGAAACGGATCGGCAATAGCCTTGACCGTTGCTGACTTGACATATCTCATAATTGACTCGCAGTGCACCTTACCGATACGACCTGCGCCGATAATTCCGACATTTAACATAGCTTTACGCCCTCCTGATTATATTGTGCCGTCCCATGTGGAAACTTCTGTTTTCTTCATTTCTTCCTCGTCGAACCAGCGTGTTGTTACGCACTTGCTCTCAGTGAAGAAGCGGTATGCGTCCTTGCCGAGGCAGTGGAGATCGCCGAAGAACGAATCCTTATGACCCGCAAACGGGAAAAATCCGATAGGAACGGGAATGCCTACATTTACGCCGACCATGCCGCCGTCGGTATGGCGGACAAATTCACGGGCATAATAGCCGTTCTGAGTGAAGATGACCGAGCCGTTAGCATACGGGTTGGCATTCATAACGGCAAGACCTTCTTCAAAATTCTCAACTCTCTTGATGCAAAGCACAGGGCCGAACACTTCGTCACGACCGATCGTCATATCCTCCGTAACATGGTCAAAGATAGTCGGACCGACATAGAAGCCGTTTTCGTAGCCCTCAACAACGCAGTTTCTGCCGTCAAGCAAAAGCTCCGCACCCTCGGCAACGCCCTTGTCGATATCCGCAAGAACCTCCTTGAAATGCTTTTCATATGTGATCGGGCCGAGCTTTGATGTCTTATCATATGCAGGGCCAATCTTGATTCCCTTTGCCTGCTTAACAAGCTCTGCAACAAACTCGTCCGCAATGCTCTCCTCAACAACACAGCAGCTCAGAGCCATACATCTCTGACCTGCGCAGCCGAATGCGGAGTTCATAACGCCCGCCGCAGTTCTCTCGATAGGAGTATCCGAAAGAACAAGAGCGTGGTTTTTAGCCTGGCAAAGACACTGAACTCTCTTGCCGGCGTTCGCAGCCTTTTCATATATAAGCTTGCCGACGGGGGTTGAGCCGACAAATGTTATACCTCTTACATCCGGGCTTTCGAGGATCGTGTTGATCTCGTTCCTCGAGCAGGTAACAACATTGATAACGCCGTCGGGAACGCCGGCTTCCTTATAAAGCTCGGCAATTCTGAGAGCGGTTCTCGGGGTAAGGCTTGCCGCCTTGAGAACCATTGTGTTACCGCACGCAATGCAGGTCGGAGCCATCCAGCCGAATGGGATCATAGCCGGGAAGTTAACGGGAACGATACCTGCAAAAACGCCCATCGACTCACGATATTTGACCGTGTCATAACCTCTTGAAGCGTCCATAACGCTCTCGCCCATCATAAGCGACGGAACCTGAGTTGCAAGCTCCGTACCCTCTTTAGCCTTGAGAACATCGCCCTCAGCCTCAGCCCATACCTTACCGTTTTCCTCGGCAACGAGCATAGTAAGCTCGTCCATGTGCTTTATAAGAAGGTCACGAATGTTATAAAGGATCTGCGCTCTTTTGATCGCCGGAGTTGCGCTCCAGCCCGGGAACGCCGCTTTAGCCGCTGCTATTGCACCGAGAACCTCGTCGTTGGTGCAGCAGGGAGCGTAACCCGTTGTCTCGCCCGTGCTGGGGTTGACAAGAGTGTAGTATTTGTCTGTCTTTGATTCAACATATTCGCCGTTGACAAAGTATTTGAGTTTTTCTGCGGACATTGTTACATCTCCTTGTATGTTATTCTGTTTTTTAGGTCATATTTAAAGTCTGTCTTATTAAAGTCCTGCTTTTTCCGCAATGTAGGCTCTCGCCATCTTTGCATACTTGAACGGATTTGCAATTGCGGGATCTTGCTCGGCTTCAACGAGCATCCATCCCTCGTAACCCGTTTCGTCAAGGACATCGAAAATCGGCTTGAAGTCGATAGCTCCGTCTCCGGGTACGGTGAAAGCTCCCATACGAACGCCCTGAAGGAATGACTTGTGCTCGTCCTTAACCTGCTTAACGATCTCGGGACGGATATCCTTGAGATGAACATGCTTGATTCTCTTGGCATACTTCTTGAGAACCGCCATATAATCCTCGCCGCAATAAGCAAGATGACCGGAATCAAAAAGAAGATAAACGGCGTCTGGATCGCACATATCCATCATCTTGTCGATTTCCTCAGCCGTCTGAACGACCGTACCCATATGATGATGGTAAACAAGCGTAATTCCGTATTCCTTGGCGATGTTGCCGAGCTTTGAAAGTCCGTCCGTGAACCTTTTCCACTCGTCATCGTTCATTACATATTTATTCTCAAAAACAGGTGTGTCCATCTGTCCCTGAATGCTGTAGCTCTGCTCCGAAGCGCCGATTCTTTTTGCGCCGCAGCCCTTGAGGAACTCGCAGTTCTCTCTGAAATCCTTCTCGACCTCCTCAAAAGGCTTTGTGAGAATGAAAGACGAGAACCAGCGGTTAGCGATTTGAAGTCCTCTGATATCAAGATACTCGTGCATTTCCTCAACGGTCTTGGGATATTTGTTGCCGATCTCACAGCCCTCGAAGCCTGCAAGCGCCATTTCGCTTACGCACTGCTCAAAGGTATTCTCGCTGCCGAGATCGGGCATATCATCGTTTGTCCAGCCGATCGGAGCAATGCCGAGTTTAATTTTTTTTGCGTCCATGTTATCTCTCCTTGTTAAGGCAATTTCGCACAATTTAGGAATACGAATTGCATAGTTAAGATTTTTTCGTCAGGCTGTGCAAAAAATTGCAGGCATGACGGAATTAGATTCAAGCAAGGCGCACGCCGCAATTTGTACGGTGTTGCCTTAATACTTTTTAGCCTCGGAAAGCTTCTGCTCTCTTTCGGCAAGCGCTTCCCTACCCTTTTCGGTACGGGGTATATCCGAGCAGCCGACATTCCACCAGCCGCCGTAGCCGTCCGTCATGGATTTGGGAAGAACCTTTATATCAATGAGCACAGGTTTCGTCTGCTTGAGCGAATCAAGCACCGCCGCCTCAAGCTCATCCATAGTCCTTGCGGTGTATGCGACATAGCCGTAGCCCCTTGCGCATGCGGCATAGTCGATATTCATGAATTCGCCCTCACGGATCGGCTTGTCGCCGTCACGGTAGCGAACCTCGGTACAGAGCGAAGCCACGCCCTGTCCCATTTGAAGATTGTTTATGCAGCCGAACGACGCATTGTCAAAGAGCATAACATTTATCTTTTTGCCCTCCTGCAATGCTGTTATCATCTCGGAATGAAGCATATTGTAGCTGCCGTCGCCCGTGAAAGCGTATACCTCCTGATCGGGGCAAGCAAGCTTTGAGCCGAACGCACCGGCGATCTCATAGCCCATGCAGGAATAGCCGTACTCCATATTATAGGAATAGAGCTTGTCGGTCGTCCACATTCTTTGCATACAGCCGGGAAGCGAACCTGCCGCACCGACTGCGACCGCATCGGCGGGAATAAGCTTGCGAATAAGCGAAAGAGCCGCCGTTTGAGTGATTACGCCGCCCGTCGCCTTAACAAATCCTTCCACTGCATCGGGCATATGATTCGGAATTTCGGGAGTGTAGCCCTCGCCGTAGTGCGTTACCGCCAGACGAGCCATTTCCTTGTTCCAACCCGCTTTTGCATCTGCAATTTCCGTCGTATAAGCCGATCTGTAACCGTAAAGATATTTTTCGAGAGCTGTCACGCCCTCCTTAGCGTCGGCTACAATTTTTATGCTGTCAAGCTTGCCGCCGTGGAATGCGCTGGCATTGATCGTTACAACCTGAGTTTCGGCATAAAGCCACTTTGATGATGTTGTAAAATCGGAGAATTTCGTTCCGATGCCGATAATAAGATCAGCGTCCTTGGCAAGCACATTTGCGCTTGAATTTCCCGTTACGCCGATTCCGCCGACATTGAGATAATGGCTCGATTCAATGGCACTCTTACCTGCCTGAGTTTCGGAGAACGGAATGTTGTGCTTTTCGCAGAAGGCTTTCACCTGCTCGCCTGCGAACGAATATCTTACGCCGCCGCCGACAATAACAAGCGGCTTTTTGCTCTTTTTGATTTCCTCGGCAACCGCCTTGACCTCATAGTCGCACGGAATCTGTCGGGTAATGAAATGAACTCTTTTCCTGAAAAATTCAACGGGATAATCAAAGCTTTCGCCCTGAACATCCTGGCAAAGAGCGATCGCAACCGCTCCCGTATGCGCCGGATCGGTGAGAACTCTCATTGCATTTGTGAGAGCCGTCATAACCATTTCGGGACGGGTGACGCGGTCAAAATAGCGTGTGACCGCCCTGAAAGCGTCGTTCGTTGTGCATGTTCCGTCGTGAAGCTGCTCAACCTGCTGAAGAACCGGGTCGGGCTGACGGCTTGCAAATGTATCGCCCATAAAAAGCAGAAGCGGAATATTGTTGACCGTGGCGGTTGCCGCAGCCGTTACCATATTTGCCGCTCCGGGACCGATAGACGACATACAGGGTATGATTTTGAGTCTGTTGTTCATCTTGGCATATGCCGTTGCAGCCTGAGCCATACCCTGCTCGTTCCTGCCCTGCATAACCTTTATAGAATGCTCCGCCTGAGAGAGTGCCTCACCGACGCCGAGAACACAGCCGTGACCGAAAACAGCATAAAAAAGCTCAACAAATTTGCTTTCAACGAGCTTTCCGTCCTGCTCAATGGTAACGAATTGATTGTCAAGGTATCTGACGATTGCCTCACCGGCAGTCAATCTGATTGTTTTCATATTTTCTAATCCTTTCTGTGAGGATATTGTGGATGTGGGGATTAAGGCAATACCGCACAATTGTGGTGTGCGGATTGCGCAGTAAGATTTTTCGTCAGGTTGTAAAAAACTTGCAGGCTTGCTGTCGCAAGTCAAGAAACTTTTATGCAGCATGACGGGAAAAATCCGTCCGAATTATGCTCTTGCGACCATTTCGCCGTACTGTTCCTTTTCTTTCTTTATGAAAGCTTTAACTTCATCAACAGTCGGCATGAAAAGCGAACAACCGTGAGCGGCAACGAGCATTGAAGCCGATGCGCTGCCGAGTTCAAGGCAATCCATAATGTCAAGACCCTCAAGAAGTCCGTAAATAAATGCCGAGCCGTAGCCGTCGCCGCCACCGAAAGACTTGAACGCCTTGACCGGGAACGGCTTGATCGAATACTCGCCGTCGGCTGTGTGAGCCGTTGAGCCTTCCTTGCCGTGCTTGATGATAACGATCTTGTTACCCATCTTCATCCAGTGCTCGGCAGTTTCCCTGTCGGTTCTGCCGGGAGCGGAAATAGCCTCGGTAAGGTCAAACTCCTCACGGGAGCCCATCACCATGTCGCTGTTTGAAGCGACGATTGAATAGTATATTGCAATCTCGTCCGCATTTTTCCAGTTGTACGGACGATAGTCGATGTCGAAAATGATTTTTGTGCCGACCTTCTTCGCAAGGTACATTGCCTTTAGACATGCCTCCCTTGACGGGCTCTGCGAAAGAGCCGTTCCGCTGATGAGGATAGCCTTTGCGCTCTTTATATAATCCTCGTCAACATCGTCGGGGTGAAGCATAAGGTCTGCAATCCCGTCACGGTACATGAGAATGCTGCTCTCGTGCTCGGACTTTATCTCGGTGAAAGTAAGACCGAGCTTTTCGCCGCCCTTAGTGCGTGTAACATGGGAAATGTCGATTCCCTCGTCTGCGAAGAAATTTTCAACATAAGTGCCGAACTGATCATCGGAAACCTTGCCGATAAAACCGACCTTTTTTCCTAAACGGGCAAGGCCTACGGCGATATTTGCGGGAGAACCGCCGACATATTTCTTGTAGTTCTCGCACTTGTCGAGCGTGTTGTAATAATCCGTCGGGTTAAAGTCGATTGCGACTCGGCCGATCGGAATGAGGTCAAGCTTTCTTGACTCGTCAAAATCAATGTATTTCATACTGAAACCTCCGATATAAACAATAAATGATTAACCGATGTGAATTCCTCGTTTTTCTCTCTTTTCGGCAAGTTCGACGGTAATTCTTTCCATCTTTTCGCCGACGAGATCATAGGACTTGAGCGGAATAATGCTGAGCATAAGGCTGACGCCGGGAACGATCGAGATGAGCGAGAACATTGCGTATCTCATTGTCATCGAAAGATCCGTTGCGGCAACGACGGCAGTTTTTTCAAGCATCTGCGCCGGGTCAAGACCGATCGCAAGATACATAACGATAATGCCCGCCGTTGCAATAGCATTGCCGAGCTTATTGACAAAGCCCTGACAAGCCGAACCGAGTCCCGTCTCTCTGAATCCTGTTTCCCACTCCATATAGTCAAGGCTGTCGGCAACCATTGCATAGGATACGACATTGAGGACGCCGAGCGGAACCGCCGAGATTATGAGCAGCGGAATGCAAATGAAGAAGCTGAGCTTGCCTGCTATTACGAAATAGCCGATGATCGAGGTAAGAATACTTGCTCCAAAGCCGAAAATGCTGGTCGTAACAACGATCTGCTTGTAATTGAACTTTTTGATAAGCGCAGGCATAAAGAGCATTGCGCCGAACATTCCGACTGCCGAGCAGACGGAAAGAATTGTGCTGACGGTAGAAACGCTTTCCGAAATAGCCTTCGACTTCTGCGCAGCGTCCATCGTGCTGAGGTCGCCGCCGATATAAACGGCATAACGGGCAACATGAACCGAAGCTGCCTGAAGCATATATCTGCCTGAGGAAAGAATACCCATGATGATAACGAGCATGAGCGGTCTGCACTTGAAGATTCTCGAAAGCTGCGAAGGCTCACCCTCAACACGCTTTTTATCGGGTATAACGACACGCTCCTTGACATGAGGATAAGAATTGACAAAGAGAATAACTCCGATAACCGCAGCAAAAAATGCGATGAGTATGTACTTCATCTTGTCGTAATTGAGCGCACCGGTAGTCGAGTCGATCTCGGTGAATTTGTTGAAGAATGTCTGAACAAAGCCGTTCTGCGAAGTTTCCATCTTTGCGCACATTGCCGGAAGCGCAAAGCCCGCAATAAGGTAAAGAGCCATGGGGATCGCCGAGCCAACGCCGTTAAAGGTACGGGCAACGGAAATAAGGTTGCCTCTTTCATTCGGGTTCGGAGTCATAACATTCGGCAAACTCCAGAACGGAACATCGGCGGCGGTATATATCATACCCCACATAACATAAACAAATCCGGCATAGATCATAAGTCCGGTTTTGTCAAGATTCGGGCAATAGAACATAAGGAAGGTAAGCAAAGCGATGGGAACTGCCATAAAAACGACATAGGGCTTCATTTTGCCCCAGCGTGTGGTATGGCGGTCAACGATCATACCCATAAGAGGGTCATTGATTGCGTCCCAGACTCTCGCCAAAAGCATTAGCAAAAGAACAAAAATAAGCGGAAGCTTCATAACATTGGTATAGAAATCCGAAATGTATGATGACATCACGCTGTAGATCATGCCTTGACCGAGGCCGGCGAGACAGAACATACGAAACTCTTTTGTTTCGACAAATTTTTCCTGCATCACATCGCTGTGAGCGGTTTTTGAAGCAGATTTTTTTGATTTGCTTGCCATATTAAAACTCCTTGATATCAATTTGACAGATTACACTAACTCTATCCTTGCTATTTTAACATATATTACTGCTTCATGCAATATAAAATATTGATTTTAAACAAAAAAATTGATAATTTTATACAACAAACAAAAACCTTCCCCTTTTTCAAGAGGAAGGCCGTTTAACAAATTCAATTAAAATGAGAAGCCTGAGAACTCAACTGCTGTCTTAGCTTCGCCGGTTGCGGATTTAATTGTAAGAACATACTTAACATTTGTCATTGCAACATCCCAATCATAAGACACATTGAGAGAAACAATATTGCCGGTCTTTGAGTTTACCGTAGCTGTAACCTTGATGTTCTTGTTGTTTTCGGTAACAGACTCAACCGATGCGCCGTCGGCGTTGTTGATACCGGTATAGATATTTGCGGCGTTCTTGTAGTCGAAAGCAGTCTTGTCACCTACGCCCGAGTAAAGACCTGTTCTGCCAAGAGCTGTTGAATCGCTCTTGCTTGAAGCGCTCGCTTTGCTGGTGCCGTTCTTGAGAGTCATTGAGATAACATAGTTGTCGCCGCTCTGCTTGCAGGTTGCGGAGCTTACATCGGCTGCCGTAAGAGAAGCCTTGGAGATCTCGCCGACCTTACCCTTGGTGTTCTTGTAGGTCTGAGTTCCTACTCCGAGGAAGTCGTTAACGGTATCTATAACTATCTGCATCTTGAGGAGTGCGCCGCCCTCGAGGTTACTCAAAGATGTTGTTCTCTTCTTGGAGAAGCCTGCCTTGGAGTTAACTGCCTTGTTAACGGCTGCATTGTAATATGCAACGATATCGGCGGTCGATGAAGGAATCTTTGAAGCGGTGCTGCTCGATGATGAGCTGCTGCTTGATGATGAGCTGCTCGATGAACCTGAGCTTGCGTTTGCACTTGTGCTTGCGCTTGCGTCTGACGAACCGTCGGCAGCGGTGGTTGCTTCGGCGTCAGCATTTGACGGATCTGTTACAGAAGCATCTGCCGCAGGATCAACAGCGGGATCAACGGCCGGATCGCCCGAAGGGTCAACGCTTCCGCTTGCGGACGAATTAGCCGCAGCTGCCTTTGCCGCATCAACCTTTGCCGTGCTGATCTTGCCGACGCTGATTACCGAGGTGACCGAAACTGCGATAACGCAAAGCAATGCGGTCACGCACTGGATAACTGTCTTTTTCATAAGTTACTTACCCCAATCTTTTAAATTCTTTTTATTTCTGTCAAAAGACATACGCATTATATCACATGATTAAAATAAAATCCAGTATATTTATATATTTTTTAAAAAATTTTTTATCTATCCTTTAAAATTCATATCTTTTTCATAGATTTTTATTTGTATGTATGTTATAATACATTTTGTTTGTAAACTTCATCTAAGGCAACACCGCACAATGAGGCGCACGCCTTGCTTGAATATATTGCCGTCATGCTGTAAAAAAACTGCTTGACTTGCGACGGCAAGCCTGCAAATTTTTTCAACCTGACGAAAAATCTAACGATCTGTTTTGGTGGTGTTCATTTGAGTAAAAAATTCATTTCATGGAATGTTAACGGCATAAGAGCCTGCATGACTAAGGGCTTCATGGACGCTTTCAACGAGCTTGACGCAGATATTTTCTGCCTTCAGGAAACCAAAATGCAGGAGGGTCAGCTCGTTCTGGAACTTGACGGTTATCATCAATACTGGAGCTATGCCGAAAAGAAGGGCTATTCCGGTACTGCGGTCTTCACCAAGGATGAGCCTCTGAGCGTCAGCTACGGGCTGGGAATTGAGGAGCTGGACACCGAGGGCAGACTCATTACACTTGAATTTGACGATATCTATTTTATTACGGAATATGTCCCGAACGCTCAGGACGGACTGAAAAGGATTGACCACCGCATGAAATGGGAGGACGCTTTCAGAGCCTATGTTTCTGCGCTTCAAAAGAAAAAGCCGGTCGTTTTCTGCGGCGATCTCAATGTTGCTCACAACGAGATCGACCTGAAAAATCCGAAATCGAACCGAGGCAACGCAGGTTTCTCCGACGAGGAAAGAGGAAAATTCGACGAGCTGCTCGGTGCAGGCTTCATTGATACCTTCCGCTATTTTTATCCCGACCTTGAGAATGCTTACAGCTGGTGGTCTTACCGCTTCAAGGCAAGGGAAAAGAACGCAGGCTGGCGCATAGATTATTTTTGCGTTTCAAATGCGCTTGAACCGAGGCTTGAGAGCGTAAAAATACACTCCGAAATTTACGGCTCGGATCACTGTCCGGTTGAACTTGTTTTAAAATAAGAGGGGTTTTTAATGACAAAGAAAAACAAAAAAATTATCATAATTCTTTCGGCTGTGCTTGCCGTTTGCCTTGTTTTTACAGGGCTCACATTCAGCAAAGGCTTCACCGGCAAGCTTTTCGGCGGAATGGGTACAGACCACGGCGAACCTCTTTCATCGGTGGTAAGCACGGAATTCAAGTCTGACTATCCGCTTGTTCAAACCCAACAGAAAAATGTTTTTTACGAAGCTTATCCCGACGGTACATTTAAATATTATAAATATGCCGACAAGGAGATAGTCGAGATCACAAATATAAAAACGAAAGAAATAAACATTACATGCAGCTATCAAAAAGTTCCGATGACCCTCTATTATCTTGAGGACACGGATGTGGGCACGATCGGCTACGGTCTTTTCAATTCCAAGCAGGACAGCAGCGTAAAGACTTTCTCCTATATCTTCGCCCGTCTTGTTGATTGCCCCGCATCTTACGAAAGCTCCGCCCGAACCGATTATGTGCTTCTTCTGGACATGGACTCCGAGGACGCATACAAGGTTGACAAAACCTATTCGGATATCTATTCATTCGACCTTTCTTCGGGAACGGCAACCCTCATCGTCTCCTCAAGAGACAGAACGGTTCAGGAGGACGCAACTCAGAACGAGACTTGGACGGTATTCACCGACAGCTCCGTAAACTGCATGAGCAAATACGACTGGTTCGCTTCGACAAGATATCACGACACCAACGCCGAAACAGTCCTTTACGACTTCATGTCGGTCGAAAGCTCACGAAGCGTCCGAAAGGCGGAATCGACGGAATTCGTCAACTCCCCTTCCTATCAGTTCCGTGAAAAGGACGGCGCATACTACTGCTTCGCAAGCACGGACGACGGCTTCAGCCTTGTCAAAAACGGTAACAAAGACGAGCCGCTCAAAAAATTTGACGGCAAATTTTCCGACTATCTTGTCAACGACCATTTCATCTTTAATCCGTCATCAACGGAATTTACCGATATGTATACAGGAGAAACTCAATCGGGCAAAAAGACGAATTTCAGCTTGCTCTCGGGCTTCATCGCCTCCCCAGGTGGAAAGGATTTCATCGTTTTCTGCGACGGCGACAAGCAAGCAATGGTAATCTACAACACGGAGAAAAACAGCGCAAGGATAATTTCCGACAGCGATATTTTCAACAGCGGAATCTGCAATTACTGCTTCCTCAGCAATCAGACGGTTCTTGTTTCAAATTTTGCCGAGGACGGCACTGCGATAAACCGTATAATTAAAACAGACGCCGATTAAAAGGCAATACAAACAGTGGAGGGAATACAATGTCAAAAAGAGAGGATTATATCTCATGGGACGAATACTTCATGGGCGTTGCGCTGCTCGCAGCCAAGAGAAGTAAAGACCCGAACACGCAGGTCGGAGCCTGCATTGTTAACGAAAACAAAAAAATCATGTCGGTCGGATATAACGGTTTCCCGCTCGGTTGCAGCGATGACGCTTTTCCGTGGGACAGAGCCGCCGACAACGAATATGACACAAAATATCCTTATGTTTGCCACGCCGAGCTAAACGCCATACTCAACAACGCCGGTGCGCCGCTGAACGGTTGCAGCGTTTATGTTGCGCTATTCCCCTGCAATGAATGCGCAAAGGCAATAATTCAGTGCGGGATCAAAAAGGTTTACTACCTTTCCGACAAATATAACGGCACAAGCGGCAACCTCGCTTCAAAGCGTATGTTCGACGCCGCAGGAGTAGAATATAAGCAGCTCAATCTCAAGCACAAAGAAATTACAATCAACTTTGACGAAAGCCTTGTATAATTTGCTTTTTTGTGATATATTTAATAGGTTGATATAAATTCAATTTCTGAAAGGAATGAAAATATGGGTCTTCTTAAAAAAATCTTCGGCGATTACTCCGCTAAAGAAGTTAAGCGAGTTATCCCGATAAAAAATAAGGTTCTTGACCTTGAGGAGGAATATTCCAAGCTCAGCGACAAAGAGCTTCAGGCAAAGACTCCGGAATTCAAGGAAAGACTTGCAAACGGCGAAACGCTCGACGATATTCTTCCGGAGGCTTTTGCCGCCTGCCGTGAGGCTTCGTGGCGTGTGCTCGGAATGAAGCATTTCCCGGTTCAGATCATCGGCGGCATCGTCCTGCATCAGGGACGCATCGCCGAAATGAAAACAGGTGAAGGTAAAACGCTTGTCGCAACCCTCCCCGCTTACCTCAACGCTCTTTCCGGCGACGGCGTTCATATCGTTACCGTCAACGATTACCTTGCCCGCCGTGACTCCGAGTGGATGGGCAAGCTCTATAAATTCATGGGGCTCACAGTCGGTCTTATAGTTCACGGGCTTGACAACGACGAACGCAAGGCAGCCTATGCCGCAGACATAACCTACGGAACAAATAACGAGATGGGTTTCGACTATCTTCGTGACAACATGGTTCCCTACAAGGAGAATAAGGTTCAAAGAGGTCACAATTTTGCAATCGTCGATGAGGTTGACTCCATACTTATTGATGAAGCTCGTACTCCGCTTATTATTTCCGGCAGAGGCGACCGTTCAACAGAGCTTTACACCCTCGCAAACAGCTTCGTCCTTACCCTTACAAAGGCAGTTGTTAAGGAAATAGATTCCAAGCAGAATGCCGAGGATGTTGCAGACGGCGACTACATCGTTGACGAAAAGGCAAGATCCGCTTCTCTCACCAAGAGCGGTATCGCAAAGGCTGAGGCATATTTCAATGTTGAAAACCTCATGGATGCGGAAAATATGACTCTCCTGCACCATATCAACCAGGCGATCAAGGCAGTGGGCGTTATGCGCCGCGACATTGACTATGTTGTTAAGGACAATCAGGTTCTCATTGTCGATGAATTCACGGGTCGTATCATGCTCGGCAGACGATATAACGAAGGTCTTCATCAGGCAATCGAAGCCAAGGAAGGCGTTAAGGTCGAGCACGAGAGTAAAACTCTTGCAACCATTACATTCCAGAATTATTTCCGTCTTTACAAAAAGCTTTCCGGTATGACCGGTACCGCAATGACGGAGAGCCAGGAATTCCAGGAAATCTATTCTCTCGATGTTGTTGAAATCCCGACCAACAAGCCGATGATCCGTATCGACAACCATGACCTCGTTTACAAAACCGAAGCCGCAAAATACAATGCGCTCATCAATCAGGTTCTTGAATGTCACGAAAAAGGTCAGCCGGTGCTTGTCGGTACTGTTTCGATTGAAAAATCAGAAATTCTCTCCAAGCTTCTCAAATCAAGAGGAATCAAACATGAGGTTCTCAACGCCAAGTTCCACGAGAAGGAAGCCGAGATCGTCGCTCAGGCGGGTAAATTCGGTGCGGTTACGATCGCAACGAACATGGCAGGTCGTGGTACCGATATCATGCTCGGCGGTAACTCCGAATTCCTTGCAAAGGCAGCCATGCGCCGCAAGGGCTACTCCGAGGAAATGATCGTCGAGGCAACAGGCTTCGCCGAGACTGATGACGAAGAAATCATCAATGCAAGAAAAGAATACGCAGAGCTTGAAAGCTCCTTCAAGGATTCCATTAAAGAGGAAGCCGAAAAAGTTCGTGAAGCCGGCGGACTTTATATCATAGGCACTGAGCGCCACGATTCCCGTCGAATCGACAACCAGTTGAGAGGTCGTTCGGGTCGTCAGGGCGATCCGGGTGAAAGCCGCTTCTACCTCTCGCTTGAAGATGACCTTATGCGTCTTTTCGGCGGAGAAAGACTCCAGGGTGTTATGAACACCCTCGGCGCAGACGAGAATATGCCCATCGACTCAAAGATGGTTTCCCGCTCGATCGAATCCGCCCAGAAGAAGAAAGAGTCGCAGAACTTTGCAATTCGTAAGAATGTTCTCCAGTATGACGATGTTATGAACCGCCAGAGAGAGCTTATTTACGAGCAGCGCAACCGAGTTCTTGACGGCGAGGATCTCAAGGCGTCAATTCTCAAGATGCTTGACGAATCCGTAACCGAATCGATCGACTTCTACTGCGCCTCGGCTCTCCCGAAGCATGAGTGGAACATCGCAGGTCTTAAAGAAAAGTATCTCGGCTGGATCACCGAGCCGGACGACTTTGAAGATATCGACGCATTTGACCGTGACGAAGCAAGAGAAATGCTTATCGAAAGAGGTCATGAGCGTTACGAGGCTCGTGAGGAGGAATTCACTCCCGAAATCATGAGAAGCCTTGAACATATGATACTCCTCAGAAATGTTGACACCTTCTGGATGGATCACATTGACGCAATGGAGGAGCTTAAAAGAGGTATCAACCTGCGTGCTTACGGCAATCAGGATCCCGTTGTTGCATACCGAATGGAAAGCTACGATATGTTCGACGAAATGAGCAATTCCATTCGTGAGAACACAGTCCGTCAGATGCTCACCGTACGAATCAGAAGTGAGGAGGACACGAAGCGTGAGCAAACCGCTAAGGTCACAAGCGAAAGCGGTGCTTCCGACGGCAGCGAAAAAGGCAGAACCGTGCGTAAAAAAACCGCACCCGGTCCGAACGATCCCTGCCCCTGCGGAAGCGGCAAAAAATACAAAAAATGCTGCGGTAATCCCGCAAACCACGGTAAATAAAATTCAAAGCAATACCGCACAATCGAACTGTGCGGTATTGCTTTAAGGGTAGTTCGATAAACGCCCTTTCCTTCGCAATAATCATATTAAACAAAGGACGGTTGACAATGAAGTATATCTCAAAATATATTTCCGCACTTCTTTCCCTAATTTTCTGCTTCATTTTTACATACCCAGCCATGATCAGGCAGGTTCAGCAGCAAAAGCAAATTGACATTCAGGAGCAGCTTGACCGCATTGAGCAGCTTGAAAGCAACTACAAAAGCGGCAATTACACTAAGGTTGATGAAAATTCATTCTGCGATTTTGACCTTGACAAAGCTTGCGCAGACGGAGTGAAATTCAATGAGGTTTCTTTCCTCGGCACTCATAACAGCTACCAAAAGGAATGCGTCCCCGCAAGGCAAAAGCTTTTTCAAAACGCTTCGATCGTAACCTTCGGACTTGTTAAAGCCCAAAAAACGACCTTCTCCTCTGACTACCTCACCGACCAATTCAACCTCGGCATCAGGAGCATAGAGCTTGATGTTGAAACAGTCGTAAAGGACGGCAAAACAAGCTTTGTCTGTTCCCACGCTCCTGTTCTTGATATGCCCACACATTGCTATGATTTTTCGCTTGCGCTGAAAGAAATCAAGCTTTGGTCGGACGCCAACCCGAACCATCTTCCGATAACAATAATAATCGAACCGAAGAAAAGCTTCATTCCCGAAAAGAATATGCGCTATTTCACCTGCGCATATGCCAATGAGCTTGGCAAGCAAGCGCAGGATATTCTCGGCGATGCCCTCCTAACCCCTGCCGATATGATAGGCGATCATTCCTCATTCAAGGAAATGCGTGAAGCCGACGACTGGATGACGCTCAGTGAAACAAGAGGTCATGTCATGATCCTGCTTCACGACACAACAGTTACGGATAAATATATTGAGCAGGACACCTCCGTCAAAACACAGACCATGTTCCCGATGCTTCGATATGACAGTCGGGATAAGGACTACGCATCGTTTTTGCTCATCAACAAGCCAAGCGATATTGAGGTTCAGGCCGATGAGGTTCTCGCCAAAAAGCTTATCGTAAGGACAAGATCCGACAACTTCGGCTCATACAACGAATCCGATTCGCAGATCGCTCTGAGCAGCGGCGCACAAATCGTTTCGACCGATTATCCCCCAAAAGCGGATATGTCAAAAGCAGAGCGTGTCGTAACCTTTGACGGCGGATATACGGTCAGTATTGTAAAATAAGAGGTGAAAAACATGAATAACAACATCTGTTTTATGTATTCCTTCATTTTAAAAACAAAAAGATTTTTAAAAAAAAATAAGGATATTGTTATTTCAACCTTTGTTGTCGGTTTGATTGCACACGCATATTGCTTTTTTAACTATCTGCCAACATGGGACGGGATAATAAATACCGAGTCAGTCGGTGCAACATTCTCTTCCGGAAGATGGCTGCTAAGATATGTAGGTGAAATTTTTTCAAATTCCACTTTATCGTGGATAAACGGTTTACTTTCGCTTCTTTTTATTTGTCTTTCGGCAATTATGATTTCCGACATGTTTGCAATAAAAGACAAGGTATACAGAAACATTCTTGCCTGTTTATTGGTCACATTTCCTGCCGTAACATCAACATTTACCTTCATCTTCACAGCAGATTGTTATATGCTTGCTTTCTTGTTTTCCGTATTAGCGGCATATTTATGTTATAAGTATCAAAAATTCGGCTTTTTCGCAGCAATACCGCTTATTGCCGGTTCAATTGGAATCTACCAATCGTATCTGTCGGTATTCCTTGTTCTTGTAACTATTATGATAATCAGAGATACAGTTCTTGAAGAATTATCGATATCTGAGCTGATAAAAAAATACTACAAAAGCATAATTGCTTTTATAGGCGGCTTTGTTATTTATGAAGTCATTCTCAAAGCCTTACTGAAAATCACCGGAATTGAGCTTTCTTCATATCAGGGCATCAATGAGGTGGGTTTGCTCTCCCCCACTGAAATGCTTCGTGCCGTTGCAGTTAATGCAGTTAAGCTTTTTAGCCTTTACGGAATCGAGCTTTTCAATATTGAAGGCAGACCGCTGAAAATCGGTTTTTATTCGATTATTTGTATGCTTCTGCTTTTTGTGACGGCGGCTCTGATTATTGCTGTAATTGTAAATAAAAAGCTTTATAAAAAGCCCTTTAAAGTTATTTTGCTGATCGTTGAATTGTTCTTGATGTTTGTATTTTCTTATCTGCTCAGATTCGGAACGCCAAATGTCGAGTACAATGCAATGATGGAAATGCAAATTTGCCTTTACTATGTTATTACAATCATTTTTATCAAAGCTCTCCCCTCTGACCACAAACCTTTCAAAGCACTGCAAAGCATATCACTGCTTGCATTTTGCCTGTTGATAATCTCTAATTCAATATCATCAAAT
Source organism: uncultured Coriobacteriaceae bacterium (assembly GCA_963648385.1). GTDB lineage: Bacteria > Bacillota > Clostridia > Oscillospirales > Acutalibacteraceae > CAG-488. The sequence goes on along the minus strand of CAVJDU010000011.1, from coordinate 32,203 downwards.
GCTAATTATTTTTATATGCAGCTAAGATATGAAAGAACATATGCGACGGCACAAAAGGTTATAGACGATATAACCGAACAGGATAATTTTGAAACCAAAAATCATAAGGTTGCCGTTATAGGCGCAGACTTCAAAACCTCGGACAATACATGGAATTCAACACTTCCGTATATCAGAGGAAGCGGAAATGATGACACCGTGCTTACATCGCAAAACCATTATATTAAGTTCTGGCATTATTTCCTCGGAATAGATGTTTTACCCGCAAGCGATGACGAAACTTCAGAAATAAAAGAAACAGATGAATTCCAAAATATGCCCTGCTATCCGGACAACGGATATGTAAAGGAAATTAACGGAATAACAGTTGCAAAAATATCAAATAAATAGTTCCGCAAAAAACTGCCGTTTGAGAGATTCCAAACGGCAGTTTTATACCATATATTTTTCAGCATAATAATTATACCGTGCTTCAAATTCCTCGTTGTTGTGCTTAAAGTTATTAAGCGTTTCATGAAGATTGAGGTTATGCTCGGCAGCATCGATAACGCAGCCGGCAATATTTGAGCAATGATCGGAAACACGCTCAAAATTCGTCAATATATCCGACCAAACGAACCCCGTTTCGATGCTGCATTCTCCGTTTCTCAGTCTGCGGACATGAGCCGTTCGCATTTTTTCCTTCATCTCGTCAACAACCTGTTCGAGAGGCTCTACCTCGCCCGCTTTTATTCGGTCGTTCTCAATGAAAGCATCCATCGAAAGCTCTATGATCTCATTGACCGCTGCTGAAATATTTTCAAAGTCCTTGAAAGCCTCCGGCGAAAGCTTGATTTTCTTCTCTTTCATTTCCTCTGCCGACTCAAGAATATTAACGGCATGATCGGATATTCTTTCAAAATCGCCGAGCAGCTTGAGAAGCATATTTGCCTCCTCGCTGTCATTATCGGTCAAGCGTTCTGCTCCTATTTTAACAAGGTATGTGGCAAGCACATCCTCATATCGGTCGCATTTTTGCTCGTCCGATCTTATGCTTTCGGCAAGCTCTTGGGTATGCGAAGAAACTGCCGAAACGCTGCTTTTGAATGAACGAGCCGCAATTTGAGCCATTTCAATTTCCTTAGTCCTGCATTGACCTATAGCAAGGGTCGGTGTAAGGATAAGGCGTTCGTCAAGCTCCACGGGCTTTTCGTCGCTTTCGGAGTCCGGGATAAGCCTGCGAACAAGCAGTTCAAGCTTTTCGGAAAATGGTAAAAACAGAGCCGTATTAAGGAGCTTGAAGCCGGTGTTGATTATTGCAACGCTGACAAACGAAGCCGAAGAATCAAGAATCGCCGGCTTAAACGCAGCCTTTATTATCCAGAAAACAGTTATCCAAACAACAGAACCTATGAGATTTATCAGCAAGTGCGCCGTTGCAGCACGCTTAGCCTCTCTCTTTGTACCGACGCCGGATATCATCGCCGTGACGCATGTGCCAATACCGTCGCCCATTACAATTGGGACAGCCGCACCGATCGATACCTGTCCCGTAACGGTCAAAGCCTGCAAAATTCCGACAGAGGCCGAACTTGACTGAATTATCGACGTCAGAAGCGTTCCCGCCAAAAGTCCCAAAAGCGGATTTTTGAACATCAGAAACATCTGCCGAAACTCCGGAATCTCCGAAAGACCCGAAACAGCCGAGGACATTGACTCCATACCGAACATCAAAACGGCAAATCCGAGCAATATAGCTCCGCTGTCCTTTTTCTTTGAATTCTTCATAAAAAGGTACAGCACTATTCCTATCAAAGCAAGCACGGGAGTAAACGAAGTCGGCTTTAGAAGCTGCACCCAAAGATTATCACTGCTTATTCCGCCGAGCGATAATATCCAACCCGTTACGGTAGTACCGACATTCGCACCGACAATAACATTTATGGCCTGTCTGAGCGTCATCAAACCCGAATTAACAAAGCCGACCACCATAACCGTTGTCGCAGACGAACTTTGAATAACAGATGTGACGCCCAATCCCGTCAAAAAACCTGCAATCTTGTTTGAGGTAAGCTTTTCGAGTACGCTTCTCAGGCGGTTTCCGGCACGGCGCTCCAAAGCCTGCCCCATAACATTCATGCCGAAAAGGAATAGGCACAAGCCGCCGATCATAGTTAATACATTAAAAATATCCATAGCGTCACCAAGAAATAATATTGCGTTTTTATTATTCCCTTTTACTTGACTTCAACACCTATTTCGTCGGAAATCTTTCCTGATTTTCTGTCCTCAACATAGCTTGATGTTGTCGGAATAACAAAGTTGAATGCGGACGGAATAACTTCAAAAACGCTGTCCGTAACAAGATCGCATTCACCGTCAACATTGACCGAAGCCGGAGTGTCGCTGTGAACGACCATCTTCTTGCCTCTGGTGTATGTAGTTTCCGGCCATTTGAAATGTCTGCCTTTTTTATAATTGCTTATCTGAGAGATCAATCTCGGAATTTTCATTGCTCTAACGATTGAAAAATCGAGCAATCCGTCGTCCGGAACGGCATAGGGACCTGCCTGATATCCGCCGCCGTAGAACCGGCTGTTTCCGCAAAAGGCAAAAACAAAATCGTCGGTTATCGGTTCGCCGTCGTCGATCGTTACCGTGAAGCGGTTTGATGTCTTCGACTTCAGGCAATAAAGCAGCGAGGCAGTGTAAGCCGATTCGCCCGTGAGCCACGGAACCTTCTTAAAATCAGCCTGTTTTGAGCAAACCTCGGCGTCAAAACCCATTGAGCACTGATTAACGGCAATTCTGTCGCCGCACCTGATAGCGTCGATCTTTATCGCCGTTCCGTCTATCTGCGCTCCGATGTCGGCAAACTGCTCCTTTGTTCCGAAAAGGCGAATGAAATCATTGCCCGAGCCGAGCGGCACTGCGGCAAATTCAACATTGTCATAACCGTAAACAGCATTGACGATATCGTATATCGTTCCGTCGCCGCCGCAGGCATAGATCCTTGTCGCTTCACCGCTCTCGCCGATTTTTTTGCAATAGTCATGCGTATCCTGCGGAGACTTGCTGACATAAACTTTATACTCGATATTTTTTTCCGCCGCCGCTTCCTTTATCTTTGGCATGACGATTTCAAATGCCTTTCCCTTGCCCGCATTCGGGTTTATTATAAAAAGGTGCTTCATTTTCAAATGCCTCCCTTGAAATACATAAACAGCTGACATTTTATCATGCCGTTGTAGAGCTTGCGTCGTTTGTCGGCCTTCCTGCCGAATTCCTTTTCAAATTCCTCGGACGGACTGATAACATAATACGCCCAGCCGTGTTTTTTTATGAATTTTTCTCCCATAATTTTGTAAAGCTTCTGAGCCTCCTCAATATCGAGCAGCCGTTCGCCATACGGGGGATTGCAAATAACCGTACCCTTTTCGCTTTTGGGTTCAAAATTGCGTATATCGGCTTTTTCAAACCTGATTTTTTGTTCGACACCTGCACGCTTGGCATTGATTTTTGCAATTTCAAGCGCATCTTCATCAATATCCGAACCGTAAGCGACAAAATCGGTGTCATAATTCACAAGATCTCTTGCACGATTACGCTCGTCCGACCAAACCTTTTCATCAATAACATCCCAGCGTTCGGCAGAAAAATATCTGTTCACGCCCGGCGCAATATTATGAACCATCATTGCGCCCTCGATAAGGATCGTGCCGCTTCCGCACATCGGGTCATAAAGCGTGTGATATGGGCGAAGCCTTGCAAGGTCGCAGAGGGCGGCGGCAAGCGTCTCCTTGATCGGAGCGGCATTCGCCTGCGGACGGTAGCCTCTCTTGTGCAGCCCCGCACCCGTTGTATCAAGCAAAAGGCTCACCTTATCCTTCATGATCGAGAACTGGATCTGATGCACGGGACCCGTTTCATCGAACCAACTGATGCCGTATTTCGACTTCATGCGTTCAACGACCGCCTTTTTGATTATCGACTGGCAATCGCTGACGCTGAAAAGCGTTGAATTGAGCGAATATCCCTTAACGGGGAAAGCGTCATATGCGCCGATCCAATCCTCCCATGGAAGAGCCTTTGTGCCCTGAAACAGCTCCTCAAAGCTTCGGGCGTAGAATTCACCGACAAGGATCTGAATCCTCTCTGAAAATCGAGAGCAGATATTTGCCCTTGCAAGCATCGTTTCGTCGCCCGAAAAGAGAACTCTGCCGTTCTCGGACACAACATTCTCCGCACCGAGAGTTTTCATTTCATTGGCAATTATGGATTCCAAGCCCAAAAGGCATGGTATTACAAATCTTATATTCATTATACAACCTCTGGTTTAAAAACAATTTAACAAACTGTTAAAGCACTATAACAAAAAATATATCAAACGGTTATTGTGGCATGCCTTGTAACATGGCAACCGAAATTAACAGCCACGGGTAATCCGGCGATGTGGGTCGGTGCGGTTTCAATCGCAACGGAAAGTGCCGTAGTATCTCCGCCGAAGCCCATCGGGCCGACATTGGTTTCACTGTTTATGCGCTCAAGAATTTCCGATTCCATTTGAGCATAAAATTCATCCGGATTTTTCTCGGAAACATTTCTGCAAAGAGCTTTTTTGGCAAGATATGCACACTGTTCAAAATCGCCACCTATTCCGATTCCGAGCACGATCGGCGGACACGGATTTCCGCCGGCTGCTCTAACGCATGAAAGAACATATTCGATAATGTCCTCCCTGCCCCTTGCCGGCGTCATCATTTTAAGGCAGCTCATATTCTCGCTGCCGAAGCCCTTGGGAGCAACGGTAATTTTCACCTTGTCGCCATCAACAATGTGCGTATGAATAACGGCAGGCGTATTGTCCTTTGTGTTGACTCGTCTGAGGGGATCACCGACGACCGAGCAGCGAAGATAGCCGTTGACATAGCCGTCACAAACGCCCTTGTTGACAGCCTCGTTGAGACTGCCGCCGACAAAATGCACCTCCTGACCTATCTCAAGAAAAACAACTGCCATTCCGGTGTCCTGACAGATCGGAATATCAAGCTCCTTTGCCGCATCAAGATTGGCTTCGATATCGCCGAGAACACTTTCGGCAAGGCTGTTCTTTTCGCATTTGCGGCAATTTTTAATCGTTTTCGCAAGGTCGTCGGGCAAAATCTTATTCGCCTTGACGCAAAGCTCTGCAACCGCTTCGCTTATATTTTTAACATCAATTTCTCTCAAAAATATCACCTGAATTAAAATTTATCAAGCTTCTCGCCGCAATGATGGCATCGTGCCCGCAAGAAATCGTTTTGACGCATAGATAAATGCTCTCAAACACCAAAAAACAGGAGCAGAAACCTGCTCCTGAAATAACATTACAGCTTATTTGTGCCTCGACGGTTATATCCGCCTCCGTGCTTGGAGTCACGCTTCAAATCGGACATCTTCTCATCGCTTACCTGCTTGAACTTTGCCATCATGCTTTCAAACGACTGAGGCTGATTATCCGTACTCTTGTTGCCCTGCCAAACATTTGCGGCAGCTCTCCTCGGCTGAGATGATCTCGGTTTTTGGGTTTTCGGCTGTTCAACTGCTTTTCGAATGGAAAGGCTTATCTTGCCGTCGTCGGAAATGGAAAGGATTTTAACCTTTACCTGCTGACCGACCTTGAGATGATCCTTGATATCCTTTACGAACTCCGACGCCACCTCGGAAATATGTACCATTCCCTTCTTGCCGCCCTCAAGATCGACAAAGGCGCCGAAAGATGTAAAACCGGTTACTTTTCCTTCAACTATTGAACCAACTTCCAACTGCATAAAATGCGTACTCCTCTTTTTCCGAATCGTTAATCGTTTACGGAGACATCATAATAGATATGCTCGCCGGGCTTCACATATCCAAGCTCATCTCTCGCAACCTTTTCAACATATTCATCTATTTCACCGCCGTCAACAAGCCTTTTGAGTCGGTCGTTTTCGGCAACCTGCTCGTTATAGGACGAATTGACATCGGCAATTTCAGCTTTAGTTTCTTTAATATCTTTATGTATGGTTATCAATGAAATGGCGAAATATGCGCACAAGGCAATAATACAGAACGATACGATAAAGCTGTGCTTGCGCTTTTTCTTTTCTGCCATTTCAGTCACCTCGATTCTTTGCTTCATCAGTTAACGGGCGCACCGTTACGGATTGATTATACACTATTTCATGCTGATTATGCAAGTCATTTTTTGAATTTTTTTTGCAATTTATGATGTTTTTTTGCTTCTTTCTGAATTTTGGGACAAAAAGAGATCTCCTGCGTCTTAAATTGCGAAGCTTTGAATAATTTTTCAGCTTTTTGCCGATAAGAAACGACATAAACGGGTCAACGCATTTAAACGCCGCAAGACCTCCTATTCCCACTCCCGTAACGGAATAAAATGTGACCCTGCCGTTGCAGCGAACAAGGAAAAAGAGGAAAGTAACGCTTAAAACGAAAAGTAAAAATATTATATCCCTCAATAATATAAATTTTTTATCGCTTCCTGTCAGCATAAAGAAAATTAACCGTAAAATTTCATAGAAAAAACCGAGCGCAAAGCCTATACCGACGGAATAAATCACTGTCAAAAGCTGCTGTGACGCCTTCGGAAGATATTCGATCATTTAAACACCCTGCTGAAAAAGCTTCCCTCGATCTTTGGCGCATTGTAGCCGACCGAATCAATTCCGCCCTCAACCATCATATCGCCCGTCTCGACCGAAAGGCGGCTGATCTTCAGCTCCCGTCCTTTAATAATAATTTCGCCGCACTCGCTTTGTGCAATTATACAGTCATCCTCGTAGCTGTCAACATTTTGTATTCCCGTTGCGCTCAATCGCTGCCGATTTTCTATCACAATATCATGCATCATTGCTTCAGACATAAAAAACACCTCATATAAACATATGAGGCAGCAGCGTAAAAAATACTTTAAGGCAAAAGTAACCGCTGCAAATTGTGTCTTAATCGGTTATCACCTTATACATCAATGACGCGTCGTCCTTGGTTGCGTGTTCGGTAACCTTTGTTACCTGAATTTTTGTTACATTTGATCCCATTGTTATCTCGATCACATCGTTTTCCTTAACATCATAGGAAGCCCTTGCAATTTTTCCGTTCACAAGAACATGCTTTGCGTCGCAGACCTCGTTTGCAATGGTTCTGCGCTTGATGATTCGGGAAACCTTGAGATATTTATCCAGTCTCATATTAAAATACCGTTCCTTTGTTGAAAAATTGGATAAGGCAGGACAAAAAGCTCTGTCCTGCCCGATACAATCGAAGTAAAAGAGAATTATTTAACAGCATCCTTAAGAGCCTTGCCTGCCTTGAAAGCCGGAACCTTGCTTGCAGGAACAGTCATTGTCTCGCCTGTTCTCGGGTTGCGAGCCTGTTTCTCAGAGCGCTCTCTGATCTCGAATGTGCCGAAGCCTACGAGCTGGATCTTTTCACCGTTCTTGAGTGCGTCCGTTGTTGCGGCAATAACAGCGTTAACTGCCTTCTCGGCAGCTTTCTTGTCCATCTCGCCCTTAGCGGCTACTGCGTTGATAAATTCTGTCTTATTCATTGTAATTCCTCCAGTTTTTTATTATGAAATCTTCAAGAATACCGATGCACCCCGGCACGCTCAAAGCTATCATTTGCTTAAGGCAACACCGCACAATCGAGGCGCACGCCCTGCTTGAATATATTTCCGTCATGCTGCGTAAAATTCCTTGACTTGCGACCAGCGAGCCTACAATTTTTTTACAACCTGATGAAAAATCTTACTGTGCAATCCGCACACACCAATTGTGCGGTATTGCATTAATTCTTTTTCGCTTCGTCCCAAAGCTTGTCAAGAGTCGCAATATCGGACTCCTTCATGTCGATTCCACGCTCATCGGCGAGTTTTTCGACCGTCTTGAAGCGTGCAACAAACTTGTCCGTTGCTTCGGTAAGCGATTCCTCGGCGTCAGTATCGACAAAGCGAGAAACATTGACCGCCGAAAACAGGACATCTCCCAGCTCCTCGTTGATATTCGCCTTATCGTTATTTGCGATTGCCGCTTTAAGCTCGGCAATCTCCTCCGTAAGCTTGTCAAGAGCGCCGCTCACATCGTCCCAATCGAAGCCTGCCTTCGCAGCCTTATGCTGAACCTTTGTCGCTCTCATAAGCGCAGGCAACTCTCTCGGGATCGAGTCTATAGCCTCCGAGGTTGATTTCTGCCCCTTGGTCTTGCGTTTGATTGCGTCCCAATTGGTCAGCACATCGTCAACGCCGCCGACATTCACATCGCCGAAAACATGAGGATGGCGCTCAATGAGCTTTTTACAGTTCTCGTCGGCGACATCGTCAATATTGAATACTCCCTTTTCCTCCTCAATTCGAGAATGGAAAACGACCTGCATCAAAACATCGCCCAGCTCCTCACGGAGCATTTCGGGACTTTTCTTGTTTATGGCCTCGATGACCTCATAGGTTTCCTCAATGAGGTTTTTCTTTATGCTTTCGTGCGTCTGCTTGATATCCCAAGGGCAGCCGCCCTCCGAACGAAGCACACGGATCACATCAACCAAATCATAAACATTGTATTTTTCTTTAAATTCAAACTTATTTTTCATGTCCATACTATTTTACCCTAAAAATCCTCGTTTTTCAAGAGTTTCGGCAATTTTTTCTCCTTTTGGTATCATGAGAAGATCGTCCTTTGAAATTCCCTTGAAAAGAAGTATTGTAATAACATAAGCTATAACCGCAGCTATAACCGCAATTATCAACGCCACGGTGTTGCCGTTTATCATGCTGTCTGGGTCGCCGAGACTGCCGAGGAACTTTCCGAACACAAGATTGGTCAGAAAAGCGACAAAGGCGCTGATAGCCGAGCAGATGCAAGGCTTGACAAATACGGAGGCGAAGTTTATTTTAACGCCCGTGATTTTAATAATGCAGTACATATTGATGATAACAACAACGAGATAGCAGGCGATTGAAGCGATCGGTGCGCCGTTGATGTTAATATGCGGATTGCCGATAAGCACAACATTGAGAATTATCTTGATAACTGCGCCGACAATGAGAGATTTCAAGGGAATGTCGGTTCTGCCGAGTCCCTGAAGCATACTTGTTATCGGTGACGAAACCGCAAAAATAAATATCGTGCAGCCGTAAACAGCCAGAATCGTTGAACCTATGCTTGCGGTTGCGGCAGGATAGAACATATCCAGGAGCGAATACGAAACTGCGGCAAGTCCGAAGCCCGTCGGGAGTGAAATGAGCATTGTAACTCTGATGACCGACTCAACGGCAACCTTGATATCGTGACGCTGATGATTTGCCCATGCCGCCGAAAGAACGGGAATTGCGCTTATGCCGAGCGTCATAGTTATCGTCGGAACAAGATTTTTAAAATCAAGAACCTCGTTGTAAATGCCGTAAATATATTTAACGATCTGCGAATCGGCAACCTTCATCTCCTCAAATTCCGTGCCGTAGAGAGCATAGATAACATCGGGAGCTTTTTCGACTGCATATTTCAAACGAGCCTGAATGGTTGCGGCGTCGATAAGATTCGTAATGTTCGTAACAAGAGAGCTGGCAGCTATCGGCAATGCGGTCATGACGATTATTTTTGCAAGAGCCTGACTGCTTGCCGGCTTCGGCGAAGAAAGCAGCTGCTCCTTCGTTATTCCGTCGCCTTTTATTTTATGCCTGATAACAAGGTAAATAAGACCCAATACCGTTCCGGAGGTAACACCGATAACCGCAGTTGTTGCCGCAAAGGGATAAATGGCGGCGAGAGCGTCCTCCTTCGTTTCACGAACCGCACCGAAAACGGGCTGTCCCGCCTCAAACCTTGCAAGCTGATTTTTCAGCAATATATAGCTTGCGCCCAAACCGACTATGAGCTTGCCGACGACCTCGATGACCTCGGAAACTGCGGTCGGGAGCATATTCTGCATACCCTCGTAATAGCCCCTGTAGGTTGACATACAGCAGCAAAAGAAAATTGACGGCGCAATCGCAAGCACACAATAAACATTTTCAACATACTTGACAATGAACTTTGTATAGGGATAAGCAATGAGCATCAGAAGAACCGTTCCGAGAATACCCATCAGCAGGAAAAGACGAGCCGAAACACGCCTTATCATTCTCACATCGCGAAAATGACCGAGCGAGCGTTCCTTGGCAACAAGCCGCGAAACCGCAACGGGTAGGCCTGCCATGGAAATAGAATAAAGCGGAGTGTATATTTCATAAGCCGTGCTGAAATATCCTCGTCCGACCTCACCGATAAGCATGGAAAGCGGAATCTTAAACAGTGCGCCGATAACCTTGACGAGAACAGTGGCAACAACAAGTATAAATGCGCCGCTGAGAAGCGACTGACCCTTCACGCCTGACTTTTCTTCAGCCATCGTATTTCCTCCCTATTTATATAATTTTATTCCGCCGAAGAAGCGGCAGGAAATTTATTTTACCATACAATTCCTTATTTATCAACATTTTTTCTTGATATGCGGTACATTTTCCGTAAATTGAAGCAAAAATCTCAGGTTGTCAAATTTTCGTAAAATCTCTTTATCTGCTCCTTGCGCTCGGCAATGACCTCATAGCGTGAATTATATTCATACGGATATTTATAATTGAAAATTCTCTCAATATTTCTGCTGCCGGGGTCTTTGAGTTTTGTTACCGCCCCCGCTCCGACGGCAAGCACCGTATGGCACTCCTCCATCATGAAGATATTGTAAAGACATTCATAGTCCTCCTTGCACCAGCCGACATTTTCAAGATTGCCGAGCGAGCGGGACTGTCTGTACATATAATACGGCTTATAGCCTGCAAAATAGAACCTGTTTTGAGCATATTCCAGCATTTTATTTGCAATTTCTCCGCTTTGAACATCAACTCCGTGCGTCACAATGGTTGACGAGCGCTTCAAAGCAAGCGTATGGAGCGTAATATTTTCCGGATTCATGCTTATCGCACGATCAACCGAATTGCAAAAGCTCTCGTATGTATCGTCGGTCAAGCCTGCGATCAGATCCATATTGATATTGTCAAAGCCGACCTCTCTTGCCTCGTTGAAAACACGGACAACATCATCGACAGTGTGCCGCCTTCCGATAGCCTTGAGGACATCATCGTTAAAGGTCTGCGGATTTATGCTTATTCTGCCGACTCCCGCCGCCTTTATCACTCTTAGCTTTTCGGAAGTCACCGTGTCGGCTCTGCCGGCCTCGATCGTGTATTCTCTGATATGCGAAAGATCAAAATCGGCATTTATTTCGGCGCAGATCTTTTCAAGCATCTCAGCCGAGAGAGTCGTCGGAGTTCCGCCGCCCCAATAAATTGATTCCAGTCTCAGTCCGAGGCTGTTTGCGACCTCGGCAGTCTGACTTATCTCATTGCAAAGATTTTCGACATAATCGGGCAGAAGCTTTTTCGCCTGAGCGATAGAATGCGAAACGAACGAGCAATAATTGCACCTTGTGGGGCAGAACGGGATCGAAACATACAAGCTGAAGCTTTTTTCGTCGGAAAGCGACATTATTTTCTTCTCCGCCTTGGCAACGGAATAGGCAAGCTCGGTCTTTTTTTTGCAGACCAGGAGCTTATCCGTAAAATATGCCCTTGCTCCGTCGTCGCCGTAATCCTTGATGAGCGAATTCATCAGCTTCGACGGTCTTACACCGGTCAATATGCCCCATTTCGGCACATAGCCCGTAATTTCGGCGAGAAGCGAAAACAGCAAAATCGCCATTTCCCTCTCGCAGTCGTCATATTCGGCAACAGCCTTTTCCTTTGCGCCGATTGCTCCGTTTATATTGACCGAAACACCGACGACATATTCGCCGCTCATTGAAGTAACAACGATTATGTCGTCCGTTTCGTCGGACTCGTCCTTTATGACACGGATCGTTTCATAGGGAAAGAAAACCCGACACAGGTTCTCTGTTTCATAATGAAATTTGTGGTTAACGACCCTGAGTATCATCTAAATCTCCTCATATATCTGTTTCTTCTGCGTTCATATTCCATCGTTGTTGCTCTGTTGTGCCCGGGGTAGACCGTGTATTCGCCCGGCATATCATAAAGACGCCTGATCGAAGCATACATTTCAGCGTCATTTCCGCCGTAAAGATCGGTTCTGCCTACCGTCAGGCAGAAAAGCGTATCGCCCGTGAAGAGCGTGCGCTCACTCTCGATATAATAGCAAACGCTGCCGATAGTGTGACCCGGAGTGTGCATGACTTTGAAATCAAGGCTTCCGAGACGAATAATATCTCCCTCATCGACAGTGATATCGGGTTCAATATTTTTCTGCGTATTCGGCGAAATACTGAACGCAAGGCTTGTCATCTCGTTTGTAAGACAATCCGCATCCTTTTTATGGATAACGATTTTCGCCTCGGGAAACGCCTGCTTGAGGTCATGAACTCCGAGAATGTGATCGGCATGACCATGAGTCAGCAGAATATATTTAACACTTTTGCCGCCGAGAGCCGTAAGAAGCCCCTGCGTACATTCTCCGCAGTCGATTATCGCCGTTTCACCGCTCACATCGTCCGTAACGATATATGTGTTTGCGCCGACAGGACCCAGCGCCATAGTTTCAACCGTCATTTTAATCCCTCTTGTTCCAAATGGTCGTGTCCATGATTATCGTAACGGGACCGTCATTGTGAATTTCAACCTGCATATCCGCCCCGAAAGAACCGTGCTCGACCTTTTTTATTCCGTTTAATTTGAGCTGCTCCATGAAATATTCATAAAGCTCATTGGCATAGTCCGGCTTTGCCGCCGTTGTGAACGAGGGTCTGTTGCCCTTCTTGATATCTGCGCAGAGCGTGAACTGAGAGATTGCGAGAACCTCGCCGTCAACATCGATAATCGACAAATTCATCTTCTCGTCCTCGTCCTCAAAAATACGCAATTTAGCTATCTTTGCGGCGAGTATCTCCGCATCTTTTTTTGTATCGTTGGGAAAAACGCCCAAAAGCACATTGTATCCCTTGCCGATTTTTCCTATCGTTTCGCCGTCAACGACTACCGCCGACGAAGTTACTCTTTGAACTGCCGCTTTCATAAAAATACCTCTTAACTGTTAGCGCGCTCAACATCAAGAACACCGTTTATCTTTCTGAGCTTTGCCATAACGCTGTTGAGATGCTCGATTCCGTTGACGCCGATCGTCAATTCAAGCGACGCCCTGCCGTCTTTTTTGCTCTTTGTGTTGATTCCGTATATCATAACCCGCATATCTGCGATCATCTTTGAAATATCCGCCATCAAGCCTACACGGTCAAGGCAGGCAAGCGAAACCGTAGCGGTGAAATCCTCCTTAACGGATTCATCCCATCCGGCGGGAATCCATCTGTCCGGCTCGTCGGCAAGCTCGATCACCTTGGGCACATTAGTGCAATCCCTCTTGTGGATCGAAACGCCGTGACCCCTTGTGATAAAGCCGATGATCTTATCGCCCGGAACGGGACTGCAACACTTTGAAAGCTTGATAAGGCAATTATCAATGCCCTCTATAACAACGCCTTCGCTGCTCTTGGTGCGCTTCTTCTGCGAGGGTTTCGTTATCTTGATAACATCCTCCTCAACAGGCTCGGGCTGCTTGAACTCCTTAACATACTCGTCCTTGATATGCGGCATCATCTTGTTCAGAGAAATTCCGCCATAGCCGATCGCCGCATAGAAATCATCAACGCTGTTGAAACGCTGACGCTGCGCAACCTCAAACAAAAATTTTTCAAGATCCCGCTCGTTGAGCCTTATGAAGTTGCGCTTAAATTCACGCTCGACCTCCATTTTGCCCTCAAGAATATTTTCTTCTCTGCGTTCCTTTTTGAACCATGAACGGATCTTGTTCCTTGCGCCGCTGGTCTTGACAAATTTCAGCCAGTCCCGGCTCGGTCCCTTATTCTGCTGAGACGAGGTGATAATCTCGACGATTTCGCCCGTCTTTACAACATAATCTATCGGAACGATCCTTCCGTCAACCTTTGCGCCGACCATTCTGTTGCCGACCGCCGAGTGAATGGCATAGGCAAAGTCAACGACCGTTGCGCCCGCCGGAAGGTTGATGACCGTTCCCTTGGGGGTGAACACAAAAACCTCCTCCTGAACAAGGTCGGTCTTTATCGTGTTTACAATATCCTGCGGATTTTCCGAAACATTCTGGCTTTCCAGAAGCTGACGAATCCATGAGAATTTTTCCTCAAACTTCTGCCTGCCGCTCATTCCGAGTTTGTATTTCCAGTGGGCTGCAACACCGTATTCCGCAGTACGGTGCATCTCCCATGTTCTTATCTGAACCTCAAACGGAATACCCTCGTCGCCGATTACCGTTGTGTGCAGCGACTGGTACATATTCGCCTTCGGCGTTGAGATATAGTCCTTAAACCTGCCGGGGATCGACTTGAACATATCGTGGATTATTCCGAGGCAGTTATAGCAGTCTATAACATCGTCAACGATTATTCTTACGGCGTAAATATCATAGATCTCGTCAAAGCTCTTGCCCTGCATATACATTTTACGGTAAATACCGTGAACGCTCTTTATCCTGCCGGAAAAGCTTGCATTCGGTACAACGAGCCTGATTCTATCGCTTATCTTTTTTTGAATACTGTCAAGGTATTCCTTTCTTTTTGATTGTTGCTGCTCAAGTTTGTCCCTGATCTCCTTATAGGCGACGGGGTCGAGATAGCTTATCGCAAGATCCTCAAGCTCCTCCTTAACGCCTCTGATACCGAGACGATGAGCGATCGGAGCGTAAATTTCAAGTGTTTCCTGAGCTTTTTCACGTCTTTTATCGGGTCGCATAAAAGACAAGGTTCTCATATTGTGTATGCGGTCGGCAAGCTTGATGATGATAACACGAATATCCTGCGACATCGCCATCAGCATCTTGCGCACATTCTCCGCCTGCTGCTCCTCCTTTGTAAAGATGGGTACCTTGCCGAGCTTCGTAACGCCCTCAACAAGGTTTGCAACATCCTCACCGAATTCCTCCTGGATATTCTCCTTGGTCATATCGGTGTCTTCAACAACATCGTGCAGCAAAGCCGCAGCCATAGACTCCCCGTCCATACCCAAATTGTAAAGGATAATTGCGACGGAGATCGGGTGGATTATATAAGGCTCGCCGGAGAATCTGAACTGACCCTCATGCGCCTTTTTTGCAATAAAATACGCCTTCTCAACGAGAGAAACATCGTTTTCCGTCATATTCTCTCTGATAAGCTTTATCAGCTTTCCGTAAAGCTCGTCGGGATTTTCCGGTACGAATTCTTCCTTTTCGTTGCTTCGTTCAGCCGATTCGCTCAGCGAGGCGGTTAATTTGTTCTTTTCGTTAGTTTCTGACATTTTTATACCACTCGGCTTACAATGCCGACCCCTTTAAAAGTTCTGTTAATCTTTTGAGCACGGGCGCATCCTGCAAATTGACCTTCTCGTTCGTTTTGGGTGCGCTCAGTCCTCCGTTTTCATCTTTTTTCAGTATGCCCATTTCAAGCATCGCTTCAACAGAAACGGCAACCTGTCCGTAATCCTCAGCCCAAAAGTCAAGCCTTTGGCAGAGCATTTCCGTATCATAATTCCATCTTCCGACGGAGCGTATGTATCTGTAAACCTTGGCAGTCGTCTCACGCTGAGGGATAAGCAGCGAAGCGTCAAAGCCCTCGCTTTTTCCTCTCATCAGCATCGAAAAATCCCTCATGCAGGAAAACAGTTCGTCCTCCGCCATGTCGTGAAGCTTTATATTTTTCAGCAAAATGCTCACCCTGAGTTGACCGAGATATTCGTTCGGCTCAAGCCCGACCGCAGCGTCAACAACATCACCCTTGACGAACGGAAAATCCGCCCGAATCGTCCTGAATTTAAGCGTTTGCAGTGAAACCCCGTTTCGCTCAAGTATTATTCTCAGGTGCTTTCCGTTGCCTATCGGCTGAATATCAGTTATCGTCATATTGTAAAGTCCGAAAATCGGCTGAGGGTTGCCTGCGCCGAACGGTTCAAGCCTTTCGATAGCATTGAGCATTTCGACATTCACATATGCCGGATTCAGCTTGAAATCAACGGTCTGGATCGGAAACGGCATCTCGATACCGTCGGCATAGCGGTTGATCGCTTTTCTGAAAGAGTCCGTATTTTCCGTTTTCAAGCCTATTCCCGCCGCCAAAGTGTGTCCGCCGAAATGAGTCAGGCAATCGCTGCAATGCGAAAGCGCATCGTAGAGATTGAAGCCGTCTATACTTCTGCCCGAACCTTTCGCTTCGTCACCGTCAACGGTTATCACCAGCGTGGGCTTTCCGTATTTTTCGACAAGTCTTGACGCTACGATTCCGACAACGCCATCGTGCCAGCCCTCGCCGGCAACAACAAGCACGCTTTGATAGATCCAATTCGGATTTCTTTTTATCTGATCGACAGCCTGATTGAGTATCTCCTGCTCGATCTGCTGCCGTGAAATGTTTTCGTCATTTATCTCCTGCGCAAGGAGCGTCGCTTCCTCGTAATCATCGCTCAGGAGCAGTCTTATTGCCCTGTCGGCAGAACCCATACGACCTGCCGCATTTATTCTCGGGCAAATTCCGAATGCGACGGTCGTTGAAGTCATTCTTCTTTCCGAAAGTCCGGCAACCTCGATAAGCGCCTGAATTCCCGTTCTGTCCGAATCGGCAAGAAGCTTCACCCCTCGGCGCACAAGCTCACGATTTTCCTTGATAAGCGGCATAACATCGGCAACCGTACCGATGGTTACAAGATCAACAAAGCTGTCCGTAACTCCGTTCTCCTCGCCCTCAAGGGCACATATCAATTTATATGCAACTCCTACACCCGCATAGTCTTTAAATTCAAGATTGCAGTCCTCCCTGTGCGGATCGACGACCGCAACGGCCTGCGGCAAGGTATCCGACGGGAGATGGTGATCCGTAACGATAAGCTCCATTTCAAGCTCATTGATATATTTTGCTTCTTCAACTGCGCTTATTCCGTTATCGACGGTAATAATAAGCTTAACGCCCATCATGCTGAGCCTGTCGATCGCCTCATAGCTGAGTCCGTAGCCCTCCGTATGGCGGTTGGGAACATAATAAACAACATCTGCCCCCTGCATTTCAAGGTAAGAATACAAAAGCGAGGTCGAGGTCACTCCGTCGGCGTCGTAGTCTCCGTAAATCGCAATTCTCTCAAAGCCGTCAAGAGCCTTTTGGATTCTCTTAACCGCCATGTACATATCGGGAAAATCCATCGGGTCAACGCTCTTGCGCTCCCCTATTCCGAAGAAATCCTTTGCTTCTTCGACGGTATTTATTCCCCTTGTCGATGCGATAAGCGCAGCATACGGGCTTATGTTCAGCTCCTCGGAAAGCTTCGTTGCGTTCTCTTTATCGCCGCTTTTGACTATCCACTTTTTCCTGCTCATATCGCATCTCCGTTATTTATATATTTCTTCAAGCTGCCTGACGGTGTGTGAAATATCAAATCGGGCAAGTTTATTTTCGTCCGCCGATTTTTTCGGCTCGTCAAGCTTTTGATTTATGAACTCCGCCCATTTTTTTGCACCGTTCTCGAGCGGAAAATATTCAATCAAGCCGACATCCGCTTCCTTGGTAACGACATCCGAAACTATGCAGCGAAGCCCTGCCGCCTGCGCCTCGACAAGGGAGAACGGAAGCCCCTCAAAAAGCGACGGCATAAGGAAACAATCGCAGCAAAAAAGTATCTCTCTGACATCGGTTCTGACTCCGGTGAAAATAATTATATCCGAAACACCGAACTGCTCCGCCTTGTTCTTTGCGGCAGCTTCAAGCTCACCGCAGCCTACCCAAAGATATTTAAAATCATCTCTTATTTTTGCAAGCTCTGCGATTATTTCGACGGCAAAAAGCGGATTTTTCTGAGCCGACAGTCTACCGACGGAAACAAGCAGATGTTTCTCCGTTCCGTCCGCACCGAGTTTCCGAGCAAAACCCACGACATCGAATGTATTCGTTCTTTTGTAGCTTTCCGTATCAATTCCGTTATAGATAAGCGTTGAATTTCTATCGCCGTAAAAATATTCCGACGCAACATCGGAGCAAGCCAAAAGCTCGGTCGATGAGCGAAGAATAAGTCCTCTCATAGTGCGGCTGTACAGCTTTTGCAGCAGCTTTTTTAATGCCGCAAGCCTACCGACGGGGTCATACTGACTTTTGGAATTGTGCGCATGGCAGATCCTCATCGGGATTCCGCATTTTTTTGCAATTGTCAGCGTGACACCGTTGAGGAGATCCATGTTTGAATGGGCAATATCAAAATGCTCCGCCGAAAGAATTTTTTTGACATTTCTGATATATTCGAGCTTCTTTTTCGGCGCATCGAGATCGCCCGCATGGATAACTCTTATGCCCATGTCGGTAACGGTTTTTTCATGCAGACAATATACGCCCTCGTCTATTGCGATTATCACCGTTATATCATATTTTGTTTTGTCTATTTTTCTGAGCACATTTACAAGGAATGTTTCGATTCCGTTTGCGCTCAGCCCGTGCGAAAAAAATACGATTTTTTTCATATCAACACCTGCCGGCTCTTATTTGGAAGCTTCTTCGTGTTTTTTGGAAACCGTGGCAAGAATTTCTCTCTTGAAATCGCCGTAGATTTTGTATCTCTTTGAAAAAACGACGAATGAAATTATAATAAGCACGGGAGGAACAATGAACATGAGCGCAGAAATGGCGTCCTTCGCCTCCTGCGTCTGTTCGAGAGCCGTTCCCTCATACTTTGTTATACTGAAAGTCAGGTACATGATAATGCATTGAACCGTATACGCCATCTTCTGCAAGAAGCCCTTCATCGAGAATGTCAGGCTCTGATTTCTCTTGCCGAGCTTATATTCGCCGTAGTCAACGACATCGGCAAGCATAACCGTCTGATTGACAAACATACTTCCGATACCGATCGAGGTGATAAGGTAGCAGACGCCGAGTCCGTACACATTGCCGCCGAAGCCGTAACCGATTATCGCCATTCCGATATATCCGACGGCTGCCATGCCGAGCGAAAGCTTATATATACTTCTGTTGTTCATATTAAGCTTTGAGCAGACCGGGATAACCGCAATACCGATTACCGAACCGACTGCGCCGAAAAGGTTGAACTTTGACTGGAGATTGAGGTCGCCGGCAACCGAGTTAAAATAATAGCTGCTGATGCCGGAAGTCATATAGTAGCCTGCGTTTGAGATCATCGCAAAGAGCATGAAGGTCAAAAGCTGGTCGTTATTTTTTACAACATTTATCGCTGCCTTGAACGAGAATTTTTCAC
Organism: uncultured Coriobacteriaceae bacterium; assembly: GCA_963648385.1. Taxonomy (GTDB): domain Bacteria; phylum Bacillota; class Clostridia; order Oscillospirales; family Acutalibacteraceae; genus CAG-488. The sequence goes on along the minus strand of CAVJDU010000011.1, from coordinate 12,891 downwards.
CGCCCTGAACAACATTTCTTTCCTTGGTCGAGGCAACACTTATGCTTGCAAAAATAACGAGCATAACGGCGGCAATGATCGACCACTTTGCGAAACCGACCCTCAGACATTCGGGAGTCATGGTTTTAAGGCTGCTCTCGCTTGAACCGCCGAAATATGCGACGATCGGAGCGGTAAGGATAAGCACGATGCCCTGACCCAAGCCCGAGAAGGTTCTGGCAACCGTTGAGATGAAGTTTCTGTCCTTTTCCTCGGTTGCAAATGACGGGATCATCGACCAGTAAGGAATGTCCGCCAGTGTATTCGACATACCCCAGAACACATAAAACACCGCAACATAAACATACATCCAAACCGAATCGGTCTTTATTCCGGGATTATTGAAAAGCAGGCAAAGCACAATGGCATTCGCAAATGCGCCTCTCAATATCCACGGTCGGTACTTACCCATTTTGCTGTTTGAAATATCGACGATCGTTCCCATCATCGGGTCGTTGATACCGTCCCAAAGTCTTGCAATGGGCGCAAGAATAAGCAGGAACAGAGAACTGATACCGAGCGCATTTGTCAGGTAAAGCGAAAGGTAAGAATAGAACAAACCGTAGCTGAGATCAAGACCGACAGCACCTACGCCGTAGCCCAATTTCTCTCTTAAAGGAACTTTTTTATCCATTTTGATACCTACTTTCATTTTTAAGGCAAGTTGTGCGGTATTGCCCTAAATATAATATCACAAAATTTCATTTTATACAATAGCTAACCGCCGATAAATTTAAGGCAATACCGCACAGTTGTGGTGTGCGATATTGCCTTTGCGATATAAAATTACAGCCTGTCGGCAATCTCGAAGATGAGATTCTCTGTCTTTTCCCAACCGAGACACGGGTCGGTGATGGACTGTCCGTAAACGCCGCCGTCCGTTTTCTGTGCGCCGTCCTCAATATAGCTTTCGATCATAAGACCCTTGCAGAGCTTTCTGATCTCGGGATTTTCATTCATGCTGTGGATAACATCGAGTGCGATTCTCGGCTGCTCTCTGAACTTCTTGCCGGAATTTGCATGGTTCGTGTCAACAACTACTGCCGGATTTTCAAGTCCCGACTTGAGATAAAGCTCGTTGAGCTTAACAAGATCCTCATAGTGATAGTTCGACACATTCTGTCCGTCGGTGGTCTGGAAGCCCCTGAGAATGGCGTGCGAAAGCGGATTGCCGAGACTCTCGACCTCCCAGCCACGATAAATAAATGTATGGCTGTGGTGACCCGCCGTAATGGCGTTCATCATTATCGAAAGGTCGCCGCCCGTCGGGTTTTTGAGTCCGACGGGGACATCAAGCCCGCTCGCCGTAAGTCTGTGCTGCTGATTTTCCACCGACCTTGCGCCGACGGCAACATACGAAAGCAAATCGGAAAGATATCTGTAGTTATCGGGATAGAGCATCTCGTCCGCAGACGAAAGGCCGTAATCCCTGAGTGCGCTCATGTGAAGCTCACGAATCGCAACAATTCCCTTGAGCATATCCGGGTGCGAATTCGGATCGGGCTGATGAAGCATACCCTTGTAACCGTCTCCGGTTGTTCTCGGCTTATTTGTGTAAATTCTCGGAACGATGATGATTTTATCCTCAACCTGCTCGCTGATCTTTTTCAGTCTGCCGATATAGTCGAGAACCGAATCGTTTCTGTCCGCAGAGCACGGACCGATAACGAGCAAAAATTTGTCGCTTTTGCCCTCAAAAACATCTCTTATTTCTTTGTCTCTTTTGTCCTTGATGGCTTTCATGCTGTCAGTCACCGGATAATGTGCTTTTACATCCTGCGGTATCGGAAGCTTATGGTAAAATTTCATATTCATAATATATCAATCCTTTGCTTTAATTTACTTTGGGTTTATCGAATTTTTCTCTGCGCTGTGTAGAAATCCTCATCATCTCGCACATACCGTCTTTGTCCTCTTTCTCAAGCATATTGCGAAGTGCGGTAAACTGATCGATGAAGTTATCCATCTCGTCAAGGAGAAATCGCTTGTTTCTTATAAAAAGCTCGCTCCACATTTCGCCGTTTATCTTGGCGATTCTTGTGAGGTCACGGAACGAGTCGCCCGTGTATGCCTCAAAGCCCGGCGTATCATTGGTACACATCAGCGAAACGGCGATGCAGTGGGTCAGCTGAGAAAGAAAAGCGATCATTCGGTCATGCGACTCAGCGTCAAGCACGCTGACACGGTAAAAGCCAAGCTCCTCGCCGAGCTTTTTGCAGCATTCGATCGCTTCCTCGGAATTTTTCTCGGTCGGAACAACTATATAGTTTGCCCCGTGAAAAACCGTCTCGTCGCTGTGCCTCACTCCGCTTCTCTCACGGCCTGCCATCGGGTGAGCGGCGATAAATTCAACGCCATCGGGCATAAGCGACTGCGCATCGGCAAGAATGCAGCTTTTGACACCCGTTACATCGGTGCAAAGCGTGCCTTTTTTTATCATCGAGCCGTATTTTTTCAGCCATTCAATGAAGGTATGCGGATAGAGTGAAAATACGATAATATCCGCCCAGTCGAGATATTCCTTTGTGACCGTCGTTGTACCGTCCTCAAGGAAGCCCCTGTCCACGGCATATTCGATATCGCTGCCGTCAAGGGTTATTGCTCTAACCTTGTAGCCTTTTTTCGTCAGTGCCTTTGCATAGCTGCCGCCGATAAGTCCGAGGCCGACTATGAGCACATTTGTTTTGCTGTTTATCTGTTTCATGTTAACCTTCTTCCGTTTCTGTTCCGAGGGAATTGAGCATTTCAAAAAAATGCGGCATACTCTTTGAAACCGCCTGAGCATTGTTTATCCTGCCGCCGAACCGAGTCAGCATAATCGCAAGCGACATTACGATTCTGTGGTCGTTGTGACCGTCAAGGGCTTCATTCGGAGCATGAATGCCGGACGGGTCAACGGTTATCGTATTTTCTTCAACCGTGACCTTGACGCCGAGCTTTCTCAGTTCCTCCGCCATTGCGTTGCCCCTGTCGCTCTCCTTGATCCTGAGCCTTGCCGTGTCCGTCAGCGTTACGCCGTGCAGACAGGCGGCAAGTGCCATAAGTATCGGTCCGAGGTCGGGGCAATCCTTGATTGAAATTTCGGGCTTTCCCGATTTCAGCATCGGAAAAAGCGAACGCCATACCCTGTCGCCCTGGCAGGAATTCTCGTTTAGATTGTCAAGCCTCACATCGCCGCCGATAAAATTCAGCGCACCGAAAAATGCCGCCCCCGATTCGTCCGCTTCAACATTTATTGTGCCCGGACTTTTGCGCATTTGCGAACCTTTTATGAACCATTCACGCTCGGTTCTCTTTTCGATTTTGATCCCGAAAGCGTCAAGCGAAGCAACAGTCATATCAACATACGAAAGACTTTCCGGCTCGGTCGTGAGTCTTATCACGCTGTCACCCTCAAGAGTCGGAAGCGCAAGCATAAGCCCGGTTATAAACTGACTGCTGATGTTGCCGGGAATCTCATACTCCCCCGCTTTCAGGCACCCGCAAACGGTTATTTTTTCGCCGTCTGACCGCCATAGAAAGCCATTTTTTTTAGCGATATCGGCATAAACGCAATGAGGTCTTTCAATAAGCCTCGGCGAACCGTAAAGCTCCGTTTTCACCGAGTCGAGACAAAGCGGAATCATAAAGCGAAGCGTACTTCCGCTCTCTCTGCAATAAAGCCTGCGTGGATTTTCACCGCCGCCGTTCATTCCGTGAACCGCACATCTGCCGCCGGAATATTCAATTTGAGCGCCGAGCGTTTTGAGACAGTCTATTGTCGCTTTGATATCCTCATTGAGCGAAAGACCGTTAATTATCGTTTCGCCGTCAGTCAAAGCGGCATTGATAAGCAAGCGATGAGCAACGCTCTTTGACGACGGAACAGAAACAACACCCGCCGCCGTTCCTTTTTTTATTGTAATATTCATGATATCATGCCTTTTTTTAAACTTTTGCGGTATGAATTCATACCATAGGCGCATCTCCTTTATCCTCCTACCATCGGATCATTTAAGGGAGGCACAAGAGCAGCGATAAAGAAAAATTTTACCTTTACAGAGCAATGCTTAATGCAGCACCGCACAATTGAAGCGCACAACTTGCCTGAATATATTTCCGTCATGCCGCATAAAATTCCTTGACTTATTATATATCAAGAAAGCTTTGAGCCGTATTGCGGGAAAAGATCCGTCAGGATGTCGATTGCCTCGCAGTAGCCGTCCGTTCCCTTCCCCTTTATACAGGTCACACAGCACGGTCTGACATAACTCATCTGCCGGAATTCTTCACGGGAATCGACATCGGAAATGTGCACCTCAACGGTCGGTATCGCAACCGCCTTGAGCGCATCGGGTATGGCGACGCTTGTGTGCGTATAGGCGGCGGGATTCAGCACTATGCCGTCAATTTTTTTGTATGACTGCTGAATTTTATCGACGATATCGCCCTCATGGTTCGACTGAAAAAATTCGACCTCCACGCCCTTTTTGTCGGCGTAATTTTTTATCTTTTCAAGAAGATCGCCGTAAGTCTCCCTGCCGTAAATATCCGGTTCTCTGATGCCGAGCATATTGATATTCGGTCCGTTTATAACAAGAATTTTCATATCTGTTCCTCCCCGAAAAAAATATTTTTGATTTCGGCGGCAACGGCGTTGACCGATCTGTTGGAATCAACCTTGATATCCGCAGCCGAACAATAGATCGGGTAGCGTTCGGCATAGCGGTTTTGAATCGCTTCACGGTCGCTTCCGAGAGGTCTGTCTGAGGTCGGCACGATATTTTTTACATCACGGTCAAGGAAGAAAACAATGCCGTTTTGCTTTAAATGCTTCACATTTTCCGCTCTGAGAACCGCTCCGCCGCCCGTTGCGATAACCAATCCGTTCTTCGCTCCAAGCTTCGAAACGATCTCGCTTTCTCTATTCCTGAACGATTTTTCGCCGTTCGTTTTAAAATAATCGGCAATAGCTCCGTTCGAGTTGACAAATTCCTCATCGGTATCATAAAACTCCCTGCCGAGTGTATCTGCAACGATTTTGCCTATGGTGGTTTTGCCGCTTCCCGGCATTCCGATAAGCACGATATTGAGCTTACTCTTGTAAATCTCTTTGAAAACTCTGTCGGTCTTTTCGGTCATCGTATTGTCGCCGAAGAACAATTCCGCCGCCTTTGTAGCCTGAGCGACGAGCATATATAGTCCGTTGACGGCATTCACTCCGCAGGCCTTTGCACGGCTGATAAATTCCGTTGTCAGAGGATTATAAACCGCATCCGCCGCACCGCAGAGATTCGGGAACTTTTCCGGCTCGACCGCCGAAGCGTCGGGCTTCGGAAACATTCCGAGGGGCGTTGTATTGATGATGATCTCTACCTCGTCCGCCCTTTTGTACATCTCGTCATATGAGATCTCGCCGTTTTCGGGATTTCTCGAAACGATGTTTATTTCACTCGCCTTGAGCCTATCGGCAACCGCCCTCGCCGTTTTGGATGTTCCGCCCGTACCGAGGATAAACACCTTTTTACTGGCAAGCTCGATCCCGCCTTTTTTTAAAAGTTCGGTCATTCCGTAAAAATCGGTGTTATAGCCTGTCAGCACGCCGTTATTGTTGACTATCGTATTGACTGCTCCTATTTTTTTTGCCGACTCGTCAATACGGTCAAGGAACGGTATCACCGACTGCTTATAAGGTATCGTAACATTTATACCCTTGAAATCCTTTTTTGTCATGAACCCGGCAAATTCGTTCTCCGTCAGCTCGCAAAGCCGATAATCATAATCGCCGAGCTTTGCGTGGATAACCGCCGAAAAACTGTGTCCGAGCTTTTTTCCGATGCATCCGTATTCCATAATCTCACCTCGCAAGCCAATCCGTGCCGTATCTCATTGTCAGCATATCCGCCAATGTCAGCGCAGTAACCGCATCGACTACCGCTCTTGCACGATGGACTATGCACGGGTCATGCCTGCCGCTGATCTCAATGTCCGCATTTTCGACATTGAGGAAGTCGATCGTTTCCTGCTTCTTGGCTATCGACGGAGTCGGCTTCACTGCGCAGCGGAAAACAATCGGCTGTCCGTTTGTTATTCCGCCGCCGATTCCTCCGTTATGGTTCGTCAGCGTGTATACCATGCCTTTTCCGTCAATCCTGTAAGCGTCGTTTGACTCGCTGCCCCTCATATCGGCAAGGGCAAATCCGTCCCCGAACTCAACGCCCTTGACAGCGGGAACGGAGAAAAGCGCATGGGAAAGCAAACCCTCAACCGTATCAAACCACGGCTCTCCGACGCCCTTCGGAATTCCGACAACTGCCGTTTCAAGCACTCCGCCAACACTGTCGCCCTCGGCTTTCGCCTGAATTATCGCTTCCTTCATCTGCGTTTCAAGCGTTGAATCAACAAGAGGGAACTCAGCGTTTTCAAGCCTTTCAACATCTGCTGCGGGGTTGATTTTTTCATCACTTATTCCTGCCAAACGGCTGATGTGCGTTGTTATAACAATGCCCTTGCGCCTGAGTGCGCTCTGAACGATTGCGCCTGCGGCAACGAGAGCCGCCGTGATCCTGCCGCTGAAATGTCCGCCGCCTCTTGCGTCCTCAAAGCCGTGATACTTACAAAAAGCCGGGTAATCGGCATGGCCGGGTCTTGCCTTGCCGGCAAGTGCGGAATAGTCCGAGCTGTGCGTATCGGCATTCCTGATCAAAATGCAGATCGGCGTGCCCGTAGTGTGACCGTCATAAACTCCGCTTTCAAAAATCAGCTCGTCCTTTTCGCTTCTTGCCGTGGAAATTTTTCCGTTCGGCTTACGAAGCGCCATTTTCTTCTCTATATAATCCTCGTCAATTTTAATTCCGGGTGCAATTCCGTCAATCACCGCTCCTATTGCGCTGCCGTGGCTCTCGCCGAAAAGCGTAACGGTCAAAGCGTTTCCGAATGTATTTTTCATGACAGCGAAAGCTCCTCCCTGCATCTTGCAATAATCTCGTCAACGGTCATTTTTTCTTCTCTGAATGTTCCTATTTCGTCAACGACTATAACCGTGATCGTGTCGCCGCCCGCCTTTTTATCGTGAAGCATCGCCGCTTTAAGCTCCTTTTCGCAACCCCTCCACGAGGTAGGGATATCCATTCGGTGAAGAAGATGTCTTAACCTTATTTTAACCTGCGGGCTGCACATACAGAGCATTCCGAGTCCTACGCATTCACCGTGAAAGAGCGGATAGTCGTTGCCTTCCTCAATGCTTTCGATCGCATGACCGACCGTATGGCCGAAGTTGAGAACCTTGCGAAGTCCCTTTTCTTTCTCGTCCTGCTCAACTACGGCCTTTTTTATTTTCAAAGCTTCAATAATTATCCTGTCGATTTTTTCGTCATAGTTTTCCTCAACCTCGCAGAACATCTCGGCATTGAAGGTTGCGAACATCTTGACCGCCTCCGCCATGCCGCAGGCAAGCTGTCTTAACGACAGCGTGCTCAAAACATCGGGGTCGATGAGTACGGCTTTCGGCTGATAGAATGCGCCGACAAGGTTCTTATATCCGGCAAAGTCTACCGCGACCTTGCCGCCGATCGAGGAATCGATCTGGGAAAGCAGCGTTGTCGGAATATTATAAAAATCAACGCCCCTCATGTATGACGAAGCTACAAAACCTGCAAGATCGCCCATAACTCCGCCGCCGACGGCAACAACGCAATCGCCTCTTGTGAACTTCTTTTCAACCATCTTTTCGAGCAGCCGCATATATGTTGCCATGCACTTGTTTTGCTCGCCCTGCGGGAGGATCACGACATAAGGCTCTTTGCAAAAAGATGCGATTGCGTCGGAATATTTGAACGGAACTCCGTCGTCCGTTACTATCAGTACCTTTCTGTCAAGCTTGAGAAGCTTGTCCGCTCTTTGAAGTGCTCCCCGCTCAACGGTTATATCGTAGCTGTTCGCTCCAAGTTCCATGCGCAGCACGCTCATTTTTCGCATCTCCTTTCGTCGAGTACCTTTTCATCGTAGAAACTTCCGATAATTTTTACATTCTCGCAAAGCTTTTTAAGGTCATGTATCATCTTTCTTCCGTCGAGCGAGTCAATGTTGCCCTCACCCTCGGCATAGAAATAATATTCCCAGTTTTCGTTGCCGGTCGGTCTGCTCTTGAGACTTCTGAGGTTGAATCTGTATTCGCCGATAACGGCGATAGCTCCGCCGAGCGAACCGGGTTCGTTTTTGGTTGTGAACATTATAAGGAAATGCTCGTCCTTCGGCGATACTTTACATTCGGCTCTTGTGAAAACGGCAAACCTCGTTGTATTGTTCTTGTTTTCGTTGATATCCTCCTGCAAAATCTTCAAGCCGTAAAGCTCCGCAGTGTCCTTTGACGCAACGACGGCGATATCATTCCTGTCGCCCTCGGCTACTGACTTTGCGGCAACGGCGGTGTTGACTGCCTGAGTGAGCCTCCAGCCGTGTCGCTTGAGATAAGGCATACACTGCGAAAGTGCCTGCGGATGGCTTCTTACCTCGGTGATATCGTCAATATCCGTGCCCGGCTTTGCAAGCAGGCTTTGACCGAGCGGCATATCATAAATGCCCGAAACGGTGAGGTTGCCGTGAAAAGCAAGGTCGAGCACACGGTCAACATCGCCGGCGTAGCTGTTCTCTATCGGGAGCACGGCGCAGTCGCAGACTCCGTCTTCAACAGCCTTGTATGCGCTGTCAAAATCGGGACAGGAAACCGTTTCGCCGCACTTGAAAATTCTCATTGCGGCAATGTGGGCAAATGCGCCCTCAACTCCGCTGTATGCAACTCTCATGCCCTCAAGCACACGCTTCTGATATTTCTTTGAAATATCCATCACATTCTGTATAAAACTTTCATAATAGGGTTGAAATTCAAATGAAACAAATTCGCAGTTTTTTGCGACCAGCTCCTCCTCGCGCTTTTTGTCCTCGATCGGCAGTGCATTCTCCCTCTTGAATTCGGCAACGACCTCCGCAGCCTTCATTCTCTTTTCAAAAAGCTCCGCCATTTCGGCGTCGATCTTTTCGATTGTTCTTCTCGCATTCTGTAAATTGTTCATTCGGATATCCCTCGCTAACTGAATAATGACAATAAAAAATCCGCATAGCCCATTCTCAAAGAATTTTCTATGCGGAATCTCTACTCTTTAATTTTTCGGCAACGGCGAAAAGCCATCATTTTAGCCGATTTTTGCAAAGGCAGAAAGGCCGCAGTGATGGTAATAATAAAATCGAATGTTAATTTTCTTGTTTAACATCAAGCTTCCTCCAACCTTCAATTTTTTCTATATTATAGCCCTGCAACGGTTGTTTGTCAATAGGTATTTTTGATTTTTTGTGAAAAATCTCCAAAAAAGGCCGTGGCAATTTATACTTTGTCACAGCCTTCGGTCATTTTATCAGCTTTGAAAGCGCCGCCTCAAACGCTTTATCCTGCTCCGGCGTGCGTTTGGAAGGACCTTTCATTCTTCCGCCGGCGTTCCTGATTTTTTTGGAAACATAGCGTGTGAACAAAAGCCGATCAATGTTTTCGTCCGTATATACCATTCCGTTCTGGCTGACGGGAATAGCTTTTCTGGCAAGGCACATGGCGGCAAGTCCGTAGTCCTGAGTGACGACCACATCGCCCTCACCGACAAGATTGACTATCTTGAAATCGACGCTGTCCGCACCCTTTTCGACCACAACGGTTTTCGCTCCGTCACGGTTGAATTCATGCGATGTGTCGCAAAGTATGATACACTCAACGCCATACTTCTTTGCCAGCGTCACCGTCAGGTCAACAACGGGACAGCCGTCCGCATCAATCAATATCCTCATATCAAAGAGCTTCGACGATCTCCTTGGTATCTCTTGCGATCATAAGCTCCTCATTGGTGCAGATAACATATACCTTGACCTTTGAGTTCGGAGTTGAGATCTCGCCCTCCGGACCTCTTTTGAGCTTATCGTTGATCTCATAGTTGATTTCAACGCCCATGAATTTGAGCTGATCGCAAACACGATCTCTGTACTGCGGGTTGTTCTCGCCGATGCCGCCCGTGAACACGATAGCGTCGAGTCCACCCATTGCCGCAGCAAAGCCGCCTATGTACTTGGTAAGCTGGTGGCAGAGCATTGATTCGATAAGCTTCGCTCTCTTATCTCCCTCTCTTGCTCTGGATTCGATGGTTCTGTTGTCGCTTGTGCCGCAAAGACCGAGCATACCGGATTTCTTATTCATTACGGTATCCATCTCATCGGGACTAAGGCCTTCTTTTTTCATTATGATCGGAACGATAGCCGGGTCAATAGAACCGCAGCGAGTACCCATCATGATACCCTCAAGAGGAGTAACGCCCATTGTTGTGTCAAAGCACTTGCCGTCAACTACTGCCGAAATTGAAGAGCCGTTGCCGAGGTGGCAGGTTACGATCTTGCTGTGCTCGGGATTGCCGAGAAGCTCAACGCACTTCTTGCTTACGAAGCGGTGAGATGTGCCGTGGAAGCCGTAACGGCGGATACCGTACTTTTCATAATACTCATACGGGAGAGCGTACATATATGCATAGTCGGGCATTGTCTGGTGGAAGCCGGTATCAAACACGGCAACCTGAGGAACGCCGGGCATGATCTTCTGACAAGCCTTGATACCCGTGAGGTTTGCGGGATTATGGAGCGGTCCGAGGTCGAAGCACTCCTTGATTGCCTCCTCAACCTTATCGTCTACAAGAACCGAGCCGCTGAACTTTTCGCCGCCGTGAAGAACACGGTGACCTACGGCGTCGATCTCGCTGACAGAGCCGATAACTCCGTGCTCCGAGCCGACAAGGGTGTCCAAAACGATTTTGAGAGCTGCGGCATGATCCTGCATCTCCATCGGTAAAGCCTTGATGTTTTTGGTTTCGTCCGCCGGCACCTTGTGCGTAAATGTGCTCTCGGTTCCGATCTGTTCGCAGTTTCCTTTTGCAAGAACCGTCTCGTTTTCCATATCGATGAGCTGATACTTGAGCGACGAGCTTCCTGCGTTGACAACAAGAATCTTCAAAATTTTTCCCTCCAAGATATTGTATCAAAAAGATTTCTGTTATATTATATTACTGTAACTTTGTTTTTTCAAGACAAAGATTGATTTTTTTCGCAGATTTGAACGAATACTAATTGATTACGGAGGACTTTTATGAAAATCGGAGGAATTATCGCAGAATACAACCCGTTCCACAACGGTCACGCATACCAAATCGAAATGAGCAGAAAGCTCGGCGAATGGTCGCACACTGTCGCCGTCATAAGCTCGAACTATGTTCAGCGGGGCGAAACCGCTCTTATATCAAAATGGGCAAGAGCCGAAATGGCGGTCAAAAACGGCATTGACCTTGTTATTGAAATGCCCACGCTGTGGAGCACTTCGTTCGCTCAGCGTTTTGCCTACGGCGGGGTTTCGCTGCTCAACAGCCTCGGCTGCGTCGATATGCTCAGCTTCGGCAGCGAGTGCGGCAACATTGACGAGCTTATCGAATGTAAAAATGCGATCAACAGCGAGGCGGTCGCCGAACGATTAAAGGAAAATCTCGAATACGGTCTGAGCTTTGCCTCGGCACGCTCAGAGGCTCTCAAGGCAGTCTGCGGCAACCGATTTTTCGACATTCTCGAAGAACCGAACAACACGCTCGGAATAGAATATCTTCAGGCACTGGACAAGCTCGGCTCGGATATTATTCCAATGACCGTCAGGCGTATCGGCGTTGCCCACGATTCGCTGATGAGAAGCGATAATTTTGCGAGTGCCTCGGATATTCGCAGAATGATGCTTTCCGGCAGCAGAGATTGGGAAAAATATGTGCCGCAGTCCGTAGCGGATATCTATCACCGTGAGGAGGAAAACAACCTCGCCCCCTGCCCCAATTCAAAGCTCGAATTCGGAATTCTTTGCTGTATGCGGCAGCTCAGCGCAGAGGATATCGGACTTTCGCCCGATGTAAGCGAAGGAATCGAATACAGAATTCATGACGCAGCCCTCAAGGCAAGCTCACTGGAGGAGCTTTATCAGCTTGCAAAAACGAAGCGTTATTCCCACGCCAGAATCAGGCGGATCGTTCTTCACGCTTTCATGGGCTTCGTTGCCGATGATTACAAGGGTGAGCCACCGTATATCCATGTTCTTGCGATGAACGACAATGGCAAGGAAATTCTCAAAGCGGCAAAGGAAAAAGCGACTAAACCTATCGTCACAAAGGCTTCCGATTTCGACAAGCTTGACGATTACGGACGCCATGTTTTCGCCCTTGAGGATATGTGCACCGATGTTTATTCGCTTGCTTCGCCGGTAATTCTCCCCTGCGGTAGGGAAAAGACCAACGGCATTCTCGTTCTTGGTGACGCTCCGTCCGAGTTTGATGAAGAACCGTCCGTTGAGCAGGAGGAAACGACCGCACCCGAGGAGGAGCAGACGGTATCCGAAACGGAACATACCGAGCCTGCCGCCGATGAGGAAGCTGCCGCAGAAGAACCGTCCGAAGCAGAATGATCCAACCAAATAACCGAAAAAAGCCGCCTGACAACTCAAGCGGCTTTCATTTTTCGGTTGCTTGTGAACTTAGGTGTTCTCCTCAAGATAAAAAACAACATCCTTAACGGTTACGAGAGTCGGAAGAACTCTGTCAGGAATCGTTATACCGTACTTTTCCTCGATCATGCAGATGAGGTCAAAAAGCTCGAACGAATTAAGTCCGAGATCCGAGGTAAGAACATCGTCCGGCTCAACGGATGTGATCCTGCCGTCGGTATACTCGTTAAGCATTTTCAAAAGATCGTTTCTGATATCCATATTTTTTACTTGTATGATATAGTCAAAGCTACATCATACCCTTTCTGAATTATTTA
>CAVJDU010000010.1:0-60365 GCA_963648385.1 uncultured Coriobacteriaceae bacterium | reverse complement strand
CCCGAAGGTACGGGTTACAGAGCAAAGACAAGATTTGCAAGGTTCTATAACCTACTGATGTGTATTCTCATATCTTAGATGAGGACAGGCGGCTCAACGCACAGAGATTTGAAGAAGCCTTCTATCAGCACAAAGAACTCTCTGAAAGTAGTGCTGATAAATTGAAGTCTGACACGCAAAACACTCATTCAGATGATGACCGCAAGCCACCACAAGACGGAGGCATTACAGATGAAACGATGCTCAATTACCTCATAAACAACCCTGAGTTCCTACAAAAGTTCAAGGCTCTGCTTGGCGTATGAAACTCAATAAGAAAGCGCAACGGCGAGATCATTCGATGGTCTTGCCGTTTTCTTTTCGATTTATTGTGTTGAATTTTTCACAGAAATCGACTATAATATATTTATGCTAATCCTCGGTACTCGATAACAAACCGAGTGACAAGCGATTAAATGCACGCATTCGTGAGCAATTTGACCGTTTCCCAAAGACCGAACTCCGTGCTAATTCCCGTCTAATCATACAGTTGAAAACGGGGTAAAATTAGCAGTAATTCCGCAACACGGCTTAACACTTAAAGTGCGAAAAAGCCTTGAAAATACGGGATTATCGGGCATAGGAAGTGACTCAACAACTGTATGCCGAGGTCACTCCTAAGCGAAAGGTCGTGGGTTCGAATCCCGCCGGGGACGCCAAACAGCACTTGCTTCGGCAGGTGCTGTTTTAGAATTTGGACGGTAGATTTTAGACCTGCGTGATTTTATACCGATATGAATATAAGCTCCCCCGAAATGGAGGAGCTTTAAATATTTGTGCTTTGTTTGGTATAACTTGATGGTGTCAAATCCGATCAAATCGTCAAATCACGGGATCAATACCAAATCCAGCCGAAGAGAAGGATTTTGATCAGCCACTGACCGAATGAATATTTGACGGTGACGGTGCAGGTGTCCTGAACGGTGTTGCCGTTGGAGTCGGTGACGGTGCAGGTGATTGTTGCGCTGCCACGCTTTGCTCCGTAGACATTGCCGTTGTCGTCCACTCTTGCGACGCTTGAGTCAGACGATGTATATTTCACCGTGTATTCTGCGCCATCATCGGCAGCGATCGTCGGGTTGATTTTTGCGGATTTTTTGTAATTCATCGTGATGTCGCCGATTGAAACGGACTTGACATTTGCCGACTGCTCAACGATTGCGTATTCGCTGAAATGGTTCGTTTTGAATGTAACATAGCCGTCCTTGACCTCGCACGGAATCTTTGTTACCTTGCCGTTCGTTGAATCGACATAGCAGACGAAAACCTTGTTCGAATAGCCTGACGGAAGCGGAATTCTTACGGTTATCTCGCCGTCGGGCTGAACCTTTGCTCCGTTTTTGTATGTTGCGATGTCAAAAATCGATGTCTTGACCTCACCGTATGCAGAATTCACGAGCTGGAACGAATCGCCGTCGAATTTTTCTTCAACCTTGATTTCGGTGTTCGCGTCGTATTCGTTATTGTAAACAATTTCGACGCCCGTTTTCTTGTCAATGAGTGCCTTGAGCTTTTCAATCGCACGGGTTTCGACCTCGCCGCAAGCGGAACAGGTTCTCTTTTCCAGACCCTCGGCGGTCGTTGTGGCTTCCTTGACAACCGTCCATTCGCCCCATGTGTGAGCAAGCTTAGCCAAAGTTTTCTCGTTGAATGTCTCGCCGCACTCCGTGCAGATGTCATACTCCATTCCCGCTACCTTGCAGGTGGAGGGTACAACAACATGATTGAGCTTGTGTCCCATCGGAACGATCTTTTCGTTGAACACTTCGCCGCACTCGGTGCAGATGTCATATTCCATGCCGTTGACCGTGCAGCTTGACGGCACTGTGATGTGTTTCAAAGTGTGAGAATGGATGATTGTAGATTTTGGATTGAATTTGAAAGCCGGCAAAATGCCCTCGTCCGTGCCATAGACACCGTAGCCGTAGTTCGCCCAGCCGCCGATGCCGACACCCGCCGCATAGTCGGAACCGCAGGGCGACCGCAGCCACCACCAAGAGGTTCCGTTGTAACTACTGTCTGTATCGTTATATACCCATAAGCCCTGACACTTTGCATAATCCGTGCCCTTCATCTGCCGTGCTGTATCGCAAGCTGTTCTATCAGTATTGAATCCGTATGCGCTGTTTATAGCGTCATCATATGAGATGGGAAAGATTTTGTCGTCGGTATCTGCGCTGTCATATGTACTTGAATATGTGTTCTTATTTTCAAGATGTGATGTGCCTATCTGCGATTTTTCCTCGTCGGTAAAAGCTGTGTTGTAAAAATCGTCATTAAGCCACTGCCTGAGAGAGCTTGTTACCCAGTCGGAAGCGTAATTTGCACAACCTTTACTGTTGTAATAGCTACTGCCGTTATAATAGATAAAGTTCTGATATGCCTGCGAATCAATAATTTGGTTACACATTACATAGCCCTCATCGGGATCGAGGACTCGCCATGTGAGTGGCTCATATTTAAAATAGTATGTATTGCCTGTATAATAACCGTTATAGTCTTGACATGAATTTGATTCAGACGATGTATAATATGTCCTAATCGGACGGTATTGATTTATTTTTACAGCACGGTATTTGTTGCCGCCGTAAATGATATCCTTATATAGCATCATATCTGCAACGGGCTTCATCTCGCCGTCTGCCCATTCTCCCGTTCCTGCATAGTAATTGTAGTCTACCCAAGAAGCGCTTTCGCCTGCCGATTCTATCGCTGCGATAAGGTCACTGTCGGTAACCTTACTCTGCGGATATGAACCAAACTCGATTGTGTCGCCGATGTTGTACTTCTGATTGAATTTGAAAGCCGGCAAAATGCCCTTGCTAGTGTGACTGACATCGCAGCCGTAGTAGTTGTAGCACGCCCAGCCGTCGCCGTCAACAACCGTAGCATCGCCGGAAAAGCAGGGCGACCGCAGCCACCACCAAGAGTTTCCGCTGTAGCTACTGTCTGTATCGTTATATACCCATAAGCCATGACATTTTGCATAATCCGTTCCCTTCATCTGCCGTGCTGTATCATAAACACTGTATGATGAACTGAATCCGTATGCGCTGTTGATTGCGTCATCATATGAGATAGCAAAGATTTTGTCGTCGGTATCTGCGCTGTCATATGTACTTGAATATGTGCTCTTATTTTCAAGATGTGAAATGCCTATCTGCGATTTTTCCTCGTCGGTAAAAGCCGTGTTGTAAAAATCGTCATTCAGCCACTGACGGAGAGAACTTGTTACCCAGTCGGAGGCATAAGCTGTGCAATCCTTGCTGTTGTAACAATCACTGCCGTTATAATAGATAAAGTTCTGATATGCCTGCGAATCAATAATTTGGTTGCACATTACATAGCCCTCATCGGGATCGAGAACTCGCCATGTGAGTGGCTCATATTTAAAATAGTATGTATTGCCTGTATAATAACCGTTATCGTCTTGAAGTGAATTTGATTCGGAAGAAGTATCCCCTGTAAAAATGGGTCTATATTGATTTATTTCTACCGCACGATACATATTGCCATCATACAAAATATCTTTGTAGCGCATCATATTTGCAACAGGTTCCATACTACCGTCTGCAAGAGTGTGCATATTGCTATCAGACCAACCAGTTCCTGCATAGTAATTGTAGTCATTCCACTGATATTTGCTGCCAGCTAATTTTAATTTTAAAATCAAAGTAATATCAGTAACTTTAGACTGCGGATATCTTCCAAAATTAAAGACATTGAATCTATTGTATTTTGTATTTTCAGAGGGTATGAAAGAGCGTCCGACTCTTGATGTATATAAATTTGTTTGTAAAATCAACCCTGTATCAGATATCGTAAAAATAATCTCTTTAATTGAATTATTAGAAAAGTTTATATCGGAAACTTTCACTGTAATCTTACTGCCAGAAATTTCATATGTACCTAAACAATAACCAAATCCTTCAAGCATATTTTCCCAAAAAACGAAAGAACCGTCTTCATAAAAAATAGCATATGGTTTATATTCATCCATAAGGCTTTCATTAGAACTAACATACTTTGTATTATATTTTAATACACTACTATCCAAGGCATTCGCTTTGGATACAATCATATCAATTCCACCCATCGGCGCAATGCCGACAAGCATGACCGCAACAAGCAGCGCTGCAAGGATTTGTTTGAGTTTTTTCTTCATTTTAATTGATCCTTTCCTTGATTAAGTTTTTTCTAAGCCAATGACACACAAACAGATTTGTATGCCTTGCTTTAGACTTTATTTTCTCTTTCCGTCTTAATTATAGCCCGTTTATGGGCTATTGTCAAGAAAAATCTATCATACTAAAATTAAACACAGAGGTGAAAGCATGATAGTTTACAACAGATTATGGGGAACTATGAAAGAAAAAGGCATTTCACAATATGCGCTTATTAAAAAATATAAGATCAGTACGGGTCAATTAGACAGATTGCGAAAAAATGAAAATGTAAGCACACATACACTGGATTTGCTTTGCTCTATTCTAAATTGCAGCTTGGAAGATATTGCCGAATATAAGGAACAGTAACCGCCATTTTTTTGTTTGACGGTTACTGTTTTTTTTAGATATTGTATTTTAGATTGCGTAATTTTTAATGCAGCATTTTTTGTAAAGAACATCGATATTTGCGGCATGATGTGGGCATCATGCCCTACGGTCAGCGTTACTTCAATACCGTTTTTATGGCGCAGAAAGCTGATTTCGTAGGGTGCGATGGCGTAATAGATGATTGATATTAGATTTCAGGTCTGCGTGAAAAAATCTGCTTTATTCAGCAAATATCATGTAAGTCATGCCGTTCGTCTTATACTATAATAATAGAAACATTTTGAGAAAAGATTGAAAAAAGGGGGAAAGTATGATATTATGGGTATAACCTATACAGGAGGTATGAATATGAACAAGTACAAAATCATTGCTTTACTGCTTATATTGGCTCTGTCCGTGTGTTCCTTTTCGGCGTGCGGCAACTCAGCCACCCCCGGAGAAAAGAACGACAAGCTCATCTCGGAAACTCCGGACGAGCTGGATATTGTTGACGACGAGCTTAAAAAGAGCGCAGAGGAGGTTACGGCGATAACCGGCTCAACCGACGCAAACGGCAAGGTCATCGACGCAACGGGAATCACCGACAAGGCGGGGCACAAAATTTATTCGACCGGCCTTACGGACGACTACGGCAAGACGATCTACACCACCGGCAAGAAGGACTCGAAGGGCAACATTCTTTACACAAAGAACGAGGTTGACACCTTCGGCGACATGATATATTACACCGGCAAGACCAAGGACGGAAAGCTTGAGCTTGAGCAGACGAACGAATCGCCGGACTACTCCACAAACGATGTTCCGACGACCAAAACCTCCTCAAGCAAGATTACGACCTCAACGACGATCGGTATCGACAACCCTTCGAAGAAAAAGGTTGACGAGGTCAAATGCGAATACACAAAATATTTCGGCGGCACGGGTCTTGACGCTTTCAGGGATATCATCGGCAGCAAGGACGGCGGATTTATTGCGGCGGGAATTTCCGGCTCGACAGACGGCGACTACGAGGGCGTTTCCGGCGAATGGGATGTTCAGCACACCTCGCTCGTCAAATATTCCGTTGACGGAAAGGTTCAGTGGAAATACATAACGGGCGGCGATAATCAGGTCAACTTCAACGATGTTATCGAGCTGAAAGACGGCACGATCATTGCGGCGGGTCAGACTGCGGCAACAAGCGGCGATGTCGTTAAAACTGCGGGCACGAACTCGGCATTTATCGTTCGTCTCAAGGCGGACGGCAACCTCATGTGGAAATATGTTTTCCCGTCCGATTCTTCCTCAACGGGCGAATACATCAGCTCGCTTGCGGCAACGCCGGACGGCGGCTTCGTTGCGGGCGGCAAGGCGATCTCTGAGTCAGGATTCTTCACCGGCACTCAAAAGGGCGGCACGAAGGCTTTCATCTTCAAATTTGACAAAAACGGAAACATCAAATGGCGCAAGGTGCTCCAAGGCACAAAGTCGAACAACATTACCGCCATGGCGGTCACATCGGGCGGAGATATCTATGCGACCTGCGTAACGATGTCCTCCGACGGAGATTTTTCCGGAATAAGCTACAATAAAATCCAAACAGCAAACACCGTGCTGCTCAAGCTCAACAAAAAGGGCGAGCTTGACTGGGCGGAATACCTCCAAGGCTCGGGCTTGAGCGAATACAACGCCATTGCCGCAACGGACGACGGCGGCTGCGTGGTCGGCGGAACATTCACGATCTACAAGAGAGCCGACGGAATTTACACAAGGAACTACGGCAAGCGTGACGGATATGTGCTCAGGTACAATTCCAAGGGTCAGGTTTGCTGGTCAAGGCTCATCGGCGGTTCGGATAACGACTCCGTAACGGGAATCGTGTGCGTTGAGGGCGGCTATGCCGTTGTCGGTCAGTCCAAGTCCTCGACCGAGGATTTCCAGGGCTACAAGGTCGGCGGCGGTGAGGACGGATATATCCTTTACCTTAACGACGAGGGCAAAACGACCTCGACGGTGCGCCTCAACGGTGAGCAGGACGACGGAGTTATGGACATTACCGTGCTTGACGACGGCTCGGTCGCAATCGCCGGCTGGACAAAGAGCAACGAGCAGGCATTCAACGGTTCAAACGCAAACAAGCAGTATATGGGCTTTGTCAGCAGATATACGGCTACTGTAAAATAAAAGCAAATCGGCGCCGTCGTATTCAGCGATACGGCGGCTATTTTCAACGAGGTATTTATGAAACACAGAGAAATTTTCAAAGACGCAAGGTGGCTCAGCCCACGCAACTCGACCGATGCGGCATTGTTCCGCTCGGAGATAGAGATCAAAAATCCGGTTCAAAAGGCGGAAATAACCGTTTGCGGACTCGGCTGGTTTATACTTTATATAAACGGCAGTCGGGTCGGTGCGGACGAGTTTGTGCCGGCGTATTCGGACTACCACGCAAGACCAGATATGTATCTCATTTACCCGCTCAACGACGAGCAAACGCATCGAATTTATGTTATGAAATACGATGTTTCAAGATATCTTCATGAGGGCAAAAACATTCTCGGCTTTGAGGTCGGCGGCGGATATTATCACCAAACGGCTCGCAAGGGCGAGGGCGATATGAACTACGGCAAAATTAAGCTTTGCTACAGGCTTGAGGCAGACGGCGAAGCGTTCTGCTCTGAGAGAAAGTCGGTTGCCTGCTCCGCAGGATATTTCAAAAGTTCAAACCTTTTCGTCGGTGAAACGCTTGATTTTACGAGCTTTGACCGCAGGTGGAACACCGCCGAGGGTACGCTTCCCGGCGCAGAAGAACCGCTTGAAATTGTTCCGCCGAAGAGCGAATTTTACATTCAGTCCTGCCCTGCCGACAGGGTCGTTGAAACGCTGAAGCCCGAGCTTGTCAGGGATTTCGGCGATTACTCGGTCTACAAGGTTGAGCGAAACATCACCGGCTACCCCGTTGTTGCCTGCGACCGACCGGGCGAAACGGTGGTCATGGAATGCGCAGAGGAGATCAACGACGATCAAACCCTGAACAACTGGTCGGTCGGCTACAACGAGCAGCGGCAGATCGAAACATTTATAACCGACGACGGAAAATTTTATCATCCGGTTTTTTGCTGGTTCGGGTTCAGGTATTTCACGCTGACGAACAACGCAAGACCGGTTGAAATCCGTGTTATCCATTCCGATGTTGCGGTGACCTCGGATTTTGAATGCAGCGACGAAACGCTCAACTGGTACTATAAGGCGTTTGTCAACACTCAGCTTTCAAATATGCATTCCGGCGTGCCGTCGGATTGTCCGCACCGAGAAAGGCTCGGCTACACCGGCGACGGTCAGTTGACCTGCAATGCGGTTATGACGGAATTTGACGCCGAGAGCTTTTTCAGAAAATGGATAGCCGATATATGGGACTGTCAGGACAAGGAGACGGGTCATGTTCAGCACACGGCACCCTTTGCGGGCGGCGGCGGCGGTCCTTCGGGCTGGGGCGGAGCGATAATCAGCGTCCCCTATCATTTCTACCGCCACTACGGTCGCAGGGACGAGCTTGAAGCCATGTTCCCGGCGATGGAGAAATATATCGAATACATGGAGAGCCGCACCGAAAACGGACTTATTGCCCGTGAGGAAAAGGACGGCTGGTGTCTCGGCGACTGGTGCGCACCGACCCAAATGGCAATTCCGGAGGATCTTGTCAACACGACAATGCTTATTTCACGGCTTCGGCAGATGATTTTCTGCGCCAAGGTTCTCGGCAGACCGTTTGACAAATACGAAAGTCTTATTGATAAATATTCAGCCGCCGTAACTGAAAAATATTTTGACGAAGCGACGGGCGATTTCTGCAACGACATTCAGGGAGCGAACTCCTTCGCAGCAGACTGCGGGCTCGGCGACGAGAGGACGATTGAGCGCATAGTTAAAAAATACAGCGAAAAGACAGAATTCGACACGGGAATTTTCGGCACGGAGATACTGCTCAATGTGCTTTACAAGACGGGCAACGGCGAGCTTGCCACACGGCTGCTTGCCAACAAGGGCGAGGTTTCCTTCGACTTTATGCGCAGAGCCGGGGCAACGACCCTCTGGGAAAACTGGAACGGCGAGTCCTCCCACTCCCACCCGATGTTCGGCGCAAGCACCGAGTTCCTCTTTGAGGAAATTCTCGGAATTAAGCAGGTTGAAGGCTCGGTCGGATACGACAAAGTTGTTATAACTCCCGTTTTTCCCGAATTTATCAGCTTCGCAAAGGGTAAAATCACAACCGCTCACGGCGAGATAGCCGTTTCGTGGGAGCGCAAGGAAAAGGAAATCAGCCTCCGTATTGATATGTGCGGCGGCATTAACGCCTGCCTGATTGCGGGCGGCGAAAAAATCTCCCTTGCCGAAGGCAGGAGCATAAGGAGCGTGACTGTATGAACATCTGGCATGACATTTCACCGAAAAGGATCTCCCCGGAGGACTTTGTGTGCGTGGTGGAAATACCCAAGGGCAGCAAGAAAAAATACGAGCTGGACAAGGAAACGGGATTGATAATTCTTGACAGAATTCTTTATACCTCGACCCACTATCCGGCAAACTACGGTTTTATTCCGAGGTCGCTCGGCGACGACGGCGATCCGCTGGATGTGCTTTTGCTCTGCTCCGAGCCGCTTGAGCCGCTCACCCTTTGCAGAGCCTATCCAATCGGTGTTATTGCGATGATCGACAACGGCCGCAACGACGAAAAGATAATTGCGATCCCGTTCAATGACCCGAACTACAATATCTATACCGATATCGACCAGCTGCCGAAGCATATTTTTGACGAGATGCGCCACTTTTTCTCGGTTTACAAAACGCTGGAGAACAAGGAAACCGCCGTCAATGAGGTCAGCGAACGCAGCGCAGCGATCAAGGTCATTTCCGAAGCGATCGACAATTATATTGAAAACTATTGCAAATAAAATAAATCGGCAATTACCGAGCAACGGCATGAAAAAGCCCTCAGCGGAACGATCCGTTGAGGGTGAATTTTTATCCTGTTTTCCGTCAGTCGTTTACAGGAGCAGTCCAGTTGACGGTGTAGGTTTCGGTTGAGTCGTAATTGAACGAGAACGGAACAGTGCCGAGGTCGGCAAGAGTGCCAACGCCGGTAAGCTCGGTCGAAACAACAACATTTCTCGAAAGCTGAAGCTCAAGCAGGCTGTCGTCGGTCTTTGAGAGCTTTGCACGGATCATGCCTTCGCCGTACTGTGCGCTGTAGTCGCCGACGGTTACGACGCTGTTGACAACATCAAAGTGGGAAAGGATCTCCTTGTCGTCCGTGATCTTGTAGAGCTTGCCGTAAACGCTGTCCGTCTGGTTGGGGTTAGTTTCGGGATAAATCTTGATAACGATTATGTAGGATTCGCCTGTACCGTCGTCCTTATTCTCGGCAAAATATGCGGAGCGGATGTCGGCATTTGTGAGCACGGGAGCTTCCTCCGAACCGAAGGTCGGGAAAATATCCTTGTTGCTCTCGCCATAGGCTGTTTCAGCCGAAAAGCTTTCCTTTGTGATGGCTTTTGCAACAGTCTTGAAGGCAGCCTTAACATACTCGTTTTCGCAAGCGTCCTTTTGCTCGCCGCTCATACTTGCTCCCTGGCTGACGCTGTAGCTGATAGCCGGATCAGCCTTCTTGGCGTCGGCAATGGCAGCGTTGAACCTTGAAAGAACTTCCTCTGTGGTTGTGGGTATGGGCGATTTGTATTCAATGGCTTCCTCCTCCTCTTCGCCGCAAGCGCACAGCGAAAGAACCATGAGCAATGCAAGCAAGAGTGACGAAAATTTTACAAATTTTTTATTCACAATGCCAACTCCTTCTGAGCAATAATAATTTCACTCTCTGATTATACCATAAAACTTTCAAAAATCCAATAGGTTTAAGGAAAATATTTGTTTAAATACCCTTCTCGTCAAAGTCGAACACGGTTTCAAGAGCAATTTTCAGTCCGATCTCAAGGGTCTTCGGGTCAAGGTTATCCTCGGTGTCAAGACGGGTGTGGTAATATCTTGCCGGAGCGGGATCCATCGCCGTGAACGAAGCCGCAGGAATTCCTGCCTGAGAGGCGGCTGCCGCATCGGTCGAACCAAGTTCGATCGTCTTTATCGGAACATCGTAGCCGACGCTCTTTGCCGCATTCTGAAGAAGCTTCGCAACACGAATATCGTTTTTCACAACGCCTGTCATATCCTTGTCGTAGATCGCCATGAACTCGTGCTCACGGATCGTATCGAAAGCAACGAAAACGGTTTCGACATCTTTCTCGTCCTTGAATTCCTTGGCATGAGCCTTCATGAACGCCTTTGTTCCTCTGAGGCCTGCCTCCTCGCCGCCGACCATTGCCGAAACGACCTCTGTGTTTTCAAAGCGGATATTGTTTGCCGCAAGGAATTTCACAACCGCTGCGGAAACGAAGCAGCCCGAAAGGTCGTCGTTTGCGCCGGTAACGGGACGCTTGTAATTGGTGAAAACGATGGCTGCGCAGATAACGGGAACGGTAACATAGGTCACAACGGCGATTATCTTCATTGCAAGGTTGTCGCCCGTCCAGACGATTCCCTCAGCGCCGGTAACAAGGGCATAGATGCTGCCGCCGATGCCGACGAGGATAGCGATAACCGCAGTAAGGATTATCGTCAGAACGACATTGTGTCCGCCATGGTAGGTATATGTCCATTCAAAAGCCGAGTCGGTGTGACCGGCGATGATGATGCGCTTCTTTGTTTCTCCGGTCGCCTTGCGAACGCCGATAACATTGCCGGAGGTCTTTTGGGGGAAGAAAACATCAAGCACGGGCTTGTAGAAAATGAACTCCGCAAGAATGATGAAAAGAGTTACGAGCGATGCCGCAAGCGACGCAACGGGAATTCCGAGCGTGAACATTACGATTGAAAAAAGAATAAGTACTGCTCCGAGGGGAACCCAAGCCATGAACGCCTTGTCCGAGCATTTGAATTCTTCTCTTGTAACGGTATCGCAGGAGGATTCAAGCTCCGATTTCATGTGAAGCTGGGCGTTCTTCTCCGCTTCGCTGCCCACGGGACGGGGTCCGAAATCCTTGCAGACCTTTTTAATGTTTTTGATTGCGTAGTTTGTATAAAGACGAACTTCCGAATCGTATCTTGCTACGCTTTCCGATGCTTTCATTGGAATCTTTCCTTTCAAATTAAAATTATTTTACAAAGCATTGTTGACAATGGCTCAATAAACGAATAAAATAGAAATAGAAACGGGCAGCCGCCGAACAAGCGGAATTTGCCCAAAAAATTTAAGGGAAGTGACAGCAGATGAATAAAAAAATCACACCTCGTGTAATAAAATTGATCCTTATTCAGTCAATCATTCTCATTGTGGCCGTAACGACCGTCGGTGCGGCGGTGAATGTGCACAGCGAATATAAAAACACCGGAAAAACAGTAAATGCACAAAATGAGGTTACCACAATTCCGGAGGCGAATACAACGAACAATTCCGAAGAAATGTCAAAAAAGGACGAGAAAACGACCTCCGCCGAGGATTCGGACAAAACGACAAAGGATTCGGAAGACTCTTCAGGCACCGAGGAAAAGAAAACGACCGCCGCTGCCGGCAGCTATAAATACTCCTATGCGGGATTTAATCCGCAGATAATCAATATCGACTCAAACACCGCTCTTTCGACAATTCTTCTCAACGGCAGCCATGTTATGCCGGAGGGCTATGAGCCGAAGCTTGCCGAAGCCGTTAAAGGCTCGGGAAAATATCTCGATTATCGTGTTGCGCCCTATTATCAGGCAATGTACGACAAGGCGCTGGAGGACGGAATCGAACTGACTCCCGTTTCCGGCTACCGCTCATACGACCTTCAGACGGAGCTTTTTGAGGATCAGATACAGCTGGAGATCGACAACAACAGCCTTGACCGAACCAAAGCGACCGTTGCTGCCGCAACCGAGGTAATGATCCCCGGCGGAAGCGAACACAACGCAGGTCTTGCGATGGATATCTGCTCGCTTTCCGAAAGCTTTGAGGATACGGACGAGGCGGCATGGCTGAGAGAAAACGCAGCCGATTTCGGATTCATTCTCCGCTACCCCAAGGACGAAAAATCACGGTCGATCACCAAGGTCATCTATGAGCCGTGGCACTACCGCTTCGTCGGCGTTGAAACCGCAAAGGACATCGTCGCAAAGGGCGTTACGCTTGAGGAATACCTGAACGCAAATTAAGTCCTGTTGTTTCCCTCGTTCACATCCTTGCGGTGCAGAACCTGGTGAACGGTCATAAAGAAAATTTTAATATCGAGCATAAGGCTTTGCTTTTCGACATATTCCTTGTCAAGCAGAGCCTTTTTTTCTGCCGAAACATTGTCCCTGCCGTTGACCTGCGCCCAGCCGGTGATGCCGGGGCGAACGCTGTAAACATTATATTTTTTGCGAAGCTCCCTTATCTCCGTCTCCTCGGGAATGAGCGGCCTCGGTCCGATAAGGCTCATTGAACCGTTGAGGATATTCAGCAGCTGCGGAAGCTCGTCAATGCTTGTCGCACGAAGAATCTTGCCGAATTTTGTTATCTTCATTGCGGCGTCGGAAAGGTCGCTGCTCGCAACATTTTCCGTTCCTCTTTTCATCGTGCGGAATTTATAAATTTCAAAAAGTTCGTTGTTTTTGCCGACCCGCTTCTGGCGAAAAAAAACAGGGCTTCCGTCGGAGATCAGAATACACACGGAAACAATAAGAAACAACGGTGAAAGAAGTATCAACGCAAAAAGGCTGCCCGTAAAATCAAGCACTCTTTTCATAACATCCCTCCGTAAACAGTCATCGGTAAACCGCAATTTTTTTGAATTCGGGCATATCCCGAGCAGCGGTAACGAAAATTCTCAGCTTTTCGGCAATCAGACCGTCCTCAAAGCGGACGATCCGCCTTGCTCCGACGGTAGTACCTTCGTGGCAATTCTCCCACCTGCCGTCCTTATACCGCTGAACGAAAAAGCTTTCTATTCTCTGTCCCTGAGCTATATTCTCCCTTATTTCGACAAAGTGAACCGTTTCTTCCTTTTTGAGGTCGATTTCGGCGGTGCACTGAGTTGCGCTGTTTTTGTAAGGTTCGATCGTTATATCTTTGCCCTCGGCAAGCTCCGTTGAAAAGCTGCTGCGGATTTTTTCGCCAAGCTCCCTGAGCCTTTCAACATCCTTTTTGTCAAATGTTCCGTCGGGCTTCGGCGGAATGTTCAGAATGAATGTCGTGTTGCCGCCGACCGATCGCAGATAGGTGTCAAACAGCCGCTCAAGCGAATGGGGTTGCTCATTCTCGTGATAGAACCAGCCGGGGCGAATGGACATATCCACTTCCGACGGGGCAAAAACCAAGCCTTTTGAATACATGATGTTGCTCATCGAGCCGATGTTGCCGTCCATGCTGTACATATAGGAAAGGTCGCCTGCGAAAGGACCTGCCTTTGTTTGAATCTTGCAATTCGGGCAAAGCTCGGACGGGACGACCGCCCATTCGGCGTATCTTGAAGCTCCGTCCTCGTTTCCGCACCAGCGGATAGGACCCTTTTCGCTGAAAACGGTTGCGTTCGGCTGATATTTTTTAATCAGCTCAAGGTAGCCGTCAAAGTCATAGACCTGCTTTTTTCCATTTGCGCCCTCGCCGCACGCTCCGTCAAACCAGACATGGAATATCTCGCCGTAGTTTGTCAAAAGCTCGGTCAGCTGAGCCTTGTAGTAATCGTTATATTCGTCCGTGCCGTAAAGCTCGGAGTGCCTGTCCCACGGGGAAAGATAAAAGCCGAATTTCAAGCCGTGACGGCGGCACGCTTCGGAAAGTTCCTTCACGATATCGCCTTTTCCGTTCTTGTACGGGCTGCTTTTCATGCTGTGAGAGGTATATTTCGTCTGCCAAAGACAAAATCCGTCATGGTGCTTCGCCGTGATGACCGCTCCCTGCATTCCTGCGGATTTGATCGCCTCGCACCAGCCGTCGCAATCGAGATTGGCGGGGTTGAAGATCGACGGATCTTCCTCGCCCGTTCCCCATTCAAGATTTGTATATGTGTTGGGACTGAAATGAATAAAGGCATAAAAGGGCGTTTCGGTCAAGAGCCGAAGCTGGTTTGCGCTCGGCTTGACATGCGCCGCCTGCTTTATAAAGTCCGTCATTCCCGCCCTCCTTATAAATCAAATTTTATTCCACAAAATATAATCGTCGATCAGAACCGCCCTGACGGGTGCGCCGTCGATTGCGCCCATCTTCACGGGCAGAGCGATGAGAAAATAATCGCCCGGCTTGACCTGCGAAAGGTCAAGATTTTCGAGTATCGCAACTCCGTTTTGAAGAAAAGCCTTGTGCGGCTTGAGCTGATTGCCGCCCTTGCCGACCGAATCTGCGTCCGTGCCGATGAGGCAAATGCCCGTATCGACCGCCTCGTATGCTGCGCTTTCCATAAAAAACGACTGGGAATCGCCCTTGATGAGCAGCCGTGAACACTTCTTCGGGAAATATCGGTTGACATATTCGCCGGTGATAACTCCGGGAGGGACTTCAATGACCGTGCATTGTCCGATATATTTGTTGAGGTCGGCTTGCTCTATCGTTTCGCCGCCGTCAAGGAAATGGCACGGAGCGTCGGCATGGGTAGCCGTGTGAACGCACGCATAAACCGCAGAAAGGTTGCACTCGTCGCCGTTTCCGATTGAGCGAACGGTGTCGAGCCTCGTTTCCGGGTCGCCCGGGTATTCAACCGTTGTCAAAAGCGGTCTTGAAATGTCGATTATATTCATAATAACATCCCTTATTGTTTGTTTTCCAAAGATGCCTGCTTGAGATATGCGTTGATGAAGCCGTCAAGGTCGCCGTCCATAACGGCGTTGATGTTGCCGACCTCGTAGCCGGTTCTGTGATCCTTAACGAGGGTATAGGGCATGAAAACATAGGAGCGGATCTGGCTGCCCCAGCCGATCTCCTTCTGCTCGCCCTTGATGTCCTCAATCTTGTCAAGGTGCTCCCTCTCTTTGATTTCAAGAAGCTTCGACTTGAGCATTCTCATTGCGACCTCTCGGTTCTGGTGCTGGCTTCTTTCAACCTGACAGGAAACGACAATATTCGTCGGAATATGAATAAGACGGACGGCGGACGATGTTTTGTTGACCTTCTGTCCGCCTGCACCCGACGCTCTGTAAACCTCCATCTTGATGTCCTCGGGGTTGATCTCGACCTCAATGGTATCGTCGATTTCGGGCATTACTTCAAGCGAAGCGAAAGAGGTATGGCGGCGACCCGATGAATCGAACGGGGAAACACGGACAAGGCGGTGAACGCCTGCCTCGCTTTTCATGTAGCCGTAAGCGTTCTCGCCCTCGATGCAGAGAACGGCGGATTTGAGTCCGGCCTCGTCGCCGTCGAGAAAGTCGAGCATACTGACCTTGAAGCCGTGCTGCTCGCCCCAGCGGGTATACATTCTGACAAGCATCTGATTCCAGTCCTGAGCCTCAGTTCCGCCTGCGCCTGCGTGGAAGGTGAGGATTGCGTTTTTACCGTCGTACTCGCCCGAAAGCAGGGTGCTGAGGGTCTGAGCGTCAAGCTCCTTGACGAAAGCGTCGACGCTGTTTCGACATTCCTCCAGCATATCGAGATCCTCCTCCTCGTCGGAAAGCTCGATCATCGTCAAATCGTCCTCATAGGTTGCTTTTAGATTTTCATATTTCTGAATTTTGTTTTTAAGCGATGCGATTTTCTGAAGAACGACCTGCGTTCCGGCAACATCGTCCCAAAAACCGTTTTCGGCAGTCTTTGCTTCAAGCTCGGCAACGGTTTTTTTCATTTCTTCCAGTCCGAGTGCCTCACCAAGCTCCTTGAGCTTATCCTCGTATTCGAGCAAATGCAGCCGTAATTCTTCAAATTGTACCATTATATTACCTCACAATACTACTGCGCATAATTTTACTAATAAATTATATCGTAAAAACAGGCATATGTAAAGAAAGATTTAAATAATATTTTCCAAAAAATTTAAAAAATCGCTACAATATACTTGACTGCTGTGTTATAATAATACCGTCGAAAAATAAAATTTGAGGTAAACCGATGAATTATATAGGAAAAATCTGCGACGGATGCAGAGAACCTCTTTCGGACGGCGACGATATCGTCGTTTGCCCGATATGCGGAACTCCTCAGCACCGAAGCTGTTACGAAAAAAATCATAAATGCGTTAACGAATATCTCCATTCGACGGATTTCGTCTGGACAGATCCGGACGAGGAAATGAGAAAAGCGGAGGAGCATCTCGAAAGACGCGAACAGGATATTGTCGAGCTGTATAAGTTGACCGATCCGCCCACGCTGCCGAATCAGTTTGACCCGGCAACGCCGCAAGCCGTTGAATCCTTGTTCGCAAGCGATGTTCTCTATGACCCCAAGGACGATATCGGCGGAGCGACCGTCGGCGAAGCTGCCGAGTATATTCAGAGAAACGCTCCGAAATATATCTCCAAATTCATGAATATGAAGAAGAAAAAGCGCAAGCTTTCATGGAACTGGGCGGCGTTCTTCTTTGCGCCCTACTGGTTCTTTTACCGCAAGCTTTACAAGGCGGGAATGTTCTTCCTTGCGCTTTCGGTTGCGCTGAGCCTTGCCACCGTTTCACGGGTCGAAAAGGTTTACGATATCTACGAAGAAATGAACTCCGTTCAGAGGGAGATCGTCGGACTTCGCATCAGTGAAGATAAAGACAGCGACGAAAACTTGCAGAAGCTCGAAAGTCTTTATGCCAAGGTGAATTCGCTTGCCAAGTCGGCGATCCCGACGATTGCCGGAGTGTTTATTATCAGAAAGCTTATTCCCAACATTATAGCGGCGATGATCGCAAATTTCCTGCTTAGGAAGAAAATGCTCAAAGCCATCATGCTTGCTCACGGCTCATCGGACGAGCCGAAAATTATAGCGTATACAATTTTGCGCAGCGGGGGCGTTTCGCCCTTAATGCTGATGCTCGCAATTTTGGTAGACAGCTACCTGCCTACCCTGTTGCTGAATATTGCCAATAATTTAAATTTCTGATATCAGGAGGACTTTTTTATGAAAATCAAGAAGGCTATAATTCCCGCCGCAGGACTCGGAACGAGAGTTCTGCCTGCATCAAAGGCTGTTCCTAAGGAGATGCTCAACATCGTTGACAAGCCGGCGATCCAGTACATCGTTGAGGAAGCCGCAGCGGCGGGTATTGAGGATATCCTCATAATCACAAACAGAGGCAAGGGCGTTATCGAGGATCACTTTGACCACAGCTACGAGCTTGAGGACAAGCTTGCCAAAAATCCGAGCAAGAAGAAGCTCTATGAAGATGTTCTTCACTGCTCAAACATTGCAAATGTTTATTTCCTCCGCCAGAAGGAGACAAAGGGACTCGGTCATGCCATCATGTGCGCAAAGAGCTTCGTCGGCAATGAGCCGTTTGCGATCCTCTACGGTGACGATGTTATCATCAACAACGAATACCCCGTAACAAAGCAGCTTTGCGATGTTTTTGAGGCAACTGGCAAGGGCGTTGTCGGCGTTAAGGAAGTTCCGAGAAAGGATGTTCCCAAGTATTGCTCGCTTGATGTTACTCACCATGAGGATAACCCGAAGGTCATGGATGTTCATAACATCATCGAGAAGCCGACGGACGATCAGATCATGTCCTGCTATTCCATTCTCGGCCGTGTTGTTGCTCCGCCGCAGGTATTTGACTACCTTGAGGAGGATCTTGCGAACACACCGGAGGGCGAGGAGCTTTATTTCACCGATACCCTCACCCGTCTCGGCAAAGAGGACAACCTTTTGGCTCTCGACTTTGACGGAATCAGATACGATATGGGCAACAAGCTCGGCATTATGAAAGCCAACTGCGAGGTTGCCCTCGGTCACGATGAGATCGGCGAGGACTTCAAGGCATATATCAAGGAGCTTGCCGCAAAGCTTTGATAAAAATAAAAAAATAACAGTAAAAATGCTCGAAGAACATGATAGATTTCAGTTCTCCGAGCATTTTATTTTTCTTGCTCAATCTGTCGGCATGGATTTAGCAAATCTTGCCGAAAAGCTTATTGAAGAAGAAGTAAAGTGCGTTGTAAATTTTGATGAAGAAATGCCAAGGCTCTTTTGCCGATGTCATCGGAACCTGAGCCGAGTTCGCATTGTATGCGGTCGTGCCGCCCACGGACGAAAGTCCGATCGTCGTTCCCGAAAGCGTGCCTGCGTTCGAGTAATCCCAAGTCTCAAAGCCAGCGACGATCGCCGGCGAATCCGGGCTAAGCTCAAAGTCGAAATTAGCCGCATCACGGAACATCGGGTCGGCAACGGTCGGAGAATGAACATAGTCCTTCCTGATTGCCGTTCCAAGGCTCATTGAATCGGAGGCGTCGAACGACTTGCTTACATAAAGCTCCTTGCCGTTCGTCAGATCCCAGTAGATATTGTTCTTTTCCTCCAGGGCGTCGGTGCTGCTCAGATAGGACAACGCACGAACCTTTTTGTCGGTAAGGATAATGTTGTTGTAAAGGTCAACGGTCTTTTTGCCGCCATCATCGGGCGTGCAACGATCGGGCGCAGTAACTACCCGAACCTGCGACTCTCCGCTGAGGGCAAAGATATTGTTCCTGACCGTATTATATGAGCCGTAGTGGAGATGATAAGCGTCGCTTCCGCAGGCGTAGACGAGGTTTTTCTCAACGAGCATATAGGACGAGCCTTCGTCAAGATAAATTCCCCAGCCGCCGTAGCCGCCCTCCTCCGGGTCGGCGCTCACATTGTGGATAACATTGCCGGAAACAACCGTGTTCGGCTGATTGCCGAGCATATAAATTCCGCCCATGTCGGAGAGCCAGCCCTGACCGATATTGTAGATCAGGTTGTCGCAAACCCTGTTGTTATAGCAAACATTGTATGAGTAGCCCCAAACCCAGCCGACGGAGATCGCCGTGTAATATCCGTCGTGAATTTCGTTGTGCGTTATGTCAACGGAATTTGCGTGGATAACAAGAACCGCAACGGCGTTGAAATAGGTCCTGCCGAATTCGGAAATTTGATTGTTTGTGATTGTTATATTTTTCGTAACGGTGGGGTCGTTGGCGTCAATGTTTTCTCCTCTGACATAGACCGCCTGTGCGCCGATATTATTGAAAAGACAGCTTTCGACCGAAGCGTTCTGAACATTGCTGCCCAGGAAAACCGAGCAGGCGGCAATATCTCTGAACTCGCAATTTTTGATATGGAAATTCTTTGCGTTTCGGTAAGAAATGCAGGATTTTACATCATAAGCCGCTTGGCTGAATTCACGCTGAGGCAGCAGATAATATCCGTTGGCACGGAAAAGAATGTTTTCGAACGAGATTCCGTCAGCTCCGTCAACGGAGATCATTGTCTCGGTCGTTGAGCCCCAAACCGTGTAGCTTTCGGGAGCGTCGCCTGCCTCGGGAATGACATAGAGAATGCCCTCCGCCTTGTCGAGATACCACTGACCGGGCTTTTTGAGCGTCTCAAAAACATTTTGCAGGAAAAATCTGTCGTTTTTGCGGATATTCATCGTGGAAAGCTTGTTGAATTCCACATATCCGGTTTCGCCGTTATAGGACGAAATAAGCAGATTCTCGTCCTTCCAGTAATGCAGAAGCTTTATCGTAATATCGGTGATGTTCTTAAAATCTCGAAAATCTTCTTTGTTCACAACCATGCCGGAGCAGGCGGTGTGAACCTCCTCGTTGCCCTCATTATATTTGCTGCTTTCGGGCACATCGCTGACATAAAGGTAGCCGCTTTCGGGATAGCGTGTTTTGGAAAGGGTGGTTTTTTCATTGAAAAGAATGTTGAAATCCGCATCCTTGCCGATATCCTTTTTGAAAGCACGCACACCGTTCACCGTGCACTCCTCAAAGCCTGTATACGGGCTGCCGGAGGTGAACATGACCTTTTCGCCGTCATAAGCCTTGTAAACTACATCGGATTTGTCGCTGCCGTCAAAATTAACCGTGTCCTCAACCGTGTAGGTTCCTTCTCTGAAGCAAACCGTAACTTCGCCCTCGAGCGATTTCGCCTTTTCCTTTGCGGCGGAAAGCGTAGCGAGCGGAGCGTCAAATGTTCCGCTTGAATTGTCGTTGCCGCTTGGTGAAACAAAAATCATGTTTTTATCCTCCGCATAGGCGGCAAAGCCTGCCACCGAAAAAATAATTGTCAGTGAAAGCATAACCGAAATAAATTTTTTAACCATGCCGAAACTCCCTTTTGCGTATCAGTGGTTACATAATATCATATTGTAAAAAGTTTTTCAAGAAAAAAGAGCTGAAATCGGCTTCAGCTCTCAAAAAAATAATGCAAATCCTATGCCCATTTGAATTCTGCGTCACCCGCACCGACTTCAAAATGATACTTGACTATTCCCAGATCCATTTTGGAATAGAAAGCACGCAGCGCCCTTGCACGGACGGTATCGTTATTGAGGGTAAAAAAGAATTTTTGCTGATTGATGGCGGTCGGCGCAAGCATGGCAAGCGTCATTGCGTTGAAAAACCAGTCGGGCATTTCACCGTTGACCTTGCAAAGCTCATCCATACTTTTCGATTTGTGCGGAGTGCCGTTTGTCGTTCCGTAGCCAAGAGCGATCACGGCGTAGAGCTTCTCCCCGTGAGCAATGTCGCAGGGAACTTTTGTCTTTCCGTAGCTCAATGCGACCCAGCAGGAATTCAGCCCGAGCTGCTGCGCCTTGACAACGATTTTTTCACCGTAGTAGCCGCAGTCCTCGTCGTGACCCTTTGAGCCTATCAATGCGATGTAATTTTTGCAGTTGCGGAAGCTGCCGTAATGAGCCGCTCGGGTGGAAAACGCCTCCGGCTCATCAAGCACAAGCCGAATACGAAAGCCGCTCAGGCGGTTGCATTCGTCGATCGTTTTTTGCAGCTCGGCGGTGGTGTTGCCGTCGATTTTTCGGTCGGTGAAGCTTCGCACCGAGTGTCTTGCAGTGATTGCTTCAACGAGAGTCATAAAAATCGGCCTCCTTATTTACGGGTGCGGCTGACCCGCACGGTATGCGTCCATAACGCTGCGGAATATCTCGCCGTTTGAGGGCGGAGTCCATGTGATCGCATTTGCGCCGGCTTTGATGGTTTCTCTTATCGTTTCATCGGTCGGACCGCCCGTCGCAATTATCGGTATATCGTGGAATTCGCTGCGTATCTTTGCAACTATTTCCGGCGTTTTGGATGCGGCGGAAACATTGAGTATCGCTGCGCCGGCTTCGATCCTTGCTCGAATGTCGTCCTCGTCCCGCACCACTGAAACGATTGTCGGAATATCAACGCTCTCGCTGACATGCTTAACAATATCGTTAGAGATCGGAGCGTTGAGAACAACGCCGAGTGCGCCCTGCATTTCTGCATAGGTCGAAAGATTGAGCACCCTTGTGCTGCTCGTAAGTCCTCCGCCGACCCCGGCAAAAACGGGAATATCGGAAGCGGAAAGTATCGCCTGAGTTATAACCGGCTGCGGCGTGAAGGGATAAACTGCGATCACCGCGTCCGCATTTACATTTTTAATTATTGCAACATCCGTTGAAAAAACAACGGATTTTATCCTTTTGCCGAATACGACTATTCCGCTGCACTCACGGATAACCTCAGGAACTCGGAGCGAAAATTTTCTCAAAGTTCCGTCAATAGGCTTTGGCAGGGTCTTTGGCATTTACACCACTCCTTAATTTTCATATCCGTATTTTACCAAAAAATTGTGAATTTCCTGTGAATAGATTTTTAATTGATTTGTTTGCTATACAACTATTGTTAATTATATATTATTTTACTTGAAAAAAATGTCGGTTCATAGTAGAATATTATTTAGGCGCAATACCGCACAAGCAAGGCGTGCGTCTAAATTGTGCGGTGTTGCCTTTATATATTATAGATTCAGGAGTAGCCTATGCTTTCACAAAAGATTGAAAAGATTTTGCAAGAGGTTCAAAAGCCGGGACGCTATGTCGGCGGCGAGCTGAACAGCGTTATAAAGGATAAGGAAAAGATTGATGTAAGATACGCTTTCTGCTTCCCCGACACATACGAGATCGGAATGTCGCATCTCGGTATGAAGATTCTCTATTCCGTTGTCAACAGGCTCGACTATGCGTGGTGCGAGCGTGTGTTTGCGCCCGATGTTGATATGGAAGAAAAAATGCGTGAAAACGATATTAAGCTTTGGGCGCTTGAAAGCGGCGATCCGCTCAACGAGTTCGATATGCTCGGCTTCACGCTCCAGTATGAGCTGAGCTATTCCAATATTCTCAATATGCTTGACCTTGCGGGAATACCGATTTATTCAAAGGACAGAACCGAGCTTGCCCCGCTGGTTGTTGCCGGAGGGCCGTGCGCCTGCAACGGCGAACCGATTGCCGATTTCATTGATATTTTTATGCTCGGTGACGGCGAAGAGACCACGGTTCAGCTCGTTGACCTCATTCGCAAGCATAAAAAGCTCGGCTCGCCGAAGATCGAGCTTCTGCGTGAGGTTGCACAGCTCAAGGGCTTCTATGTTCCGGCGTTTTATGATGTTGAATATAACGAGGACGGCACGATCAAGAGCGTGACAAACAAGGAAACCGCTCCCGAAAAGGCGACCAAGGCGGTTGTAGAGGATATGGACAAGGTGTACTATCCCGAAAGTTTTGTCGTCCCGTCGATAGAGGTCGTCCATGACAGAGTCACGGCTGAGATTTTCCGCGGCTGCATAAGAGGCTGCCGCTTCTGTCAGGCGGGATTTTTGTACAGACCTATCCGGGAAAAATCTCCCGAGGTTGTCGAGGAGCAATGCAGAACGCTTTGCGAAAGCACGGGTTATGACGAAATCTCTCTTTGCTCGTTGAGTACAAGCGACTACACCGGGCTTCAACCGTTGCTTACATCAATGCTGAAATGGACGACGGAGGAAAATATAAATGTTGCGCTGCCGTCGCTGAGAGTTGACAATTTCTCGGACGAGCTTATGGAAAAGCTGACCGAGGTTCGCCGAAGCAGCCTGACCTTCGCCCCCGAAGCGGGAACGCAGAGGCTGCGCGACGCCATCAACAAGAATGTTACCTATGACGATGTTATGAAAACCGTTAACATGGCATTTTCGGGCGGCTGGACTGCCGTTAAACTCTATTTCATGATAGGTTTGCCGACGGAAACTCTTGACGATGTCGCAGGCATTGCGCAGCTCGGTCAGCAGGTCGTTGACGAGTTCTATCGCAACCCGGACAGGCCGAAGGGCAAGGGCGTGCAGGTAAGCATAAGCGCATCGTCGTTTGTGCCGAAGCCGTTCACCCCGTTCCAGTGGGAACCGCAGGACACCATGGAGCAGCTTGAAGAAAAGCAAAAACATTTATACGCAAGCGTTACGACGAAGAAGATCAGAATTTCAACCCACCTCACCCCGACAAGCTTCCTTGAGGGCGTGTTTGCAAGAGGCGACCGCCGCCTTTCGAGGGTGATTGAGCTTGCATGGAAAAAGGGCTGCAAATTCGACAGCTGGGACGATCATTTCGACTTCGAAAAATGGATGGCGTCATTTGACGAGGCGGGGCTTGACCCGAGCTTTTACGCAAACCGTCGCCGTGATTTTGACGAGATTCTTCCGTGGGATCATCTTGACTACGGCATAAGCAAAAAATTCCTTATGAACGAAAATAAAAAGGCGCACGAAAGCGTCACGACTCCGCATTGCAGAATCAAATGCGCAGGATGCGGAGCAAACCGACTCAACGGAGGTAAATGCGATGCGCGCAGTGAGGCTTAATTTTTCAAAAACAGGCAGGGCGATTTATATATCCCACCTTGACATAAACCGAATGATGACCCGTGCGGTCAGGCGTGCGAAGCTGCCGATGTGGTTCACCGAGGGCTTCAACCCGCACCCGTATCTGACCTTTGCGCTGCCGCTCTCTCTCGGTCAGTCGAGTGACTGCGAATACATGGATATCCGCATTGAGGGCGACATTACCGATGAGGAAATAATGAACAGGCTCAACGCCGTTCTCCCCGAGGGAGTGAAAATTCTTTCGGTTTCGTCTCCCGTCTATGACGCAAAAGAAATCGAAAAGGCTCTTTATTTTGTAAAGCTGATTTTCAAGAATGCCGAATTCGCCGCCGTCTTTGCCGAGAAAGCTAAGTCCCTCGTCGAGGGCGAAGAGCTGATTGCCGAAAAGAGGGGCAAAAAGGGTCACAGAAAAATCATGAAGCAGATAAATCTGACGGATTTTATCTATGATATAAAATTCTCAACGGCGGAAAATATCGTAAATCTGCAATGCGTTCTTGCCGCAGGAAACACCAATAACCTCAACCCGACCTTGCTTGTCGAAACGCTTGAAAAGCAAATCGGTGTTGAGCATGAGATGGAATATATTGTCCGCAGGAAGCTGATTACAAAGGACAACAAAACCTTTAAATAAAGGAGGAAGCCGAATGCTTCGATTGAAAGAGAAAAAGAAAAGCGATATTACGTTTTCTGTTGTTTTAACGATTCTGCTTTTGGCCTTTCTCGGACTTGTCTTTTTTGTCAATTTGAGCTGTAATCCCGAGTATTATGACGGAGATATTTATGCTGATATAAGTTATGCAAAAGAGGCGTGGAAAGCGAAGTCTCTTTTTCCAAAGGATTGGCTGTTCGGAAATCAGCTTTATATTGTTGCAACGCCGGTTTTGGCAGCGGTTTTTTACGGGATTACCCATAACGGCATTCTTGCAATGGGTATTGCATCCTGCGTGATGAGCGTGTTAATTGTTCTCACATACGATTGGATGTTGAAAACCGTTTTTAACTATAATGAACGTGCCTCGGGCTTCCTTGCAATGGTTGGAGTGATTCTAATAAAAGCGCATATCGCTTCCGGCGCAAGGGGAGCGCAAATACTTTTCACAATGGCCAGCTATTATTCCTGCTATATGATTACGGCGTTCATTGTCTACGGCTGTTACATAAGAATTCGTCAGAAAAAGTTTAATACAAAACATATTCCGATAGCGGTTATCGGCGTTTTGCTCAGCTTTGCGACAGGCATGCAAAGTCTCAGGCAAACCGCAATCATGACCCTGCCGCTGATCATGTGCGAAATTTTGATGATGATAATTGTTTTGATAAGAGATAAAAAGCTTTTGTCTTTTTCTTCGATTATTTTTACGTTGCTTGCTTCGGCTGCCAACTTAGGCGGAATTATATTTGCAAAAAGTTTATCATTGCAGCAGACAACCATATACGGCGACAGCGGATTGGAATTCTTATTTGACCTAAAGCAGATAATCAGTAAAATAATTACCGAGTTCGAGTATGGTATCGTCGGCAGCTTTAAGCTTATGGATTCATCAAATGCATTGATAAATGCTGCTTTTCCGATTTTTGTTATTGCAATATTATTGATTGGATTTATTATAAACATAGTTGATTTTATTAAGAGCAAGGCTTGCTTGGAGGACACATTCTTGTTAAGTGTTTTGCTGTTTTTCAGCTGCGCAAGCGTTCTCGGAGTAAGCGTGTTTACGTCGGTGGGTTGTAAGACGATTTATTATTTTATGATATTTCCTTTCCTTGCAAATGCTGTTGCAACGCTAATCAAAAAGTTTGGCAAATATTGTTTAATTCCCGAAAGTATGGTTGCTCTTCTTTTCACTGCTCTTATTGTAATTAAGGGCGTCGGAACTTGGAACGAGATAAAAGCGGATAAGAATCCAAATACGTCAACATATCAAATTGCAAAATATATGACAGATTACGGCTATGATACTCTGTATTTTGTTTTCGGATTAAGTTGGGGAGACGTAACCGGAGAGAATATCGTTGTAGCTTCGGGAGACAGAATCTACCCGATTCAGCTCACAAAGGCTGATGGCTGGGAAAAGGGCGTTACAATGAACTATCTGCATATAAAGGATGATTACAAAATAAGAGACGATGAAAAGAGTCTGTATGTTTTGAATTTGGAAAACTATGAAAATGCAAAGATCTTTTGCGATAGTCACGAAATTGAAATTGATGTTATAGGCAAATATGAAGATTGCTATCTTTGCAAGATGTCAAAAAATATTTGCGCGGTGTCGGAAAAGATTTTATCCGAAGCAGAGGACTGATTTTACGAAACAAGACAGAAAGGAAGAATAGAATTTTATGAAAGAAAAAAGCAAAAATGAAAAAATATTTTCAGCAATTTTGACCTTGTTGCTTCTTGCTTTTTTGGGATTAGTTTTCTATGTCAACCTCAGCTGCAACCCGGAGTATTATGACGGGGATATATATAATGATATCAATTATGCAAAGGAAGCGTGGAAAGCAAAGTCGATCTTTCCGAGGGATTGGATTTTCGGCAACCAGACCTATGTTGTTGCAACTCCTGTTTTGGCAGCATTATTTTACGGCTTGACGGGCAACGGCTTTACCGCAATGGCGATCGCTTCGTGTATTATGACGGTGCTCATTGTGCTGACATACGATTGGATGACGAGAACACTGTTTTCTTACAATGAGCGCACGGCAGGCTTCCTGTTCCTGATAGGGGTTTTGCTTCTCAAGGCCCATGTTGCTATGAGTCAGCAGGGAATACAGGCGTTTTTTACGATGGCGAGCTATTATGCCTGCTATCTTATCAATGCTTTCATTGTTTACGGCTGTTACATAAGGATACGTCAAAAAGATTTCAAGAGAAAGCATGTTGTTTTGGCGGTTATCGGCGTTGCGCTCAGCTTTGGAACGGGTATGCAGAGCCTCAGACAGACGGCGGTTATGGCGTTGCCTCTCGTTGCCTGTGAAGCCCTGATGATAATAATTTATTCAATCAAGGATAAAAAATTCGCAATATCCTATTCGACTCTTTTTTCTGTGATTGTATTCGTTTCAAACATTGCAGGATTGATTGCAATGAAGTTTATAGAAATAAATCAGAATACAGTTTATGGAACAATGTCTTTGGCAAAAAACTTGAAAGAAGTTATTCAAAAAATTTTTACTAACATAGCGTATGTAGCAAAGACATTTGATTTTGAAGCATTGGGATTCGGATTTAGCTTAACTGTTTCAACAGTATTTTTGCTGATTATTCTCATCGGATTTATTTTATGTGTTAAGGATTATTTCAAGAATAAATGCACCGATCAGGGTCGCTTCGTTTTGGTTATACTCTTGACTCTCGGCTGTGTCAGCGTTTTTGCCGCAGGTGTGCTCACCCATGTTGATAACCGTGCGCTTTACTATTTTATGATTTATCCTCTTTTAGCAGTTTGCGTTTCATATATCATTGTAAAATGTGAGAAAAAAAGACGACTCTTGCTTTCCGTTGTTGCTGTTTTTGCCGCAGGAATGATTATATTCCGCACGGTCGGCACAGTTGGAGAGATTAAGGCAGGCAAGGACGAAAATTCAACGGCGCATCAAATTGCCGATTACATGCTCGATAACGGTTATGACGCAATTTATTCGGTTTTCGGACTTAGCGGCGTTATGGACGGAGCGGAAAACGTGATTGTTGCTTCGGGTGACAGAATTCATCTGGTTCAGTATGTAGGAGTGGATCGGACAATCCCGATGAAACCTATGTCACGCCTATGCATCAAGGACGAATATAAGAAATGGAATAATGAAAAAAGCCTATATCTTTTGAGAGATTATGAGCTACCAAAGGTCAGACAGCTTGCAGAGAAATACGGCATTACAATGACCGAAAAGGCTCAATTCGATGACGGAGTGTATCTTTACAGTATGTCTAAAAACATTTGTGCTGTCTCGGAAAAAGTTTTCTCGAAACAATAGGCTGATTCTTTAGAAACAGAAAGGAAAAATAGAATTTTATGAAAGAAAAAAGCAAAAATGAAAAAATATTTTCAGCAATTTTGACCTTGTTGCTTCTTGCTTTTTTGGGATTAGTTTTCTATGTCAACCTCAGCTGCAACCCGGAGTATTATGACGGGGATATATATAATGATATCAATTATGCAAAGGAAGCGTGGAAAGCAAAGTCGATCTTTCCGAGGGATTGGATTTTCGGCAACCAGACCTATGTTGTTGCAACTCCTGTTTTGGCAGCATTATTTTACGGCTTGACGGGCAACGGCTTTACCGCAATGGCGATCGCTTCGTGTATTATGACGGTGCTCATTGTGCTGACATACGATTGGATGACGAGAACGCTGTTTTCTTACAATGAGAGAACTGCCGGTTTTCTGTTTTTGATAGGCGTTTTGCTGCTCATGGCTCATGTGGCAACAAGCCAGCAGGGAATACAGGCATTTTTCACCATGGCAAGCTATTACGCCTGCTACCTTATCAATGCGTTTGTCGTTTACGGCTGCTATGTAAAGCTTCGTCAGGGAAAGTTTTCCGCCAAGCATATTGCAATGGCGGTCATCGGCGTTGCGCTCAGCTTCGGTACGGGTATGCAAAGCCTGAGGCAGACGGCGGTAATGGCTTTGCCTCTCGTTGCCTGCGAGGTGCTGCTGATAATAATCTATTCGATTAGGGACAAAAAATTTGCAATATCATATTCTACGCTTTTTTCGGCGATCGTTTTTATATCAAATATTGCCGGACTTTTTGTGATGAGGCAAATCGAAATAAATCAAAACTCGATCTACGGATCAACGGCATTCGTCAAAAGCTTCAAGGATTTTTTGAAAAAGGTTTATTTCAACATTGAGTTTGTCGGTTTGACCTTCGGGCTTGATGCGCTCAAATTAAGAGTAAGGCTTGCCGTTTCGACAGTTTTTTTGCTGATAGTTTTCATCGGATTTATTCTCTGCGTCAAGGATTATTTCAAGAATAAATGCGACGAGCAGGGTCGTTTTGTTCTGGTAATGCTGCTGACTCTCGGCTGTGCCGGCGTTTTTGCCGCAGGCGTGCTTACCGATGTTGCGAACCGTGCGCTTTATTATTTTATGATATATCCGCTTCTTGCCGTTTGCGTTTCGTATATATTGGTAAAATGCGAAAAACAAAGAACTCTTCTTTTTTCGATCGTTGCCGTCTTCACCGCAGGAATGCTTGCGTTCAGAGCCGTCGGCACGGTCGGCGAAATAAGAAAGGGCACGGATGAGAATTCGACGGCGCACCAAATCGCAAATTATATGCTCGACAACGGCTATGATACGATTTATTCGGTATTCGGCCTCAGCGGAATCATGGACGGAGCGGAGAATGTCATTGTCGCCTCGGGCGATAAGCTTCACCTGGTTCAATTCAAGCGTGTTGACCGCTCAAAGCCGATGAAGCCCGTCGAGTATCTCTGCGTCAAGGACGACTACAAGCACCGGGACAATGAAAAAAGCCTCTATCTTCTCCGGGAGAAAGAGCTGCCGAAGGTTGAAAAGCTTGCCGAAAAATACGGCGTTACGATGACGAGAAAGGCTCAATTCGGCGAGGGGCTGTATCTTTACAGTATGTCGGAAAATATTTGCATCTACACCGCCGAGCAAAAATAGTGCCGCAGCTAAGGCTTAACAACAAGATGTAGTGGTAGGTCAAATTTTTCCTAAAAATCATCAAAAAACACTTGAAATAAATTGCGCCGTATGGTAATATATTAAAGCATTTGTGACCACCAAGGCGGCAGTGTCGGTTTGGCGGGGTTTAATGCCCAACATTAAAGCGGACGGTCCTCTGTCGGTCTAACCGTTAAGAACGCCTGAAATTCCATGGGAGGTGTCTGCAATGGACGCACTTAAGTTAATCGCACAGGACAGCCTCAAGCCTGAGGTTTCCGAAGCAATCAAGGTAGGTAACACTATCAAAATCTGGGTTAAGATCCGTGAGGGCGAGAGAGAAAGACTCCAGGCCTTCGAGGGTACCGTAATTGCCATCAAGGGCAGCGGCGTTTCCCAGACCTTTACCGTTCGTCGAGTTTCCTACGGCGTTGGCGTTGAGAGGGTTTTCCCTGTTCATTCACCCAATGTTGATAAGATCGAGCTTATCAGAGCAGGTAAAGTACGCAGAAGCAAGCTCTACTATCTGCGTGACAGAGTCGGCAAGGCTGCTAAGGTTAAGCAGAGCATCGGCTGATGTAATCAAAGAGCTGAGGGGTATGGCGGTGGTTCCATGCCCTTTTGTTTTATTATGAAACAGGAGGTGCTTCAATGCTGTTAAGCAAACGCAACACCAAGGAAAGCTGGGTCGAATACCTCGAAGACGGACAAACACCGGAGCAGGCAAAAAAAGAACGCTCACGCTGGATAAAGCTATATGACCTTTTGGGCTCGGTGACAACGGCACTGGTGCTTGTTTTTATAATTTTCACTTTTGTTTGCCGCCCGACAAGCGTTGTCGGCACTTCGATGGTTCCCACGCTTCAGGACGGGGACTGGCTTTTGACGATTCCGAAAAGCGAATACAACTACGGCGATATCGTTATCATCACTCAGCCGAATGCTTTTAACGAGCCTATTGTTAAAAGGATCATTGCGACCGAGGGTCAAACGGTCGATATCAATTTTGTTTCCGGTCAGGTTTTCATTGACAACGAGGAGATCGAGGAGCCGTATATCAACGAATTGACAAAACGCTCGGGCGATGTTAAATTTCCGCTTGTCGTTCCGGAGGGAAAGGTTTTTGTTATGGGCGACAACAGAATGCATTCGACCGACAGCCGAAGCACGGACATAGGATTCATTGACACACGCTACATTCTCGGCAAGGCGACGATCCGTGTCCTTCCGTTCGGCGAGATGAATATATACGATAATCTTCAACAGGGCGAGGAATAAATCATGGATGAGAAAATTTTAAACGAAACGACACCAGAACCTGCCGAGCAGAGCAAGCCGAAAGGCTCGTTCATTTACGAAACCGTTTCGGTCTTTGTGACGGCTCTTGTTATAATTGCGGTCATGTTCACCTTCTTCTTCCGCTTTGTGGGAGTTGACGGCGAGTCGATGGTTCCCACGCTTGACAACAACGATTGGCTCATTGTTTCGGCAATAAACCGCAGCATCGAGCAGGGCGATATAGTCATAAGCACCCAGCCGAACGCTTTTGACGAGCCTATCGTAAAAAGAGTAATTGCCAAGGGCGGACAGACCGTGGATATTGATTTCACCACCGGCAAGGTCTATGTTGACGGCACGGAGCTTGACGAACCGTATGTCGCTGCGCCGACCTATGCGATGGAGGGCAACACCTTCCCGATGGTCGTTCCGGAGGGCAAGCTTTTCCTGATGGGCGACAACAGAAATGATTCGACAGACAGCCGCTCGCCGATGATCGGCTGCGTTGACGAGAGATATATCCTCGGCGTTGTCAAGTGCAGACTTATGCCGAATTTTACCGTTTTTAAATAAAGGCAACACCCCAATTGTGCGGTATTGCCTAAAATAATTTTTTGTACAACATAATAAAGGCATTCGCCGCAATTTGTACGGCGATGCCATGAATGATTCTTTTTGGGGGAGAGAATTGTGACAAAAGAACGAAGTTCAAATTTTGAGCTGCTGAGAATTGTCGGCATGGTTATGATTGTT
The DNA here is from genome assembly GCA_963648385.1 of uncultured Coriobacteriaceae bacterium. Classification (GTDB taxonomy): domain Bacteria; phylum Bacillota; class Clostridia; order Oscillospirales; family Acutalibacteraceae; genus CAG-488. The sequence goes on along the minus strand of CAVJDU010000010.1, from coordinate 28,284 downwards.
TTTCACCATTTTGCAGTTCACGGCGGCTTCATTTATGACAATTTGGGGCTGAATAGTCTTTATATAAATGCCCTGTCCGTTATCGGAAAGGTAGGCGTTTATATTTTTGTTTTGATCTCCGGATATTTTCTTGTTGATTCGTCCGGAATAAGACTGCCCAAGCTTATCAAGCTGTGGCTGCAAATTTTTTTCTATTCCGTCGTCTGTTTTTCGGTCGCTTTGGCTTTGGGCAGGGAAAGCGATATCACCCTGACCAAGATAACCGACGCTCTGCTGCCGATCTCAACCGGCCGCTGGTGGTTTGCGAGCGCATATTTCGTAATGTATTTGTTCTCGCCGTTTGTTAACCGAGCTTTGAGAGCAATGACGCAAAAGCAATATTTGCGCACGCTGATCGTCGCCGTCTTTGTTTGGTTCGTTGTCGAAACGGTAACGACCGGCTATATTCAGGGCAATGCGCTTGTCAGATTTTTCGTGCTTTACAGCATTGCCGGTTACATAAAGCTATATAAAAACGACAAAAAATATAACCGAAAAAAACTTGCGGCGGCTGTGGTATTGCTGACGGCGGTTTCCGTTTCTTTGCGCCTGCTTTTCACCTATATGGCGAAGGAAAAAATATTATCGGATTTTACCGGAGCGTACAAGCTCTCGTTCAGCAACGAGCAATCTCTGCTCACGGTTTGCATCGCCGTGCCGATTTTTTTGATGTTCAAAGACGCAAAAATCAAAAATTCAAAGCTTATAAATATAATTTCCTCCGCATCGTTCGGCGTATATCTGATTCACGATAACAGCTATGTCCGCTCCGTTCTCTGGGGTGAGCTTATAAACGGCGTCAGATTCAAGGAAAGCCTGTACCTTATTCCGTATTCCGTTGTCGTGTGCGCTGCGATTTATGTGAGCTGCACCGTCATTGAGCTTGCGAGAATATATTTGCTTGAAAAAAATTACATGAAATTGATATACAAAGCCGAGCCGAAAATCAACGGGGCTGTCGGCAGGATTTTAAATTCCATCTGCAAGAAAATCAAGTAGCCGAAAGATTCGGCCTTTTTCAAAGGAGGGCTTCCAATGGGTGATTTTCAGAAACAAACGGTTCAGTGGTTTCCGGGACATATGGCGAAAACAAGACGGCTTATCAAAGAGAGCCTTTCACGGGTGGACTGCGTGACCGAAATACTCGACGCAAGGATTCCTCTTTCGAGCAGAAACCCCGAGATCGGAGAAATAACGGCGGGCAAGCCGAGAATAATTCTCCTCAACAAATGCGACATGGCGGACGAAAAGGTCACGGCGCAGTGGATAGAATATTTCCGCTCAACGGGGGCGGAGGCGATGGCGGTTGACTGTCGCTCCGGCAGAGGACTCAACGGTTATACCCAGCTTGTCCGCAAGGTTCTTGCCGACAAAATTCGGCAGAACAACGACCGCGGAATGGTCGGTAAGGCTCTGCGGGTTATGGTCGTCGGAATTCCGAACACGGGCAAATCCTCGTTCATTAACAAAATGGCGGGAAGGGTGCGTGCCAAGGTTGCCGACCGACCCGGCGTTACAACGAGCAACCAGTGGTTTTTTATCGGCAACGGAATTGAGCTTCTCGACACGCCCGGCGTGCTCTGGCCTAAGTTTGACGATCCGATCGTGGGCGACCGTTTGGCATTCATAGGCTCGGTCAAGGATTCCGTTCTCGATGTTGAAACGATGGCGGTCAGGCTGATAGATGTTCTGCGTGAGGGCTACCCGGAGCGTCTTACCGAAAGATACAAGCTTGACGATATTTCGGAAATGCAATCGTGGGAAATTCTTGAAGCGATCGGCAGAAAAAGAGGAATGCTTATAAGCGGCGGCGAAGTCAACACCGAACGAGCCTCCGTCATGCTTCTTGACGAGTACAGAGGCGGAAAATTAGGCAAGATAACAATGGAATTTCCAACGCAAAATAGATGTTAGACGGTAGATAGGTGATTAGCGGACAGCAAACTCTGCTTTTTCTGTCCGCTATCCGCCATTTAAAATCCCAAAAGGTGTTCACAATGAAAACTGAAATAAAAATTGACTGGTTAAAATATGAAAAAGAGGCGAAGGCGAACGGGTTTGGCATAGTCTGCGGAATTGACGAGGCGGGCAGAGGTCCGCTTGCGGGTCCTGTTTGTGCGGCGGCGGTAATTCTCCCCGACGGCTGCATTATCGACGGGGTCAACGACTCAAAAAAGCTCACCGAAAAGAAGCGTGAGCAGCTTTTTGATGTGATAAAGGAGACTGCCGTTGCATACTCCGTTGCGACTGCCGACGAAAAGGAAATTGACGAAATAAACATTCTTCAAGCGACCTACCTTGCGATGAATCGTGCGTTTCGGGGCTTGAGCGTGAAGCCGGATATGGCTCTCGTTGACGGAAACCGTGACCCCGGGCTGGGCATACCGACAAGGACGATAGTCAAGGGCGACGCCAACTCGATGTCGATCGCCGCCGCTTCGATCCTTGCCAAGGTGACGAGGGATCGATTCATGCTTGAGATGGACGAAAAATACCCCGAATATCAATTTGCAAAGCACAAGGGCTACGGCACGAAGCTTCACTATGAAATGCTGGATAAATATGGCGCATCGGAAATCCACCGAATGTCTTTTTTGAGGAAATATTATGAAAATAAATAAATCGGGTGTTTGGGGCGAGGTTTTCGCCGCAAGATATCTCAGAGAAAACGGCTACAAGATAATAACCGGCAATTTTCGCTCCCGTCTGGGCGAAATCGACCTTGTTGCGCAAAAGGGAAAGTATATGTGCTTCGTCGAGGTCAAGACAAGGGGCACGGAAAGGCTGTACGAGCCGAAAGAGGCGGTCGATATTTCAAAGCAGGAGAAGCTGATATCGACCTCAAAGCTTTTTATGAAAGCGTATCCCAACAATAAGCAGCCGAGATTTGATGTTTGCGAGGTCTTTCTTGACGGCGAATTTAAACTCATAAAGACAAATTATATTGAAAATGCGTTTACGGCAGGCGTTTAATTGCCGTTTTTTTAGAATATTGCATTGAATTGTTTTTTTACTTATGATACAATGAGAGCAGAACTTACCAAAAGGAGAGGTAATATGTTTTATACCAGCACAAGAGACAAGAGCATAAAAGTTACTTCCTCGCAGGCGATTTCTCACGGCATTTCTGCCGAGGGCGGCTTGTTTGTTCCTCAGGAGATCCCTCATATCACGATGGACGATATCGTGCGCCTTGCCGATTGCGATTATATTGAAAGAGCAAAGGAGATCCTTTCCCTTTATCTTACGGATTTTACCGCCGAGGAGATCGACTCCTGCGTTAAGGGCGCATACGGCGAAGGCAAATTTTCAAGCGAAAAAATCGCTCCGCTGCACACCCTGACAAAGGGCGTTGAAATTCTTGAATTGTGGAAAGGTCCGACCTGCGCATTCAAGGATATGGCGCTCCAGCTTCTTCCGCATCTGCTTACCGTTGCTTCGGCAAAGAGCGAGCCGGGCAAGCAGATAGTTATCCTCGTTGCGACCTCCGGCGACACCGGCAAGGCTGCGCTTGAGGGCTTCAAGGATGTTAAGAACACAAAAATTCTCGTATTTTATCCCAACGACGGCGTTTCCCCGATGCAGAAGCTCCAGATGACGACTCAGGAAGGCTCGAATGTCGGCGTCTGCGCAATTGAGGGCAATTTTGACGACGCTCAGACGGGAGTCAAAAAGATTTTCACGGACAAGTCCGTTGCCGCAAAGCTTGCCGAGCAGGGAATGATGTTTTCGTCGGCTAACTCGATCAACTGGGGCAGACTTGTGCCGCAGATAGTTTACTATGTATCCGCATATTGCGAGATGCTCAACAAGGGCGATATCAAGCCCGGCGACGAGATCAATGTTGTTGTTCCGACGGGCAACTTCGGCAACATTCTTGCCGCATACTACGCCAAGGAGATGGGCGTGCCGATCAAAAAGCTCGTCTGCGCCTCCAACGCAAACAATGTTTTGACCGATTTCCTCAAGAGCGGAACCTACAACCGTGTCAGAGATTTTTACACGACCGTTTCGCCGTCGATGGATATTCTTATTTCCTCGAATCTTGAAAGACTTCTTTTCCTCCTCTCCGGCATGAACGACTCCATTGTAAGAGAATGGATGGGCGAGCTTTCGTCTAAGGGATCATACAAGGTAAGCGACGATGTTTTCGCAAAGCTTTCCGAGCTGTTTGACGCAGGCAGCTGCGACGACGACGGAACAAAGGCTTGCATCGCAAAGGAATTCAACGAGCACAAGTATCTTTGCGACACCCATACCGCCGTTGCAGTCTCCGTTTATGAGGACTATGCAAAGAGGACGGGCGACGCGACCCCGACCGTTATTGCTTCAACCGCAAACCCGTTCAAGTTCAGCAAGGCGGTTCTTGACGCAGTTCACCCCGGCATGACCGAGAAGCTCGACGAATTCGAGATGGTAACGGCTCTCCAAGCCGAAACGGGCGAGAATTGCCCCCCGCAGCTTGCCAACCTCAAGGGCAAAGCTCCGAGATTCACCGGCTGCTGCAAAAAGGAGGACATGGAGCAGGTCGTTTTCGATTTGCTGAAATAATTTCAAGCACTCGGGTTGTGCCGTATTATCTAAGGCAACACCGTACAATCGAGGAGCACGCATTGCATGAATATATTTCCGGTATGCTGCATAAAAATTTCTTGATTTGCGACAGCAAGTCTGCAAAATTTTTTGCACAACCTGACGAAAAATCCTACTGCGCAATCCGCACACACCAATTGAGCGACATTGACCTAAAAAACTGTCACATTAAGCCTGTGATATGCAGCCTTGATGTGACAGTCCCTTTTAAAGAAGCTTTACTTGCTTACATCGCTGCTCGGCTCAAAGGTTGCGCAGATCGTTTCCGCACAGGTGCAGGCGCTTGAAGGACCTACCTCGATCTCGCCGGCAACGCACTTGCAGCCATCTTCGTTATAGATGCAGTTGCAAGCATGGCACTTGATATCCTTGATTTCGTGCTTCATTGTAAATTACCCCTTTTTCAGATTTGTGAAACTCGTTTCACGCTTATATTATCCGTATTTTTTTGAGCATTATTCTTTTGCGTGAGGTGTAAATAAATGTCATTGTTTGCTATCGGCGACACTCATCTTTCTTTCGGCAGCGATAAGCCGATGGACATTTTTTCAGGCTGGCAGGATTATGAAAAAAGGCTTGAAAAAAACTGGAATTCGATCATAACGGATAGCGATACCGTTGTGATCGCCGGCGATATTTCATGGGGAATGAAGATTGACGACGCCTTGGAGGATTTTCGCTTTCTCGAAAAACTTAACGGAACGAAAATTATTTTAAAAGGCAACCACGATTACTGGTGGACGACCAAAACCAAAATTGAAAAATTTTTCGCACAAAATGAAATCGAGAGCATAAAGATTCTTTTCAACAATGCGTATAGGGTCGGCGACGCTGCGATCTGCGGCACGAGGGGCTGGTTTTTCGACTGCTCAAAGGACGAGGATCAAAAGGTGCTCGCCCGTGAGGTCGGCAGGTTGAAAACGAGCATTGCCGAGGCGAAAAAACTCGGCGGCGAGGTCATCGCATTTCTTCATTATCCGCCGATCAGCCTGACCGAAACCTGCCGTGAAATTTACAACACTCTCGTTGAAGAACAGATAAAAACCTGCTATTACGGACACCTTCACGGCAATTCCGTGAACTGGGCATTCCGAGGCGAAAGCGACGGCGTGAATTTTGACCTTATCTCTGCCGATTACCTTGATTTTTGCCCTAAGCTGATAAGAAAATTTTGACCGTTGCCCTCCGGCGGCGGTTTTAGCACCTGCATAATGTAAAGCTGTGAACCTTTACATTCGACATTTCTCGACCTTTTAATTGAATTGTAATGAGAAAAAATTAAAAATAATTCCGCAAACAATAAAAATTTTAAAAAAAGGTATGGAAAAAGGTGAAAACATCTGTTATAATACAAAAGTTAATAGGTATTTGTGGAAGTATGTACGCTCCGAAATACCACACAGGAGGAAGTTTTTAATGTTAAAATCAGCTAACAAAACAGAAACAAACATCTACACTCTTGAAGTCAGCGTAAGCGGCGAGGACTTCAACAAGGCAATTCTTCAGGCTTATAACAAGCAGAAGAAAAAGATTCAGCTTCCCGGCTTCCGTAAGGGTAAAGCTCCGCTTAAAATGATTGAAAAGTTCTACGGCGAAGGCGTTTTCTATGAAGATGCGCTTGATATCGTATATCCCAGCGTTGTAAGCGACGCTATCAAAGAGGCGGGCATTGAGCCTGTTGCCGCTCCGCATGACCTTGATGTTACAAAGATCGGCAAGGACGGCGTTGAAATGACGATGAAGATCACCGTTAAGCCGGAGATCTCCGTTGAAAACTACAAGGGCATCGAGGCCGACAAGGGCGACGCTTCCGTTTGCGCAGACGATGTTAAGAAAGAGCTTGCTTCCATGCAGGAGAGGAACGCTCGTGTTGTTACGGTTGAGGACAGAAAGGCCAAGAAGAACGACATTGCCGTTATCGACTTTGAGGGCTTCGTTGACGGCGTTGCATTCGACGGCGGCAAGGGCGAGAACTATGAGCTTACCCTCGGTTCGGGTCAGTTTATCCCGGGCTTTGAGGAGCAGATCATCGGCCACAAGACCGGCGACGAATTCGATGTAACCGTTACATTCCCGACCGAGTACACTCCCGAACTTGCAGGCAAGGAGGCAGTATTTAAGGTTGTTCTTCACGAGATCAAGATGAAGGAGCTTCCGGTTCTTGACGACGATTTCGCAAAGGATGTTGACGACGAGGTTGATACTCTCGCAGAGCTTAAAAAGAAGATCAAGGCCGAGCTTTCCGACAAGAAGAAGGAAGAGGTTGAAAAAGACTTCGAAAGCGCAGTTCTCGAAAAGGTCGTTGACCTCGTTGAAGGCGAGATCCCCGAGGTTATGTACGACAACAAGCTTGAGGACGATGTTAAGGACTACGAAAACAGACTTGCTCAGCAGGGAATTCCTCTTGACACCTATCTCCAGTATATGGGCATGGACAGAGAGAAGTTCAAGGAGAGCATGAGAGACAACGCCGTTAAGCAGGTTAAGCTTCAGCTTGCCGTTGAGAAGATCGCCGAGCTTGAAAAGCTTGAGGCAACCGACGAGGAGGCAGAGGCTCAGCTCAAGGAAATGGCAGATATGTATCAGCTTGAGGTTGAGCAGATCAAAAAGTGGGTCAACATTGAGGATGTCAAGAAAGATGTTGTCGGCAAAAAGACGGTCGATTTCCTTGTTGCAAACGCTAAGGCTATCGTAGCCGAGAAGCCGAAAAAGACCACAAAGAAGGCCGCAGCAAAGAAAGAGGAAGAAAAGCCGGCAGACGCTGAATAATTTTGCTTTCAAATGATTATAATTTATGCGGGTGGATGGCTCTTTGCCATTCATTTGCATTATTATGACGCCGAAGAACTCAGAAACAACCCGAATGGAGGAATTAAGTATGGCATTGGTACCTTATGTTATCGAGCAAACAAACAGAGGCGAGCGTTCGTATGATATTTTTTCCCGTCTGCTCAGCGACAGAATCATCGTTCTCTCCGACGAGGTGAACGATGCAACCGCAAGCCTTGTTGTTGCCCAGCTCCTTTTCCTTGAGGGACAGGATCCCGATAAGGACATAAGCCTTTATATCAACAGCCCCGGCGGATCGGTTTCCGCAGGCTTCGCAATTTACGACACAATGCAGTACATCAAGTGCGATGTTTCAACGATCTGCATGGGTATGGCTGCTTCGATGGGTGCATTTTTGCTTTCCTCGGGCGCAAAGGGCAAGAGAATTGCTCTCCCGAACAGCACAATCATGATACATCAGCCGCTCGGCGGCGCAAGAGGTCAGGCGACCGAGATAAAGATCGTTGCCGATCAGATACTCAAGACAAGGGAAAAGCTCAATCAAATCCTTGCCGAAAACACGGGCAAGCCCATTGAGCAGATCGCAATCGACACCGAGCGTGACAACTACCTTACGGCTCAGGAAGCGATGGATTACGGCCTTGTCGATAAGGTTCTCTACAAAAGATAAATCAGAGGTGTAACGATGCCAAGAGATGATGAAAGACGCGAAAAAAGTGTTCGCTGCTCCTTTTGCGGCAAAACCGACGGGCAGGTTGACAAAATAATTGCCGGCCCGGGAGTTTATATCTGCAACGAATGCATCGGACTTTGCAGTGCGATCATTGCGGAGGAGCAGGAGGCGTCAATCAGAGCCCAAAAGAAAAAGGCAAGGGAGCTTAAACTGCCAACCCCGATGGAGATGAAAAAATCTCTCGACGAATATGTTATCGGTCAGGACAACGCCAAGATCACGCTCTGCGTTGCCGTTTACAACCACTATAAGCGTGTTTTCAAGCATAATCCCGAGGTTGAGGTTCAAAAGAGCAATATCCTCCTTCTCGGCCCGACGGGCGTCGGCAAGACAATGCTTGCCCAGTCGCTTGCAAAGATAATCAATGTTCCGTTTGCGATTGCCGACGCAACAACGCTTACCGAAGCGGGCTATGTCGGCGAAGATGTTGAAAACATTCTTCTCAGGCTCATTCAGGCTGCCGATTTTAATATCGACAAGGCGGAGCGGGGAATAATATATGTTGACGAAATCGACAAGATCGCAAGGAAATCCGAGAACCCGTCAATCACCCGTGATGTCAGCGGCGAGGGCGTTCAGCAGGCCTTGCTGAAAATCATTGAGGGAACGGTTGCGAATGTGCCTCCGCACGGCGGCAGAAAGCATCCGCAGCAGGAATGCCTTCAGGTTGACACATCGAATATTCTTTTCATCTGCGGCGGCGCATTTGACGGAATAGAAAAAATCGTCGAGAAGCGTGTCGGCGGTTCGGCTCTCGGCTTCGGTGCGGACATCAAGGACAAGGAAGCCTTTACGGTGGAAAACGCAATGTCCTCCGTTATTCCGCAAGATATTACAAAATTCGGTCTGATTCCCGAGCTTGTCGGCAGACTCCCCGTTATTACAACTCTCCGGGAGCTTGACGAGGACGCCCTTGTGAAGATTTTGACCGAGCCGAAAAACGCCATTATCAAGCAGTATAAATCCCTGCTTTCGATGGACGGAGTTGAGCTGGACTTCACTCCCGAGGCTCTTACGGCGATAGCGAAGAAAACGCTGGAGAAGAAAACCGGCGCAAGAGGACTGCGCTCCATTATGGAGTCCCTCCTCATACCGATAATGTATGCCGTGCCGAGCGATAAATCAATCGTCAGCGTGCAGGTGACCGAGGATTGCGTAATGAACAACGCAGCGCCTTTGGTGAAACATAAATAATTTTCAAAAAAATACGGACTGTGATTTGCAGCGACAATTCATGCTGCGAATGGCAGTCCTTTTCTTTTCGGCAACCTATTATTTGCTGTTTATTCCGGTAGCGGCCGCTTAGGTTGACATTAGTGCCGAAACAGTATATAATGTGAGCGTTGCCTCGTTCGGCAATCAAATTGATTGAGGAGAATACATAATGAAAAGCTTGTGCGGCTCAAAGACGGATTTGAGAAAAAATCAATTTCCCGTCAATCTTTTTCTGATTCTTTCGGGAATTTCTTTTGTCGGGTTAATCATCCTTGCGGCTCTTTCCGAGGGCAGCGCTTTAAACGATGTTCTTTTCGGCAAGGATTATTTTAACGATTTCTACAATTCAATGTGCGACGCCGGCAGTCGGAATGTTTATACCGAGACGGGCGTTATTTACCCTCCGCTTTCCAGCCTGTTTTTTTACATAATTTCAAAAATGGTTCCGCAGCGTTATATCGTTCTTGAAAAAGACCGGCGTGAAGTAATCTACACCAACGGCATGTGCCAGATAGTTTTTCTTCTGTTCATCGTCGTGAGCATATTGGTGATGGGAATGCTGCTCTACGATGTTTTGCAGAGATCAACGCCGAAGCTCGGCTCTTTCCTGATGGCGGTTTCGCTGACGATGTCGTTCCCAATGCTTTATTGTATCCAGCGGGGAAACACGATCTTGCTTGCACTGTTCTTGTGCGGAGTTTTTGTTTTTTACCGAAACAGCGAGAACAAGATCGTGCGGGAGCTTTCCTACATAGCTTTGGCTCTTGCCGCCGGATTTAAAATTTTCCCGGCTCTGTTCGGCTTGCTTTTGATTTTTGACAAAAAATACAAGGAGGCCGGCCGTCTGGTTATTTACGGAATTCTTGCTTTTTTCGTACCCTTTGCGTTCTATGGCGGTTTCGATATTTTTATCGAATTCATAAAGAACCTTTCTTCGTTCTCCGCAAAGGCAAGCACCTATTCGGTGCAGGGAACATCCGTAACGAATCTGCTGACATGGATTTCGCTCGGCTTCAAGATTGATTTCGGAATATTCCTGACGCTCGCAAAAGCAGCGGTGTGGCTCGGCTGCGCTTTCATCATATTTTTCTCGAAAGAGGAATGGAAAAAGCTCATCGGAATTGCATTCATCTTTGCGAATGTCGACTCAACGGCTCGTGTTTATATCCTCATCTTCCTGCTGCTGCCGTTTGTAAGCTTCATTCAGTCCAACCCGACTGGCAAGAAAAAAGTTCTGTACACAATCCTGTTTTGCTCTTTACTGGTCACAGTTCCGTGCGTTTGGTATTTTCAAGTTGATTCGATATCGGCGGTGTTCAACTCCGTCCTGGGGCTGGATATAGTGAAATCCGATTGGTTCAACAAGATCAATGTGCTCTGCCAGCCGTTTATCGTATTTTTATTTGAAATAATCCTGATAGCCGATACAGCCCTTGCGCTGAAAGGCAGGAAAAGGACAAAATAACCGAAAAAATCAACCGCCCTTTCGTGATTTGAAAGAGCGGTATTTTTTATTCCGTAACGGCGAACTGGCTGTTGTAAAGGTCGTAGTAGAAGCCGTGGGTTTCAAGCAGCTGTTCATGCGTGCCCTGTTCGATGATCTGTCCCTTGTTCATAACAAGAATGATGTCCGATTCCCTGATTGTCGAGAGTCGGTGAGCAACGACGAAGCAGGTTCGTCCTTTCATCATTCGGGTAAATGTTTTCTGAATTCTTATCTCGGTGTGGCTGTCGATAGACGAGGTCGCTTCGTCAAGAATGAGCATCGGCGGCAGGTTGAGCAAAACTCTCGTTATGCAAAGCAGCTGCTTTTGTCCCTGAGAGAGCGAACCGCCGTTTTCGCCGAGAACCGTGTCGTAGCCGTCGGGCAAACGCTTTATAAAGCTGTGGGCGTGCGTAAGCTTTGCGGCGGCGACTATTTCTTCGTCGGTTGCGTCGGGGTTGGAATATGCAATATTCTCCCTGACCGTGCCGGATTTGAGCCATGTTTCCTGGAGAACCATTCCGAAATTCCTGCGCAATGATTTTCTTGTGAAGTCCATTGAGTTTTCGCCGTCCACCTTGATCGTTCCGCTGTCGGGGTCGTAGAAGCGCATGAGCAGGTTGATGAGCGTGCTCTTGCCGCAGCCGGTCGGACCGACGATCGCAACACGCTGACCGGGCTTTGCCGAGATGCTGAGGTCTTTGATAAGCTCCTTGCTCTTATCGTATGAGAACGAAACATTTTCAAACTCAACCTCGCCGCTTGCCTTTTTAAGCTCCTTGGCGTCGGCTCGATCGGGAATCTGCTCCTTCTCGTCGATAAGCTCAAATACCCTTGCCGCTGAAGCGAGAGCGTTCTGAAGCTCCGTTACAACGCCGGAGATTTCATTGAACGGCTTGGTGTACTGCGTTGCATAGCTGAGGAAGCAGCTCAGCTGACCGACCGTGAGCCTGCCCGAAATGGCGGAAAGCGCACCGAATGCGCCAACGCCGGCATAAACGATCGCATTGATAAGTCTTGTTGAGGGATTGACCATTGAGGAGAAGAATGAGGCCTTTAGACTGTATTTCGTGAGCCTGTCATTAATCTCGTCAAATTTTTCTTCGGACGCTGCCTCACGGCTGAACGCCTTGACAAGCTTCTGATTGCCGACCATTTCGTTGATGTGCGTCGTGATCTCGCCTCTTGTTTCGGACTGCCTTTGAAACATCGAATAGGTTCGCTTGGCGATAAACGAGGCAACGAAAAGCGAAAGCGGAGTCAGAAGCACAACGATAAGCGCAATCTTCGCATTGACGGAGAACATGAAAATCAGCGTACCGAGAATCGTTATAACGCCCGTAAAGAACTGGGTAAATCCCATCAGCAGTCCGTCCGAGAGCTGGTCTATATCGGTGATGATTCGGCTGACGATATCGCCGTGCTCGTGGGAGTCGATATAGCCGATGTCAAGCTTCTGCAAATGGCGAAAAGCCTGAACTCGCAGATCCTTGACAACACGGTATGTTATGCGGTTATTGATAATATTCATTATCCACTGAGCCAGTGCGGTTATGCCGATCGTAACGGCGGTCTTGATAAGAATTGAAACGATTCCCTTGATATCAACCTGACCCTTGCCGAGAGCAAGGTCAACTGCGTTGCCGAACAAAATCGGCGCATAAAGCTGAGTCGCAACGACCACAACCGCCAAAAGCAGCGAGAGAAGCACAAGAAATTTATATTTTTCAATCAGCTTGAGCAGACGGCGGAAAGTACCTTTATTATTTTTCTTCATTTATACCGCCTCCTTACTCGAAAGCTGGGATTCGCAGATTTCACGGTATTCCTTGCAGCCGTCAAAAAGCTCGTCATGCTTGCCGATTCCGCAAACCTTGCCGTCGTCAAGCACGACTATCATATCGGCGTTTTTGATCGTTGAAAATCGCTGAGAAACAATGAAAACGGTCATGTTGTCCGTGTCGGATTTTATCGCACGCCTGAGCGCAGCGTCGGTCGCAAAGTCGAGTGCGGACGAGCTGTCGTCAAGAATGAGGATCTCCGGCTTCCTGACAAGTGCCCTTGCGATCGTCAAACGCTGGATCTGACCGCCGGAAAGGTTCTTGCCGCCTTGAAGAATCTTGCTGTCAAGGCCGTCCTTTTCGTTGACAAAATCGAGAGCCTGAGCGGTTTTGAGCGCAGCGTTTATTTCGCTGTCCGTTGCATCGGGCTTGCCCCATTTTATATTGTCGCGAACCGTTCCGCTGACGAGAGCCGCCTTCTGCGGAACAACTCCGACAAGCCTGCGAAGCTCCTCAACATTATAATTGCGAACATCGGTTCCGTTGATTTTAACCGAGCCGCCGCTGACATCGTAAAACCTCGGAATGAGGTTGACGAGCGTTGTTTTGCCCGAACCTGTCGCACCGATTATGCCGACCGTTGAGCCTCTCGGAACGCTGAGCGTGAGCGAATCGAGCGATTTTTCTTTTGAGCCGGCATAGGTTGCGCTTGCGTTGTCGAATTCAACTGCGCTATCGTCCTCGCTTTTTATGCCGCTGCCGTTATTTATCGAGGGCTTGATGTTGAAAACATCGCTGATCCTGTTGCCGCAAGCAACGGATTTTGTAAGATTGATGATAAGGTTTGAGAGCTTGATAAGCTCAACGAGAACCTGCGACATATAGTTGATGAGGGAAATTACCTCGCCCTGGGTCAGTCTGCCCGTATTGACCCGCAGACCGCCGACATATATTATGAGCACGATGGAAATATTGACGATGACATAGGTTATCGGATTGAGATATGCCGAAATTCTGCCGCCGTAAAGCTGCATATCCTTCAATTCCTCCGAGCATTTGTCGAATTCCTCGATCTCCTTTTGCTCGTGGTTAAACGCACGGATAACACGCACTCCGGAGAGGTTCTCTCTCGTTATTCTCATAACGGAATCGAGCCTGTTCTGAACCTTTTTGTAAATCGGCACGGAATAGAACATTATGCCGAAAACAACGACCGCAAGCAGAGGTATCGAAACGGCAAAAATCACCGCTGTTTTCGGGTCAACCGTGAACGCCATAATAACTGCGCCGATAACGATGAACGGGGATCGCAGGAAAAGGCGAAGAAAAAGGTTGACCGCCGTTTGCATCTGGTTAACATCCGCCGTCAGCCTTGTGATAAGGGTCGATGTTCCGATTTGGTCGATCTCGGAATAGGACAGCGTGTTGATATGGCGGTAAAGGTCGCTCCTCAGCTCCTTGCCGAATCCGACCGCAGCCTTTGCGGCGAAATACTGAGCCGTAAGCGCACTGATAAAGCCGACGATCGCCAGCCCGACAAGCACCATTGCCATCTTGAAAATATACGGCTTATCGGAATTTTTGATTCCGGTGTCGATTATTGCCGCCATTACCAGCGGAACGAAAAGCTCAAAGCTCGCTTCAAGCATTTTGAACAGCGGCGCAAGAATGCTCTCCTTGACATAGTGCCGCAGATACTTCAACAGTTCTTTCATACTACCTCCAAATTATATGTTTCTTCGCCAGTGAAACAGAAATTGCTGAGCTATTCCCTCAACGCCCGATGTACATTCGGGCAAGCCCTCGGGATAAAGCTCCGCCATGATTCGCTTGACCCAAACATCAACGGGAAAAGCTTCGATTCTTCCGCAGCCGTAGAGCAGGGTGCACTCGGCAACCTTTGCGCCGACGCCCTTTATTTTCATCAGCTCCGCTCGACAGGAGACCATGTCCTCCTCGGTAAGCATGGCAAGCTTGACCTCGCCGTCGGCAACTTTTTTCGCTGCGTCGATAATATATTTTGCCCTAAATCCCGAACGCAGCGGCGCAAGATCCTCAACGCTGCATTTTGCGAGCCTTTCGGCAGGGGGAAAGGAAAAATCACCGTTTCCGAGATCGTCGCCGAATTCGGCGCACAGCCGCTCGATTATGCCCTTGATTCTCGGAATATTGTTGTTCTGCGAGATTATAAAGGAGCAGAGCGCTTCCCATGCGTCCTGGCGGAGAATCCGTATTCCGCCGTATTCGCTTATCGCCCTGTTGAGCCAACCGTCCGTCATCAGCCTTTCGCAGATTGCGCCGTAGTCACGCTCAAGGTCAAGATAAGTTCGCCAAAAATCCTCGTCCGTGTCGCCGACAACGGTGATTTTTTCGCCGGTCTGCGTTATATCGACCGCACGGTTTGACGCAACGCCGTGCCAAGCGCCGTTTGACCTTTTTACCCAGCGAAAAGCCTGTCCGCAGTCAAGGGTCAAGGAAAGGTCAAGATACTCGACCCCGTCAAAGCATATGCGGTTATCCTCGGTACAGCTTATCATGCGATTTCTCCTAACGGTTATGTAAAAATATTCATTTTGTAACCTTTTGTCACAAAATACTTGTCAAGCTTTTTTTAAACTCTGTTTTGCACAAAGATTTCTGAAATTTTGAGCAAAATTTTCCGGTTTTTATAACAAAAAAATACTTGACAAAGCTCCGGTGCGATTGTTAAATAATTAACAGAATATATGTTTTCCACGGGCAAAAATGTGGAAATTTGCGTAATATCAACGATTTTAAAAGGAGTTATCCACACTTTCCACATAGTTTTCCACCGATTTTGCGAGAAATCCAAAGTTTTCCACACTTCCACAGAAAAGGTGGAAAATGTTGCAATCGGTCGTTTTCGGTCGGGCATTATTCACTTTGTCTTGCATAAAAATCCTTCCGAACGGCAACAATAAAAAGGAAAAAACAAGCGAAAGCAGGGATAGTTTGATCAAAGGGGTAAACCATCAGGTCGTTGAGGTCACAAAGCCGACCTGTGAATATTTTGAACGGGTAATATTTTTCGTCAAGCCGGAGTTCTCTCGTGTCAGCGAGGGTACGCTGCGTGAACGGGCAGGCGAAATCGCCGGTGAAACGGGTGCTCCGCCGCCGACAAAGCTGAAACGCAGCCGTATTCTTTTTGCCGCCAAGCTGATTGGCTCTGCCCTCGTCGGTGCGGCAGCGGCTTTGCTTATCAGCAGATTTTTCTGAGGCATATGCTCATTTTGCCGATTTGCAGAAGTCAGCCATGCAGCATTTTTCGCAGGCGGGTCGCCTGGCAACGCATACGGCTCTGCCGTGGAGAACGCAGCGGTGACAAAAATCGTTGCTTTCTTCCGGGGGAAGCAGGTCACGCAGGGCAAGCTCAACCTTGTACGGATTTTTTGTTTCGACAAGACCGAGCAAATTCGTGATGCGGATAAGATGAGTGTCGGCAACGACGGCGGGCTTGCCGTAAATATCGCCGCAGATGAGGTTTGCTGTTTTTCTGCCGACTCCGGGCAGGGAGGTCAGATCCTCAATATTGTCCGGGGTCTTTCCGCCGAAATCGGAAAGGATTTTTTGCGCCATGGCGACTATGTCCTTCGCCTTGGTGCGATAGAATCCGCAGGAGCGCACAAGCTCCTCCACATCGGTAACATCGGCCTCGGCGAACGCCTCAACACTCGGATATTTCTCGAAAAGCGCAGGCGTGACAAGGTTAACCCGTGCGTCGGTGCACTGGGCGGAAAGCCTTGTTGCAACAAGAAGCTGAAAATCATTTTTGTAATCAAGAGAGCAGATCGCTTCGGGGTACTCTTTTTTCAGAGCCTGCACGCAAAGCAACGCTTTTTCTTTTTTTGTCATTAGCCCGCACCTCACTTAAACTAAAATTATATCATATAATCAGCCTAAAATAAAGCGTTAGAGCGGAAAAGTTTCGGATAGCTGCCCAACAAAATGGGCAAAAAGTAGGACAACGCCGCATTTTACAATGTGGAGCTGCCCTGAAATTTCGTTTATATTCCGTTTTAGCATTATTCTATGCGGAAGCACTTGTTATAGCCCTCGACCCATGACTGCACACGGCGGCGGTCGTAGCGAACGGGCATTGCTTTTGTTATCGCCATAACGGCGGCGATTCTTGTGTTCATTCCGAAAACCTTTCTGGAAAGCAGGAAGTCGCTCATAACGCCCTTGACCTTTAGCTTGAGCGAATTTAGGTTCATCAGCTTTTCGATGAAGCATCTGATACTGTTTGTGTCTGCGCCGATGGTTATATCGTCGGAATTGAGGATATCGTTTTCAAAGAAATAATCGAGATCCTTCGGTGAAAAGCGGGCAACCATGAGCTTGATTATTGCGATCGGAGCGAGTCCCGCACCGAGCTTTTTGTAAAAATCACGCTGATATTTCCAGAGAGTGTCCGCTCCGAAAAGCTCCTGCTTGTCGGCAAGAACCGCATCCGCAAGAAGCCGAGCTGCCTTGAGACTGTTGGCAATTCCCGAACCGATGAGCGGAACGGTCATGAATGCGCTGTCGCCGATTGCGGCGTAGCCGTCGGCAACCAAAAGTCCGAGCGGCTGGCGAACCGGAATTTTTACATACTGTCCGCCCCTCAGCCGCTGAGTGCCGAGGTCGTCGTTAAGCTCACGGAGCTTGTCGAGAGTTTCTTCAACATCCTCATCGGTCAGCGGAACAAAGCGTCCGATCAAAACATCGGTGTATTCCTCATCGTCGGCAACCCAGCAGATCTGCTGCTTGTTATCAAAAAGGAGATATACCCTGTATTTATCCTCCTCAACGGGAGCGGTCTTGTTGTAAAATGCACGGTAAACATAGAAGGTATCGTATTTGTCCGGCTCTTTCTGTATTCCGAGGGAGTCGGGAAGATTTTTGCGAACCGGCGAATCCACACCCGCTGCGTCAATAACAAGGTCGGCATAGATCACAGCGTCCTTCGTTTGGATACCGGCAACACGGCTGCCGAGCATAACCGGAGCGAGGATTTCGGTTTCATAGACGAATTTTACGCCGCATTTTTCTGCGTGGTCGATTATGTGATCATAAATATCCTTGCGCTCCATCTGAATCTCAAGCTGATCCTCGGGAACATGCTGCTTGAGCTTTTTGCTCCTCGACGGGCAGAAGAATGTCATATCGTTCTTGAGGCGGTATTTATCCTCGGGCGGCATCTCCATTCCGCAGGAAAGAAGTCCCTTACGGTCAAAAATATCCGTCCAGTCGTAGCCCATGTCCTCTCGCTTATTTTTTTCGTAAACGGTAACATCATAGCCATGCTCCGCCAGAATTGCAGCAGTTGCGATTCCGCCGTGTCCTCCGCCGGCTACTATAATCTTTTTTCCCATTTTTTGCACTCTCCTTATTCGCAGTCCTCAATAAGACCGTAGTATCTTGCGTACCAGTACGGGTGAGTGAAGTTGATGCAGGTCTTGAGTACAAGGCCTTTGTCGTCGCCCGTTCCGGGGAACATCGTGTAGGCGGTCGGCTCGTCGGATTTTTTGAAAAGCTCTTTGGCAACATCCTCTGCGCCGCTGTCAACCGTGAAGCGGTTGCCGTCATTGTTCAGTATTCTTCTTTCATGCGCCGAAAGCGGCTCAAAAAGCTGCGGCGTCATGCCGAGCTCCGTCGGGGTCATATCCCATTTGAGGTCGGAGCGGTAGCTGTTATAAAGCGGCCACATGACCTGATCCATCGGGTAATCCATAAGCTCGTCAATGCAATCGTCGGCGTTGTAGCTTTCGCCGGTGACTGCGCCGTAAACGAAGTTATAGAATGCGTTTCGCTCAACCTTTTCGTCCTCCCAGTGATGGGTAAGACCCATTGCAAAAATCGAGCGGAGATTCGGGTCGTCGGTATATCTCATCAAAAGCGAGATCATCAGAAAATCGTGGCTGTCGTCAATATGCAAAAGGTGTCCGTCGGGAATTTTATATTGCATAAGATTCATTGCAAAGTGCTTTTTTCCCGCAAGCTCGACGAAAAGCTTTTCGTATTTTTCGTCGCCTGTAATGTGGTAGCCGATCTTGAGGAAGGTGAGCATCTGCAACGAGTTTGTGCCCTTTTCGTAGATCCACTTATGGTCGTTATTGAGAAGGTCGGGATTCCAGTTTGCCCATGTTGTCGGCAGACCGTCGGTGTCCACAAGATGAAAATTATTCTTGATGATATGGTCAAGAATTTTTCTGACCGTGTCCGCAATGAGCTTTTTGTCCTCATCGTCGGCAACAAGGTCAAAATAGTTCGCATAGCAGTAGAAATGACCGACCACCTCGTCCGACGAGGTTTCTCCGAGCCATTCGCAGTCCCTGCCGTCGGCGTCCTTGGTAATATGCCATTCGTGGCGTGCGCCCGTGCCGTAATCAACGGCGTCGGAATACCTGAGCGCACGGGCAAAGAAGCCCTCAATGCCGGTTATCTCGGTCAGCTTTATCATTGCAAGCAGACTTCTGTGTGCGTCCCTGCGAACCTCCGGGTCTTTTGTGCAGGCATATTCAAAGCAAAGCGCCGCCGTGTAAAAGCCCGTCCAGAGTCCCTCATTGTCCGAGGAGAGAATATGACCCTCGCTCTCGCACACAACGCCCTCATGCTCAAGGTCACGGTCAAGAACATAGCCGTTGCGGACATTATATTTTTCCGTCTGCGCACGAAGAATGTTTGCCTTCTCCCTGAGCGACATCATCTTTGTTTCAAAAAGGCTGATTCCCTTGTCCGTTGAAACGCAAACAGAGCCGTCGGGCGAAATCGCAACTCCGGTCGCATTCGGGGAGGGAAGCCAGCGTTTGTAGCCGTAATAGGAAAGGCGGCCGTTATGCTGATGGATAAGACCGGCCGTTGTCGAAAAATATTTATCGCCGTTTTCTGCGATCGCCATGCCCGTTATGTGTGCGTCGGGCAGACCGTCT
The DNA here is from genome assembly GCA_963648385.1 of uncultured Coriobacteriaceae bacterium. Classification (GTDB taxonomy): domain Bacteria; phylum Bacillota; class Clostridia; order Oscillospirales; family Acutalibacteraceae; genus CAG-488. The sequence continues at coordinate 8,718 of CAVJDU010000010.1, read as the reverse complement.
ATCTTTGAGCGGTCGAGCCAATAGCTGTTGTCGTCATAAACGCAAACGCCCTTGTCCGTGCCAACCCAAATGCTGCCGACCGGGTCGATGTAAAGGCAGGTGATCGTGTTGCTGAGAATTCCGGTAACGCCCTCCATAAGCTCCGACCAGTGCCAACGCTTGCCGACAAGGGCATGAAGACCGCCGCCTGCCGTGCCGACATAGACCTTGTTGTTTTTGTAAACCGCAATGCAGCTGCCCTTGCCGGGAACGCCGATCTCAATGTCATAGCCGTTCTCGCCGAGCTTGTAGAGCACGCTCTCGGTCAAGATCCATGTTGCGCCGTCAAGGTCAACCTTGATATCGACGAGCTTGGAACTGAATTTTTTCTCGGCAAGCTTCTTTTTGCCGTCAAACTCAAGCAGGGAATTGCCCACGCCGACAAACATATGATTTTCGGTATCGAAATAGATCATCGAAACCGCTGCGTCCTTTATGCCGATTGCAACGGGGGAGAATTTCTCGCCGTCAAAGCGTGCAAGTCCCTTGTCCGTGCCGACGAAAAGAACGCCGTTTGCGTCGAAACGCATTGCCGTAATATTATCCGATTTCAGCCCGTCCGCCGTAGTGAAAACACGACGGGTAAGCTGCGGGAATTTTCCCGTTTTAACGATTGCTCTGTATTTATTCATTCACGCTAACGCTCCTTGATTTTATATTTTCTCCTTGACCTCAAGATGCAAAACATCGGGTCGGGAATAGTGACCGCAGGAGTCGAACTCCATTCGGCTTGACGGGACGCTCTGCATATCCAACTCGGCATAGATAATTTCTTCCTTATCCCATACCGGCTCGGTCAGCTCATGTCCGTAAGGGTCGATTATGCAGCTTCCGCCTCGGCACACTATGTCGGGCAAAGCGGCGATCTCATCGTTTGCGCTCGCTGTTTCGGGATAGTCCTTCCGGGTGAAGAACATATCGCAATTGATAAAATAGCAATGACCCTCTATCGCAATATGGCGGATCGTGTTCTGCCATTCGGGATTATCGTTAGTGTTCGGCGAGATATAAAGCGTTATTCCTTTTTGATAGAGCGCAACTCTTGCAAGCGGCATATAGCTCTCCCAGCATATCATGCTGCCCATTGCGCCCCACGGAGTTTCCATAACGGGAAAAAAGTCCCTGTCGGCATCGCCCCAAACCACTCTTTCGCTGCCGGTCGGCTTGAGCTTGCGGTGGTTGACCGTTTCGCCGTCGGGCGAGATGAGCATATTTGAATTATAGAGCGTTGCGCTCAACAGGTCACGCTCGGAATAGCCGATGCTGATATATACCCTATGCTCGGCTGCGCTTTCGGCAAGCTTTTTCATTTCCTCGCCGTCGGCAATCAGGGAGTTGTCATAGTATTTTTTCCAGTCCTTGCGACCCTTTTCCGAGCGGCTGCCGACCTTGAAGCCATATGTTATTCCATAGGGATAACCGGGAATGAAAAGCTCGGGAAAAACAATAAGCTCCGCACCGTTTGCGGCGCATTCGTCAATCAGTCCGAGTGCCTTCTCCAATCCCTTTTCCTTGTCAAACATTACGGGGGTTGCCTGAATCACGGCAATTTTGCAGGTGTCCTTTAAATCTTTCATAGTGAGTTCCTTTTTATAGGCAATAGCGCACAATTGGGGTGTGCGGTGTTTATATATAATCCTCAACATTGAAGTCATCATCGTCCGCACCGAAGCCGTCCTTTTCGCCCTCGATCTCGGGGATCTGTGCGATGACCTCAAACTTGCGCCCCTGTGACCAGAGCGATGGGGTTATTCTTATCGTATATCCGCAGCCGCCGGGGGTCAGCCACTCGTGCATCGGAGCTTGGGGCAGACCGAAAAGGGTCAGGAGCGCCATAATAACTCCGCCGTGGGTAACTATCGCCGTGTGCGTAAATCCGGTTTCTATCACTCCGTCAACGATTTTTATAAATGCGGTTGCAATTCGGTTTGCGAACTCGTCGTTGCTCTCGCCGAACGGAGGCTCAACGCCCTTTTTGCCGGCCAGCCAGTCGGGAAAAACAGGGTGATCCTGCAATTCCTCCGCCGTCTTGCCCTCAAACTCGCCGAAATTGTATTCGATCAGTCCGTTTATGAGGATAGGCTCACAATTGGGATAGATGATTTTCGCCGTCTGAGTGCAGCGTGAAAGCGGACTCGAAAAAACGGCGGAAACGGGCGGATATTTGTAGTCGGTTTTCATCTGCTCGATCTGGGCGATACCCTCGCTGCTGAGCGGCTCGTCGATATGACCGACATATTTTCCGCTGACATTGCCCTCGGTCAGACCGTTGCGGATAAGTTGAATATAGTATGATTTCATATGCTGTTCCTTTTACCTACAATGCCCCGGCGCAGAACACACCGGGGACACTATTTTTTTTGTTTTCCTCAGCCTTTAAGGGTTTCCTTATAAAGTCTGATATATGCGTTCGCCGAGCGACCCCAGCTGAAATCGCAGTTGAGCGCACGCAGAACAAGCTCGTTCCAGTCGCCGTTGTAGTAGAGCGTGAGCGCACGGCGGATAGCGTCGAGCATATCGTGGGCGTTGTAGCTTTTGAAGGTGAAGCCGTTGCCCTTGCCGTCGCCGCAGTCGGTTATCGAATCCCTCAGACCGCCTGTCTCACGGACGATGGGAACAGTTCCGTAGCGAAGCGCAACCATCTGCGAGAGTCCGCACGGCTCGCTCTTGGACGGCATGAGGAACATATCCGCACCCGCATAGATTTTTCTTGCAAGCTCGGGAACAAAGCCGATCCTTAAACCGACCTTTTCCGGATATTTCTCGGCGATCCAGCGGAAATAGCTCTCGTATTCATAATCGCCGGAGCCGAGAACGACAAGCTGCATTTCCGCCGTGGCGAGCAGCTCGTCAAGAATTCCCTTAACGAGGTCAAGTCCCTTGTGGGAAACGAGCCTTGTGACCATTCCGATCACGGGAACGCCGGGCTTAACGGGAAGTCCCATTTCTTTCTGAAGCTCCTCCTTGTCCGTCTTTTTGCCCGAAGCGTTGGCGGCGGAGAAGTTCTTTTTGATGCACTTGTCCGTTGCGGGGTCGTAGCTCACGGTGTCGATTCCGTTGAGAATGCCGCTGAGCTTGTAACGGCGCTCGTTGAGGATCGAATCAAGACCGTGCGAATACCACGGGTCAAGAATTTCGTCGGCATAGGACGGGCTGACGGTCGTAACCTTGTCGGCGCATTCGATTGCGCCTTTCATAAAGTTGATGCAGCCGTCATATTCAAGCAGCGAGGCCTTGTCGGCAGGGATTCCGAGAACATCTTCAAGAAGCTCCTTGCCGTAAACGCCCTGATACTGAATGTTATGAATGGTGAAAATCGTCTTTATATTTTCATATCCCGGCGAATTGGCGTACATTGCCGAATAGTAAACGGGGGTAAGAGCCGTCTGCCAATCGTTGCAATGAATAATGTCGGGCTTGAAATCAATATAGGGGATTATCTCAAGAACGGCACGGGAGAAGAAAGCAAATCTTTCCGCATCGTCATAGTGACCGTAGATCGTGTCACGCTTGAAATAATACTGGTTATCAATGAGATAATATATTACGCCGTTGTGCTTTGCCTCAAAAATTCCGCAATACTGGCGTCTCCATGCCACGGGAACCGAGATGTGAGTGATAAACTTCATCGTGTCCTTCAGCTCTTGCTTGATCGTGTCGTACATTGGGAGAACGACACGGCAGCCGATAAGTCTTTTCCTCAACGCCTGCGGCAAAGAGCCTGCAACATCGCCGAGTCCGCCGCTCGCAATGAACGGGAGAGCCTCCGAGGCAGCGTATAAAACCTTCATCTAAATCATCCTTCTTTCTTAGAATGCAATATCGAACAGATTGCAGTATATTCAGATCACTATTCCCTTGCCGATGAATACAGGGAACTTGACATCGCCCGAAAGATTTTTATTGGGCTTGATAACAACATTTTTGTCGGCGATAACGCAGTTGAGCTTAACATCGTCGCTGATATATGCGTTCTGCATGAGCACGCAGTTTTTGACCACTGCACCCTTGCCGATATGAACGCCCCTGAAAAGCACGCTGTTTTCAACCGTGCCCTCGATCACGCAGCCGTCCGCAATCAGCGAATTCGACGCATGGGAGTCAAGACCGTAGATTGCCGGAACATCGTCCTTGACCTTTGTGAATACGGGCTTCTCCTTGGAGAGCAGCGACTTGCGGTTTTCTTTCTTGAGAAGATCCATGTTCGCTTCAAAATAGCTTTGGATTCCGTCAATGACCTTAACATAGCCGCTGAATTCGCAGCCGTAAATTTTCAGGGAATTGATGTTTCGCTGAAGAACATCCTCCGTGAACGAATGGTAGCCGAGTCCGATCGCTTCCGAGATCAGCCTTTCGAGAAGCGACTTTCTCATGAAGATAACATTGAGCGAATAGTTTGCTTTCTCGTCGCTGCGGCGGCTGACCGAGGTTATTCTGCCGTCGTCCGCAAGCTCAAACTTCGCAAGCTCCCTTATCGCCGGGGAGGTCGAATGCTTGTATGCGATGGTGATATCTGCGCCCGATTTTTCGTGACGCTCAAACATCTCCGTAAAGTCAACATTATATATGGTGTTGCAGTCGGTCATGAGTACATACTCCTCCTCGGAATTGCGGAGGAAATTCATTGCGCTTGAAATCGCTTCGATTTTGTTGGTATATATGCCGGTCGTGCCGATATTGAAAGGCGGAAGCAGATAGAGTCCGCCGTTTTTGCGGGAAAGGTCCCATGCTCTGCCGGGGCCGACATGATCCATGAGCGACTGATAATTGCTCTTTGTGACGATTCCGACCTTGGCGATTCCGCTGTTCACCATTGCGGAAAGCTGAAAATCAATCAGACGATAACGGCAGCCGTAAGGCACGGAACCCATGGAACGAACCGAGGTTATCTCGCTGAGATAATTATCGTATGTATTTGAAAAAATAAGTCCGAGTACATTGTTGGCTCTCATTGCTTACGCCTCCTTTACATCTTCGCCGACCATTGCTTTCGGCTCAACTGTTGCGCCCTTGCCGATTTTGACGCCCATTCCGACAACGGAAATGCCCCAATCATCAAGGTTTTCCATTTCCTCCGGACGCTTGCCGACTCTTGCGCTTTCCTCAACGGTAACATTCTCGGCAACTATCGCATACTGAACGATCGCTCCCTTTTTTATCACGCTGCCGGGCATGACGATCGAATCCTTAACGACTGCGCCCTCCTCAACGGTAACATTGGCAAAAAGCACGGAAAAATCAACCTCACCCTCGATCTCGCAGCCCTCGGCAACCATTGAGTTCTGCACCTTGGCAGTGTCGGAAACATAGTGCGGACCGGTGATCGGGTCTTTTGCGTAGATCTTCCAGCTTGAATCCGTCAGGTCAAGGTCAACCTTCGGGTTGAGCAGGTCAAGATTGGCCTCCCAAAGGCTGTCGATAGTTCCGACATCCTTCCAGTAGCCGTCAAATTCGTAGGCAAAGAGCCTCTCATTGGCGGAATGCATCGCCGGTATAAGATCCTTGCCAAAGTCGTTGCTTGAGTTCGGGTTAGCCTCGTCGTCAAGCAGATATTGCCTGAGCTTTTTCCAGGAAAAAACATAAACGCCCATCGAAGCCTTGTTGGAGCGGGGATTCTTCGGCTTCTCCTCAAATTCGGCAATCGAGCCGTCGTCGTTGACGAGCATCAGACCGAATCGTGAAGCCTCCTCCCACGGAACCTCAAGCATGGCGATAGTGCAGTCCGCATTCTTCTCCTTGTGGAAAGAAAGCATCTTGGAATAGTCCATTTTATAGATATGGTCGCCGGAAAGAACAAGAACATATTCGGGATCGTATCTGTCAATAAAGTTGATGTTCTGGTAAATTGCGTTTGCCGTGCCCTTGTACCATTCCGTGCCCGATATCTGCTGATAGGGCGAGAGAATGTGCACTCCGCCGTCGGCACGGTCAAGATCCCATGCCTGTCCGTTGCCGATATAGTCGTTCAGCTCAAGCGGCTGGTATTGGGTAAGAACTCCGACGGTATAGATGCCGGAATTGACGCAGTTAGAAAGCGGAAAATCAATGATTCGGTATTTTCCGCCGTATGGAACGGCAGGCTTTGCAATGTTCTTTGTCAGAATTCCGAGGCGGCTTCCCTGTCCGCCTGCAAGAAGCATTGCGATACATTCGTGTTTTCGGGACATTACTATTCCTCCTTTATTTGCTGACCTTTTCGGTCGGGATTTTCTTTGTCGATTTTCTTTTTGCCGGCGGCGTCAGGTAGATAACGCTCAGCCCCGCAAGGTCAAGCGATATGCTGTTGTCAAAGCCGTGCATGGGTATTTTTTCGCTCTTGACCTTAACGGTCGTTCCCCTGCCGTTTCCTCCGAATTCCTCGGCGTCCGTGTTGAGGAGAACCTTGTATGTTCCCGCTCTCGGCACTCCGATTCGGTAGCCGCTTCGCTCAACATTGGTGAAGTTGCAAACGGCAATGATCTCTTTTTTATCCTTGTCCGTTCTCTTGAAGGAGATCACCGAATTGTCAACATCGTCGTTGCTTATCCAGCTGAAGCCCTCCCAGTCGTAGTCGATCTGCCAGAGCGGACTTTGCTTTTTATAGAGCTTGTTCAGCGTGCGGACATAGCTCTGCATTTGAGCGTGCTTTTCATAGTCGAGCAGCAGCCAGTCAAGCTCCTGCTTGTAGTTCCATTCAATGAATTGAGCGAATTCCTGACCCATGAAAAGAAGCTTTTTGCCCGGGTGAGCCGTCATGTATGCGTATAAAGCTCTCAGTCCTGCGAATTTTTCATCGTACTCGCCCGGCATTTTGCCTATCATTGAGCACTTGCCGTGAACCACCTCGTCGTGCGAGATCGGAAGAACGAAATTCTCCGAAAAAGCATAGAAAAACGAGAATGTCAGGCAGTTGTGGTTGAATTTTCTGTAAATTCCGTCCATCGAAAAATATTTCAGGCAGTCGTTCATCCAACCCATGTTCCATTTGAAATTGAAACCGAGTCCGCCGTCGCAGACCGGCTTTGAAACCAGCGGCCACGAGGTACTCTCCTCGGCGATCATCATGACATCGGGGTGCTCGCGGAAGATTGAGATGTTGAGATTTTGCAGGAATTGAACCGCTTCAAGGTTTTCCCTGCCGCCGTTCTTGTTGGCGACCCATTCACCGTCGTTCCTGCCGTAGTCAAGGTAGAGCATTGAAGCGACCGCATCGACCCTGAGCCCGTCAATATGATATTTTTCAAGCCAAAACATCGCCGATGAGGTGAGGAAGCTCCTGACCTCGTTGCGCCCGTAGTCAAAAATCTTAGTGCCCCATTGCAAATGCTCGCCCTTGCGAATGTCGCCGTATTCGTAGCAGCTCTCTCCGTCAAATTCAAACAGACCGTGAGCGTCCTTCGGGAAATGAGCCGGAACCCAGTCGAGAATAACGCCAAGCCCCTCTCTGTGGCACTTGTCAACGAAATACATGAAGTCTTTCGGCTCGCCGTAGCGTGAGGTCGGGGCAAAATAACCCGTCACCTGATATCCCCACGAACCGTCGAACGGATGCTCGCAAATCGGCAGCAGCTCTATATGAGTATAACCCATGTCCTTTACATATTTTGTCAATTCGTCTGCTAACTGACGGTAGGAAAGAAAATTTCCGTCCTCGTGCTGCTTCCATGAGCCTGCGTGAACCTCATAGATATTGACCGGGCTTTCATAGATGTTTACGGATCGCCTCTCGGACATCCATTTTTCGTCCTTCCAGTCGTAGCCGTCAATGTTATAGAACTTTGAGGCGGTTTCGGGGCGTGTTTCGGCGTGGAAACCGTAAGGGTCGGCCTTGTAGCGAAGCTCCCCCGAACGAGTGGTTATACAATATTTATAATTATCGAATTGCTTGATTCCTTCTATTTTACATTCCCAAACGGCGTTGTCCTCAAGCATTTTCATCGGGTCGGCCTCAATATCCCATTCGTTGAAGTCGCCTACCACGCTGACCGCCGCCGCATGGGGTGCCCAAACTCGGAAAACGACCTCGTTCTTGCCCGAACGGTGCGAACCGAGGAATTCATAAGCCTTGGCATTCTGTCCCTGATGGAAAAGATAAAGAGGAACATCGTTTACGCTTGTTTTTTTCTTTTTCATTGCGTCACCTCGACAAACAAAGAAACATTTTACGGGTTATTTTATTACCGAGAATCGTGCTGTGATTAAATCAGTAGTTACCCTATATTATTGTATCAAAAAAAAAAGCAAAATTCAACCCGTTTTTGATTATTATATTCAAACCGAATGTAAAAAATTGTCGTATCTTTTGTGAACTTTGTTACAAAAATTCCTTCCTCGGCACGCTTTGACAACGCACAAAAACATCTCCGCCCGGTTTTATCGGTGCAGTTCAGATAAAAATTATTCCAATCAAGCACAAATCCGTTAAGAAATTTGGTTCATTCCGTAGGGCATGATGCCCACATCATGCCGCCGTAGCAGATGTAATTTACGGAAAATGCAGCCGACAATATAGATGTTATTTACGAAAAAGGCACAATTTTTTTGTAAACCATTCCCACGAATCATTATTCAAATCTAAAATATATTTTTCTCGCTATTCGTTTTCCGAATGAAAAATCGGTGACGGAAACGGGGCAATATTACCGAACAGAAAATAAATTCACAGACCGTAAACAAAAGGCATACAAAACAGGCCAATAT
>CAVJDU010000009.1:6337-73034 GCA_963648385.1 uncultured Coriobacteriaceae bacterium | reverse complement strand
ACGGATTTTTTGCAAAATCTTTATTTTGGGGCTTGACTTTTAATAGTTAGTCTTTTTTACGGATAAGGACATCCGCACCCCGTTGTTTCAGATACGGGCAAACTGTATTTTTGATATAAAAACAGCGTCACCATTACGGCAACGCTGAAATTATAGGCATAAAAAAAGCACCTTGATTGCTCAGGGTGCAAAATTAGCTACACAAAGAAAGCCGCCTGATTGCTCAAGCGACTTTCGGATTTATGGTTGTTTGGCAGGCGTCCAATTCTCCTGCATCTCTCGGGTTTCCCCTGTCAAGCCATCGGCGTGTGGACGTGGACGTATTCTTCCACCTCAAACAACCTCTTTATCCGCCAATTACTGTAACACAAAATTGTTCAGCTCTCGTATTGTCAAATCTATCGGTTCAATTCCTTTTTCTTTACAATACTGACTTATTTTTCTGTAATCATAATGAACTGTGTTATCACCAAATGGAACAACAAATCCTCCTGCTTTTTCCGCAAGCTCATCCAACTCTCTCATTGCTTTAAGTTCTTGCTCAGACATATTCATTCTCCTTTCAATGTATATATTTCAAGCAACTTTTTCGCACTTTCTTCATCAATAAACATTCTGTATGGATGCGGCATACCCAACAAAGTAGCTCCAAATTTCTCTTGATAATAAGACACTAATTTCATATTTTTAGCATCTAAAAATAAAAATCCGCCATAACCTTTTTTTACAGATTCGTTTGCCGCAATAGCAAACAGATGACCTCCAACGCCCTCAAAACGCTTATCTTTTCCGAAGTTTTGTGGGGCGCTTTCGGCAATGTTTATATATAAAGCCTTGTCGCTCGGGTAATCTGTCACTGCAATTAAGCCTTGTATTTCATCATCATTTTCCAAGCACAATTTATAGACAGTAGAATTTTTTAGGTCTTTACTTCGCCAATTAAATTTCCAACCCTTTTTAGTCAAAAATTTCAGTTCGTTAGCATCAGCTATACTATATTTTGTATTTACAATTTCGCCCGAACTTCTTCTAACTAAGCAAGGGGTAAACTTATCAATCTCAAGAGACAAACCCATATTATCATCTCCTGTCTTTATTATACCACTATTTTCGGAATTTGCAATACCTAATTGAGCTTTTCTGCTCTCCCACTCATTAAGCCTTGCCTGATATTTCGCTATATTGGCAGGGTCAATGCTTCCGACCGTCAGACGCTTGTATTTTTGGATCATATTTTCAATATGCGCCCTGTTAAGCTCTTCTGTGCCGTATTCGTTCAGCTTGTTATCTTCCGTTTCATAATGGACGATATCCTCAAGCTCGGGATAATATGTTCCGAGGCCGTGACGGCAGCGGGGGTAAAACAAGCCCTCTGCCATAAATTAACTGTTTTGCTTGTGGGACAAGCAAGGGCTTCCGAAGTCAGCACTTGACCTCGAAAGCCCTTATTTTATGCCTTTTTCGGTGGTTTTGACCCCGAAGAAGGCTTTTTCTATTGTATCAAAATCAGCAGGAACATTGAGCCTGATTCAAATTCGAGAAGACTTTTTATTTCTGTTTTATTAGGCGGTTAATAAATATACGCCTTGATCAAATGCCTAAGCTCTCTGAGATACATATCCGGTTTAATATCATACGAAACAACAAATCTCGTCTTATCCTTATATGTCGATGCTGCAACATTGATGGGGTGCGTATACTGCTTGCCGAGCGAATAATAAATATCATCGACCAGCTCGTCCAGATCCTCGCCGAGTTTTATTATGCCTATGCTTGTCACCGCCGAGGTGAATTGATATTCACCGAAAAATGTGTATCCGATTTTGAGCGCCTTTTTCTTGAGCGTCAGCGGTAGCAAATTGAATATTTTCATCTTTGCCTGTTTAACATTTGAATATGCCATATTACGCATATCCTCCGGATCAAGCTTCTCCGCAAACTGAGCCTTAACATTAGCTAAAAGCTCTTCAAAATTCTTCGTTTCCTCCTGCGTTACCGACACGAGAAAATAGAGGGAAGAATTGCGGCAAGACGAGAAATCAAACATTTTTCTCAATTCAATGGGAATGGAAATGGTAATCGGTCTGCGTGTATCCGTTCTGTTCTCCGCAATAGCCTTAATATGCATGGCACAAAAAAGCACCGAAACCGAAACACCGTATCTGTGCGCAGCATCAACAAGGGCTCGACTCGGAATTTCGACAGGCTCGTAATTAAAAGGAACAGCTTCTTTCCTGCTCATCTCATAGGCAAAAGGAACTATTCTGTTTACGCTTTTTCCGCCCTCGCTGTAGATCTTTTCAAATATATCCTCTGTATTCGCAAGCATTGCGCTGTGCTCGTCCGAATTTCCGCCGTCCTTATATTCTTTGAGAAAGGCTTTCATAAATTCAAGCGCTCCCCTGCCGTCGGTAATACTGTGGAACACCTCAAGAATAAGCGAATTTTCGTTATACAAAAACCTGATAAGCGGCTTTCCGGACTCAACATCAAACGGCTTGCAGGGTCTTTCGTCAACACCGTACATTTCTTCAATATCGGCATCGCATTCGGTAAGATAATACTTCAAGCCATCCTTGCCGAGCGTCAGGAAAAAATACGGATATTTCTCCTTCAAAGCACCGATCGCCTTGGGAATCGCCGAAATCACTACCTTACTTTTCAGTTCGGCGACAATTCGGAAAACGGCGTTCCATTTGGCCTCGGCAACATAGGGATATATTATTCCGGCACCGTCGAGCGGGATAATTTTTTTACTTCCATTTGGCATATTTCTGCCCCTTTTCAAAAATGATTTTATTCAATTTTTACTTTCTCAAATGTATTTTATTACAAAATGTTTGAAAAGTCAAATAATTTGTCTTAATTCGCTTTAGGAATTCACCCTTTCTGCAAGAATCGAGAAAAAAAAAGCTTGACTTAACAGATAATCCATGCTATACTGCTGTCAATCGCTCGGAGGGCGAGTTGTTCAGAGAAACGACAGCCGGACAAGAGACAGACTTAAATGTCTGTTTCCTGTCCGGCTTTTTTGTAAAGGGAGGAATTCAAAGTGGATTTTCTTAACGGCAAAATCAAGCCTATGTATCTTAAATATCTTTCTGCAGCCTTTGGCAGCGCAATGATTACTTCGGTCTATTCAATCGTTGACATGGCTATGGTCGGTCAATATCAAGGGCCTGAGGGAACGGCGGCACTGGCGGTCGTTGCGCCGGTATGGAACATCATTTACAGTCTCGGGCTGCTGATGGGTATAGGCGGAAGCGTCATCTTCAGCACAAAGCGAGGTAGCAAGGAATGCAACGGCTGCGAAAATCTCTATTTTACCGCTTCGGTGATCGGTTCTGCTTTCTTGTCCGTATTTGCATGGATTGCAGTAATCGCTTTTGAACGACCGATTTTGATGTTTTTCGGCGCAAACGAATCGCTCCTGCTGCTTGCAAGGGAATACATGCGACCGATCAAATATGTTTTTCCGCTATTCCTTTTCAATCAAATGCTTGCGGCGTTTTTGCGCAACGACAAGAATCCGGGGCTTGCAACCGTAGCCGTACTATCCGGCGGTATCTTCAATGTTTTCGGTGATTATTTCTTTGTTTTCACATGTAACATGGGTATCTACGGCGCAGGTTTGGCAACCGCTATCGGCTCGGGGATTTCGTTTCTTGTTATGCTGACGCACTTTTTCAGCCGCAAAAACACACTCCGTCTCGTTAAACCCGAGAAGCTTTCAGTCAAGCTGTGTGAAATTTCCGTAACAGGTTTTTCCACATTCTTCATTGATGTTGCAATGGGAATTTTAACCGTTCTTTTTAACCGTCAAATTATGAAATATCTCGGTTCAAATGCTCTTGCGGTCTACGGTCCGGTTATTCAGGTAAGCACATTTGTTCAATGCTGTGCATACAGCGTCGGTCAAGCGACTCAGCCGATCGTTTCCACAAATTTCGGTGCGGGCAAGGGAGATCGAATACGGGAAACGCTGCGACTTGCTTTGTTGACAACTGCCTTTTTCGGTATTTTCTGGACGGCACTCAGTATGGCGTGTCCAAATCTTTATATCCGTATTTTCATGTCTCCGACGCAGGAAATACTGAATATAGCACCCGCCATCGTCCGCTCCTATGCTCTGTCGTTTTTACTGCTGCCGTTCAATATATTCTCGACATACTATTTTCAGGCAATCATGAAGCCGAAATCGGCATTTGTGGTATCGGTAGCACGGGGGCTTGTCATAAGCGGCATACTGATTTTAATTTTACCAGCTTTGGTCGGTGCAAATTCTTTGTGGCTTGCCATGCCGATCACCGAGCTGCTGGTTATGATTTATGCTTCCATCGCTATTAAAAGGTACACAAAATCACTGTAAAAATTTTCGAGATAAAACAGGTTGAAATATAAGGTAAGCACTGACTTTTGAAGTGGAGATGTGAAAAAGGACACCCTTTCGGATATCGTGAATCATTATTTTGTTGCATGAAAAAAGCACCTTGATTTCTCAGGGTGCAAATTACTATATTACAAAGAAAGCCGCCTGATTGCTCAAGCGACTTTCGGATTTATGGCTATTTGGCAGGCGTGGCGTTCTCCTGCATCTCTCGGGTTTCCCCTGTCGTTACCATCGGCGTGTGGATGCCACGAAATTGTCCACCTCAAATAGCCTCTTTATCCTATGTATATTTTAGCATAATTATTCTGCTTTCTAAAAGATTTTTTTAGTTCTTAGATATCTATTGTATCTTTTTTCTTCAACTTTTAAAAAAGTAATTACTGAATTTTTGTATTCTAAAGGGTCTTCCGAAGTACGCAGCCTAAGAATCAACTCATAATTCTTACCATTATCTTCTATATGTTTCAACACAAAAGTTGTGTTGGGTTTATTAGTTTCAAGTATGTAGTGCCATCAGGTGAGCGACAGTTTAATCTGCGGATACATAAAAATCGATGTATATTTACGGCTTTTATCTTGCATTGAAAAAAACGATATGATACAATAACTGCAAATCGGTTATTGAGGCAATACCGCATAAATTAAGCGCACGCCTTGCTTGAATATATTTCCGTCATGCGGTACAAAATTCTTACTGCGCAATCCACACACCACAATTGTGCGATGCTGCCTTAACTCCCCGTTATTTTGGAGGAAAAGTTATGGATTATTTGAAATATGTAAATATAAAACAAGGTACGGATTCGGTTTTGCGCTTTTCTAACGGAAACACACTGCCGTTAGTTCAGCTCCCCTTTGCAATGGCAGGCTATTCGGCACAGACGAAATACGACGGCGGTTGGTTCTACCATCCAACCCACCGCAGCCTTGAGGGAATAAGGCTCACTCACCAGCCAAGCCCGTGGATCTCGGACTACGGCACATTTCTTTTCACTCCGCAGACGGGTGAGATAAGAGATTCCGCCGGCAGTGCATGGTCAAGCTATCGTCCCGAGGACGCAATTATGACGCCGACATATATGAATCTTCGCTTTCTTCGTTCAAGGACGGATTTCGAACTTACTGCGAGTGTGCGAAGCTGCAAAATAAGGCTCACCTACCCCGAGGGAAGAACTCCGTATTTTTCGGTTTTTCCCGTTTTCGGCAACTATACCTTTGAATTTGATTTTGAAAACAACAGCCTGCTTTGCACAACCGACGGCGCAAGAGGAGCTTTTCATGAAAACTTCAAGACCTATCTTGTCGTTCGGTTCAAATCAAAGCTTGACCCCGAAAAATCATATAAAAAGGACGGCGAATTCATCCATGCCGCACTTTGCGACACATCGGTTGACGCCGATATCGCTTCATCATACATAAGCTTTGAGCAGGCACTCGAGAACATGAAGCAGGATTGCGGCGGCAAGAGCTTCGACGAGCTTCATTCTGAGGGTAACGACATCTGGAACGAATATCTTTCGAGAATCGAGATTGACCCTGTTGACGAAAAGCAGATAAAAACCTTCTATTCCTGCATGTACAGAACAGGACTTTTTCCGCACAAGGCATATGAAATTGACAAAAACGGCAACAAGCTTCACTATTGCCCGTTTGACGGCAATGCCAAGAGCGGTATAAGATATACTGACAACGGTTTTTGGGACACATACAGGACGGAATTTCCGCTTTTTGCAATGATTGCCAAAAAAGAATACGCAGAAATGCTTGAAGGCTTCATAATCGACTACAAAGAGGGCGGCTGGTTGCCGAGATGGCCGTCGATCGGTGAGAGAGGTTGTATGCCCTCCACCCTGCTCGACGCAATTATTGCCGACGCAGCGGTTAAGGGGATAATCGGCAGTGAACTTCTCGAAACTGCGCTTGAAGGTATGCTTCACCACGCAAATCACGATTCTCACCACCCCGACCTCGGCAGAACCGGTGCGCAGGCATACATAAAATACGGCTATGTTCCGTCCGATATTATCGACAACAACTGCGTCAATCTCACCCTCGATGCGGCATACGGCGACTATTGCATAGCGCAGGTCGCAAAAATTCTCGGCAAAAATGAGATCGTTGACGAATATATGAAGCGTTCAAAGAATTATAAAAATCTTTTCGATCCCGAATCCGGCTTCATGAGAGCCAAAACAACGGACGGTAAATTCAAAGAGCCGTTTGACTGCTTTGACTGGGCAAAAGAATACACTGAGGGCAGCGCATGGCAATCGTCTTTCTCCGTTCCGCATGACATTGACGGACTGACTGAGCTTTACGGCGGCAGAGACAAGCTGATTGCGAAGCTTGACGAGCTTTTTGCGGCTCCGCCGATCTATTGCACAAGCGGCTACGGTTCGGAGATTCATGAAATGGCTGAAATGGCGGCAGCCGATTTCGGTCAGTGCGCAATTTCGAATCAGCCGAGCTTCCACCTGCCATATATGTTTGCCGCACTCGGAGATAAAGAGAAAACGGAATATTGGGTCAAGAAGCTTTGCAATGAAGCGTTCAGCTACACGGGCGACGGCTTCCCCGGCGACGAGGACAACGGCGCAACGGCGGCATGGTATGTCCTCTCCACGCTCGGAATTTACGACATTTGCCCGGGCAAGAATGAATATATAAGAATCAAAAAGCTTTGTAAGAGCGCAAAAATCCTCGGTGAGGAAATATAAAACAACAGTGCTAAACACCGTAAAAACGATTATTTTCCAAAAAAATCATGTAAGTTATTGAAAAGCAAAAATATAAATGATATAATGAATTGGTTTATGCAACCGGCAAAACAGTATATACAATATAAGGAGCTGACAAAATGGCAGAAAATGAGAAAAAAACCGTACCTTCCGTTGAAGGCATGGAAGCTCATATCGACACATGGCGAGGCCTTATTAAAAACAAGCAGAGAGGTATTTTCGCCTTTGACGAGCTTGTTGAAATTAAGCTTAAGGCACTCAAAAAGAGAATATATACGGACTTTGAGAACACCGCTCCCTGGAAGATGCGTGAGTGCATCTACAAGGACATCGGCGACTACGAGTATCTCTATGACGGTTGGAAAGATCTTGATGTCGGCGGCTACTGGGGCGGCAACGGCCTCAGCTCGTTCTTCAAGAACAAGATCACTATTCCCGAGAGATTTGAGGGCAAAAAGGTTACTCTTTATGTTTACTTCGGCGGCGACTCGCTCGTTTCCGTAAACGGCGTACCTTTCCAGGGTCTTGACCCGTTCCGCAATGCGATCGTTCTTACCGATTGCGCCAAAGCGGGCGATACATACGATATCGACATCGAATCCTATTTCGTATGGCACTCAAACGAAAGCTCCCTCAAGAAGCTTGAGTGCTCCTTCATCGCTACAACAGACGATGAAATAAACGAGATCTACTGGGATTTGAAGGCTGTTTATAATGCGCTCTTTATGCCGGGCATGGGCAACGATTATGCTACCCTCATCCGTGAATCACTTAAAGAGGCTTTCCAATATGTTGACTTTGACGAGCCTGATTTTGATGTATTCAAGGCAAAACTGAGAATGTGCAAAAAGGTTCTCTACGACAGAGTTTACAACAACCCGAACTACAAGTGCATGGGCAAGCTCGACCTTATCGGCAACTCTCACCTTGACATGGTTTACATGTGGGCTTATAAGGAGTTCGTTCGCAAGGTTGGTCGTACCCACGCAACGATGCTTCGTCTTATGGAGCAATACCCCGACTTCATCTTCTCTCAGAGCCAGGCAGGCATGTATGAGGAAATGAGAGTTCATTATCCGAACATATTTGAGCAGGTTCAGAAAAGAGTTAAAGAGGGCCGCTGGGAATATATCGGCGGAATGTGGGTCGAGCCGGATTGCAACATCATCTCCGGCGAGAGTTTTGTCCGTCAGTTCCTCCACGGCGTTCGCTATGCCGAGAAGTGGTTCGGCGTAACACCCAAGACCTGCTGGCTTCCCGATGTTTTCGGCAACAGCTATTGTATGCCGCAGATTATGAAGAAAGCCGGAATGAAGTATTTCGTTACCCACAAGATGGGTATCTGGAACGATACAAACCCGTGGCTCTACAACTCCTTCTGGTGGGAGGGTCCGGACGGATCTAAGGTTTTCGCAGCCGTTCCGCCGACTCATTTCATCGGTTCGATGGAGCCGGATTCACTCAAAACAAACTGGGTCAAGTATTCCGATAAGGACACCATCGGCGAGTCAATGTACTGCTATGGCTGGGGCGACGGCGGCGGCGGAGTCGATAACGAGATGCTTGAGTATGTCAAGAGATACAAGAACTTCCCCGGTCTTCCCGAAACAAAGGCATGCAAGATCGAGGAATCCCTCGAAAATATGCGTCAAAAGGCAATTGAAGCCGGCGACAAGATCGTTACATGGAAGGACGAGCTTTACCTTGAGGAGCACCGTGGCGTTCACACAACAAAGGCAGCCCTCAAAAAAGCTAACCGTTACTGCGAGAATCTTTTCAGAGAGGCTGAAATGTACGCAGTTATCGCAGAAAGCTACGGCTACGAGTACCCGACTGAGGAGCTGGCTCTCGCATGGAGAAAGATCCTCACCAATCAGTTCCATGATTCTCTCCCCGGAACTCATATCACAGAGGTATTCGGCAAGCTCATGAGCATCTATGATGAGGTTATCGAAACCGGCGAACGAGTTCGCAATGAAGCTCTTGCTGTTATCGCAGAGCATATCGGCTACGACAAGAACCTCGGCAAGCCGTTTGCGCTTTTCAACTCCCTTGCAAACGCTGCAACGACCAAGGTTGAGCTTGATTATCAGGATGTTGACATCTTTGACGAGAACGGCAACAAGGTCGCAACTCAGGCATACACAAAGCCGAACGGAGATAAGAAGCTTGTATTTGTTGCCAAGGATATTCCGGCAGTCGGCTACAAGGTATATTATAAAATGCCTGCCGCAAAAGCTCCCGCATACGACGAGAGTAACGGCAAGGAAATTGAGAACGACAGCTTCAAGCTCGTTCTTGACGACAATGCAACCCTTGTTTCGATCTTCGACAAGAAAAATCACCGTGAGGTAATCTCCAAGGGCGGCAAGGGCAACGATTTCAGACTCTTTGAAGATATGCCCGGCGGATACGACGCATGGGATATCGTTGCAACATATGTCGACCGTGAATTCGAACTCAAGGACGGTATAGTTAAGGATATCGTCAAGGGCGATGTTTACACGATGATTTCCATCGAGAAGGATGTTCTCAAATCAAAAATCGAGCAGAATATCATTATCTATAACGAGCTTGACAGAATTGACTTCGACACTCACATCAGCTGGCACGAGGATCAGAAGCTCCTCAAGGTTTTCTTTGATGTTGATCTTCAGACGAAAAACTACACAAGAGATATCGCCTACGCCACCATGGAGTGCTGCTCATACAGATACAATCCTTATGACAAGGCAAAGTTCGAGGTCAACGCTCACAACTGGATCGATATGTCCGACGAGGACTACGGTGTATCGCTTCTCAATGACTGCAAATACGGTCATGAGGTCAACGAGCACAAGATGATCCTCACGCTTCTCAAGGCTCCGATCAAGCCCGACCCGAAATCTGACAGAGGCGATCACTACTTCACTTATTCGCTCTATCCCCATGCCGAAACATGGAAGAAAGCAAAGACACTTGAAAGAGGACTTGAAATCAATCATCCGCTTGTTCCGGTTGAGGTCAAGGCGGAGGGCGAGCTTGGTGCAGACAACTCCTTCATCACCCTCACGAGCGACAGCTTGACGCTTGAAGCCGTCAAGAAGTGCGAAGAGGAGGACGCATACATCATCCGTATGGTTGAGAAAAAAGGTAAAAGCGTTGACGCAAGCGTTAAGTTCTTCGCTCCCCTCACCTACGCTGCAGAATGCGACCTTATTGAAAGAAACGATGTTCCCGTTGACTTTGACGGCGATACGATCAGCTTCCATGCAACCCCGTTTGAGATCAAGAACTACAAGGTAAAGATCAAATAAAACGATTTTGAGAGGGCTGTTGCAGTAAAATGCAGCAGCCCCGTTTTTATATTATTATGAGTTTTGAAAAAGATTTAAGGAAACAAATAGAAGGATACATACTTTTCCCCGAAAATATAATCGACGAGGCAATAAAGGCAAATTGCAAGAGCGTTGAGCTGCTCGACGAAAAGCAAATGGCGGATATCTGCGCCATAAGACGCAGCAACAGCTCTGCGGCAGGCAAGTTCAGATATTCGCTTGACGAGCTTGATTTGATCATCAAAACCGTAGACACCAATCCAACCTCGTCCTTTGCAAAGCTCAGGGATGTAATACGACAGATCGAGTTTATTTTGGAAAAATGAAACGGAGGAGACAATGGAAGAGAAGAAAAGACTGATTTATCCCGATATTCTCAGAATCGTTTCGATTTTTGCGGTAATTGTTCTTCACGCTGTCGGCGAATTGTGGGGTCTGATTCCGATGCGCAGTAAAAGCTGGGTCGCACTTGTTCTTATCGACAGTTTGTTTCGTTTTGCCGTACCCGTTTTCGTCATGGTTTCGGGAATATTCATGCTCTCGCCTGAAAAGAACCGAGGAATTAAAGATCTTTATTCAAAAAATATTTTAAGGATCATTACTTCCTTCGTGTTTTGGTCGCTGATTTATCTTGTTTATCATCAAGTGTCCGATTATTTTGATGACAAGGCCTCCTACAAATTTGAATTTAAGGAGATTTTGAATAATTTTTTGGCGGGCGATTATCATCTTTGGTTCATGTATATGATCGTCGGGCTTTATGTTGCAACACCGATAATTCGCAAGCTCGTTGATAATAAGTCAACAATGCATTATTTTTTGATGATTTGGTTCGTGTTCTGTCTCGGTATAAATTTTATAAAACTGATACCGAGCGTCGGCAACTACGCTTTCACAGCCATCAGTCTGTTTAAAATATCCGTTGCCGTTGAATACAGCGGATATTATGTTCTCGGCTATTATTTGCACAATTACGAGATAAAAAAGCCGACAAGGATCTCAATATATATTCTTGCGATTTTGGGCACAATAGGCATGGCGTTGGTCACGATATATACATCTTTTGAATCGGATCAGAAGGTCACAAAATATCTTGGATATTTACTTCCCATGACCGCTATACAGTCAATTGCTGTATTCTTTTTCATTCAAAAAGTCTTTAAACATCTGAATCCATCAAAAAAGATGCAAAAAACTATATATACTCTTTCTAAAATTTCGTTTGGAGTATATCTTTCACATCTTATTATAATAAAAGTCATAAAAGAAATATTCATCTCACATTTTTCAATGCCTACTTATATCCTGTTCGGACTTTTGATAGTTTTAACGCTTATAATCAGTCCGCTATTATCCTATCTACTGAATAAAATTCCCGGCTTGAAAAAATACATTGTGTAACGGGGAGGAAAATAACATGAAAGAAAAAAGCAATCCCCTTTATACGGATCTTTTAGCGATAATTTCGGTTATTGGTATTGTTGCCGTAAGCGTTATATCAACAAAATGGTCTGCGGCTTCGGTCGGCTCTGTTTCATGGAGATTTATGACGATTATGCAAAGTGCATTACGATTTTCGTTCCCGGTTATAATCATGCTTTTCGGAATCAAATATCTTTCCTCAACAGAAGCACCGCCGATTAAAAAGCTTTATTTCGTTGATATTCTCAAATTGTTTGTATCACTTGCATTTTGGGCGATAATTTATATCGTGGTAGACTATCTTTTATTACACAATGGGGGTCTGATTTCTTGTCTTAAAAATTTTGCGTCCGATACCCTGTTGGAGGAAAATCATTTTTGGTTGATCTTCGGAATGATCGGTTTGTTGATCGTTTCCCCGCTGCTGAAAAAAATTGCGGCGGACAAAAGGATTCTTGAGTATTTTCTGATCGTTTGGATTGTTTTTACCGTCATAGTCAATATACTTATTGCAATTCCCGACCCGTATATTTATTTTCAGAAAAGGCTCGGCAATGTTTATATGTCAACGGCTATTCATTATAGTGGATATTTTTGCATGGGATATTATCTTGCAAAATACGATGTCAAAAAGCCGTTGCGAATTTTGATATATTCTCTCGGAGCATTGAGCGTTATCTTGTTTGCGACGGCGACCTACCGTCTTTCCGCCGAGGAGGGCGAACTCGTCACCGTGTTTCTAAAAAATTCAACGCCCATGACAGCGCTTATTCCCGCATCGGTTTTTCTCTTTGCAAAGAATGTGTTCAAAAAAAAGGCTTCTCCGAAAGCGATTGGTTTCATTGCCAAGGCTTCGTTCGGCGTCTATTTATGCCACGGGATCGTGCTAAAGGCTGTTACTCGAACTTCGCTGCTGCCGAATGACATTCGCACGGTTTATCGAATAGTGATAACAACCGTCGCAACATATATAGTCAGCCTTGCCGTCTCGGCAATACTGAATTGTATCCCGATCACCAGAAAATATATAGTATAAAGACCATAGCTTAAAGTTTTCGGCTCAGTGCAAAACGCATTGAGCCGATTTTTTAAGCAATACGCACAATTGAGGTGTTGCCTTTATTCTTCATAAATTTTCTTTGCCATTCTGAAAGCTGCCCAAGCTTTTGGCCAACCGACATAAAATGCGGCATGGGTCAAAATCTCCGCCATCTCCTCTTTTGTAACGCCGTTCTTTCCGGCATTTAGAATATGATATTCAAGCGAGTTGTCAAGAACACCGCTTGCCATAAGTGCGGTTACTGTTACAATACTGCGATCTCTCGCAGAAAGCTTATCCTCCCTCGACCATACCTGACCGAACAGGACATCGTCATTAAGCTCTGCAAATTTAGGGGCAAAATCGCCCAATGCGTCTCTGCCTGCCGTTACCTTTTCCATGAACTTTGCCCTCCTTTTATATTTAAAGTGTGTTGTATTCCTCATCATCGACGGGTTCGCACCACTCGTTAGTGCAGTTCTTGCCCGGCATTTCAGCAGCTATATGAGAGAACCAGCTGTCTTTTTTTGCGCCGTGCCAGTGCTTGACCTCCGGCGGAATAACGATAACGGAACCCGGCTCAAGGCTCACGGGAGATTTGCCCTCCTCCTGATACCAGCCCTCGCCTGCCGTGCAGATAAGCAGCTGTCCTCCGCCCTCATCGGCATGATGAATGTGCCAATTATTTCGGCAGCCGGGTTCAAAAGTTACATTTGCAAGGAACAAGCCGCATTTTGGGTCAGTCAGCGGATTGAGAAACGAGTTGCCGATAAAGAACTTTGCAAAAGCCGTATTCTCTTCGCCCTTGCCGAATACATTTGCCTGTTCAAAGCTTTTTTCATTTTCATATTTCATGTATAACATTCCTTTCGGATTTTATTTGCCGGAGAAAACAGGGAAGAAGCTGTATTCGCCGTAGTCCTTAATCTTTTCAAAGTGCTTGAGGGTTTCCATATCCTCGTCCAAGATTGTAAAGTCAATATCGGCATTGGACTTCATATGCTCGGGATTCGAGGTTTTCGGGAGTGCAACCATCCCAAGCTCAATCGTGTAGCGAACGCAGAGCCGAGCAACGGAAACGCCGTATTTCGACGCCATATCGGCAATAGCCTTGTTCTTCAAAGCCTCACCGTGAGCAATCGGGGAATAAGCCTCACAACGAATATCGTTTGCTTTATCGAAATCAATCAGCTCAAGCGGCGTGTTTGATATATGAGTAAGTATCTGATTGACCATCGGCTTTATCTCTGCGCTCGCAAGAAGGCTTTCAAGATCATCTTTAAGGAAATTTGAAACGCCGATAGCTCGTAGCTTGCCCGCCTTATAGGCATCCTCAAGAGCACGCCATGTCTCTTTATTTTCTTCAAAATATCTATTCTCGCTGCGGAACTCCGCCCACGGCTGGGGAGCGTGAATTATCATCATATCAAGATAGTCAAGACCTGTTTTTTGTAGTGTCTCGTCAATCGACCGTGCCGCCGTTTCGTAGCTCTTATGCTCCGCAGCAACCTTGCTTGTTACGAAAAGCTCATCCCTGTTGACGCCGCAGGATTCAACTCCCCTGCCGACGCCGGCTTCGTTGCCATATGCCTGAGCCGTGTCAATATGACGGTATCCAAGCGCAACAGCACGACGAACAACCTCGTCCGCCTGAGCATCGGGAATCATCCATGTGCCAAGCCCGAGCTTCGGAATTTCAACCCCGTTTGAAAGTGTATATTTTTCATTCAAAATCATTTTGATTACCTCCTGATTGACATATTATTGTGCTAATGATATAATCATTTCACAGCTTTGACTATATGCTACCACCTAAAGTTAACTTTAGGTCAAGAGGTAATTTGTAAAAAAATTGTGAACAATATAATGAGGTGTGTAAGTATGGAATATACAATTGAGTTTTTTCAAAAAAGTGCAGATTATGTGAGGTCAATAATCAACGATGAACCTGAAATAGCGATTATTCTCGGTTCGGGTCTTGGGGACTTTGCCGACAAAATCGAAAGCCCCATCGAAATAAAATATAACGATATACCGAACTTTCTCGTCTCGACGGTCGCTTCGCACGCAGGCAAGCTTATTTACGGCAAGGTCGGCGGGAAAAAAGTGCTTTGCATGGCAGGTCGTTTTCATTCTTATGAGGGCTATGACTTTGAACAGCTGGTTATCCCGATTCGTCTTTTCAAGCTACTTGGAATTAAGGCAACAATCCTCACCAATGCTGCGGGTGCGGTCAACAAGAGCTACAATGTCGGCGACATAATGATCGTTGCCGATCACATAAAGCTCAACGGAGCAAGTCCGCTCAGAGGAAAAAATCTCGACTTCTTCGGTCCGAGATTTTTCGATGTGACAGATATGTACACAAAGAAATTGCGTAAAATCGCTCTCGACTGCGCCGACGGAAGCGGTCTGAATTTTCACGAGGGAGTATATATGTTTTTCCCGGGACCGCAGTTTGAAACGCCGGCAGAGATCCGTGCCGCAAGAATTCTCGGCGCAGATGCTGTCGGAATGTCCACCGTCACCGAGGCTTTGACGGCGGCGCACTGCTCGATGCCGCTTCTTGCATTTTCCGTCATGACAAACATGGCGGCAGGTGTACTCGACTGCAAGCTTTCCGATGAGGAAGTCGGTATTGCCGCCGCCAAAATTGCCGACCGATTCGGTGCATACATCGAAAAGGTCATAGCCTCGATCGATGCAAACAATATATAAGGCAATATCGCACAATTGCGGTGCTGCCATGATGTAAAAACGCCGATTTATCGGCAATTGCATAGCTGTCAAAAAGGACTGTAGCGCATCTGCCACAGTCCTTTTGTTTACTTATTTTTTTCTGACTTTTTGTAAATATGTTTCAGTGTTCCGTCCTTATCGAGCATAACGGAGTCTCCCGCATCAATATCTCTTTCATAGCAAAGCGTGTCGGGCATTCTTATTCGATGTTCCCTGCCCTCGATATCGGTTACAACAACCGTCACCATAGCTTCGGCATCCTCCGGGACGCCCTCGCAGCCGAAATCATCTTCAATTATCTCAACGACTCTCAGTGCCTTTTTATCAAGCGATGAGCCGTAAGAATAGCCGAGCAGCAAGCCGACTCCGATCCCGAAGCACATTCCGATTCCTATGCTGTCAAAAAGAGCTTTCCCCATACACATACCTGCTCCTATGCCTATACACATACCGATCGACATATACATTGAAGCGTATTTACCCGTTCTTTTATCTTCGGGTTTCTTTTCCATAAGAGATCATTCCCTATTTCAAAAAAATGATTAACCGTTGATCAGCATAATGTTGAGCTTTGCAAGAAACGACAAAACAAGCCAAAGATAGAATGTAAGCTTTTCGCCGAGGTTGCCGAGATTATCAAAAATATTTGAAATGTTATTTTCAAAATTCACCGTGCCGTAGCCCTCAATAACACCGTTGTTGTCATCTACTCCGTCGTTATCGTATGCGAACTTATAAATTACAGGCGACGCAATGGCAACAAGGAATATTTCAGCCTTTGTATAAGCACCGAATTTGGATGTGCAAAACTTGATAAGGCTGTCGGCAATCGGTGCGTATCCCATCTCGCCGAGGAAGCTGTTCGCCGCCTTGAGAAGAACATCATCGGCAATTCCGGCAAAATCACTTCTGAGAATTGTGGCAATTGCTCTGAGAAGCGTTGTAACCTCAACGCTGTCCATATCAAAATGCTCGCCGCCGGAATAATGCCATGCAACCAGGTCAGTTGCCAAATCCCAGCCGGTCTTGTAGTCGGAATCGGGAATATCAATGCCGTATTCCTTTGCAATGGATTGCAGGCTGTTTTCGCCGCAAAGAGGCATTCTCAGCAGGCTTATCAGCTTATCGACAGCATAGATTATCGGCTTTGACGATGCAGCGTTTTCATCAATGCCCAATTTTTCTGGTGTGAGAGAAAGCTCAAGCCTGTACTGAACTCCGGCCTTGAGATATCCCTTTGAAAAAGCTCTGAGGTCGGCTTTCATTGCAGCTATCTGCTCATCGGAATAGCCCTTTGTGGCAGCAGCCACTGCATCACAATCAATCTCGTCGATCGACCTTGTTTCGTACTTTATTTCATTGTCATTGTACTTTACAACTCTGTATTCAAGCGGATACATTGCCAAAGATGTTGTTGCAAAGTCATAAATTTTGTTGCCGAGAGCACTTGTGTAAACCGTTGCGTCAGAGCAATGCTCGTGTCCGGTAAAAACCGTCTTGATGCCCCAGTCGGCAAAAAGCTCGGCAGTCGTGAAATGGAACTTAACAATAAAGTTTCGGCTGAGAATTCTCTGAGCAGGAAGATGGTCAAGAAGGTTATGATGCATCATAACGATCGGATATCTTCCGTCCTCTTTTGCAAGCTCGGCCTGCTCTTTGACCCATTTAAGTCTTTCCGCCGTCATTCCGTCCTCGGTCGATTTTGTTTCATGATTTGTATCAAGGGCGATAAGACGGTATTTTTCACCGAGATCTGCCGTATATGAACAATCATCCTCTCTCGTTGTCAGAGCATGGTCGTAACCGAACTCCGCATAAATCTCTTTGAAACGAGCCAATGTTGTAAATGAGTCGTTGCTTGCATCATGGTTGCCGTTGATCACATATACCTCTTTGCCGGATCTTTTTTCAAAATCACGAAGCTTCTGTGCAACAACAAGATGATCCTCCGTTTGGCCGCGTCCTCTGTTCGCAAGATCTCCAGATATAAGAACATATTCCACATCATCGCTCTCGGCGCATTGATTGAGGAACTCATCAATAATAGATCCCGTTTCATTTTCCATTTCGCAGCGTCTTATCGCATGCCAATAGATCGGGTCGTCGTTTGTTTTTTCAAGCTCGGCTTGAGGCGCACTGTAATGCAAATCCGATGCGACAGCGATCCTGAGATCATACTTTTCCTCGGCGGAAACGCCGACACAAAGAACAGACAAAGCCATAACAGCCGAAAGAATAATCGATAATAATTTTTTCATAAACTCTCCTCAAAAAAATTTTTTCATGTTAAAAGGAGGGCAGCGAACAAATCTATTCACTGTCCCCCTCCAAACTTTTTATTTAAGGCAACGCAGCATATGTGTTGCTTTAATTATTAAAGATACCATATCCAACCGAAAAGGATGTAAATAATAACCCACTGGAGTAATGTATACTCAACCGTTACTTTTCTTGTTGCCTTAACCTTACCATCCTTGGTTGCTGCGGTGATCGTTGCCGTACCCTTGCGTTTCGCCGTAATTGTTCCGTCCTCCGAAACGGAAATGACTTTGGGATTCGACGATGACCATACAATATCTGCCGAATATGCAGCCTCCTCCGGGAACACGGTTGCCTGAAGACGATCTGTCTTCTTACAATAAAGGGTGAAATCCTTCTCGGGAACTATTACTATCTTCTCAACCGAAACGGAAATCATCGGAATTATTTCTTCCTTATATTCATAACAGCTGCTGCAAATCGACCTTTTAAGACCGGTTGAACGATATGTAGCCTCTTTAACAACTGTCCATGCGCCCCATGAATGACCGGGAGCTTTGAGAACCGTTTCTCTTATGCAATACTTACATACGGAGCACTGATAACGCATATATCCGTTCTCGGTACAGGTTGCCGCCTTATAATCATTAACATACTTATGACCCTTGGCGGAGAGGATCGTCTCCTTCAGGAGAGCTCCGCAATCGGTACAGATCTCTCTGATATAACCTGTCGTTGTACAAGATGCGGCAAGCGTATCGGTCTTTTTATGCTGATGTCCGGTTGCTTCGTAAACCTCATCCTTGATAACGGATTTACAAACCGTACAAGTCTCCTTGTAATAACCGTTCTCGGTACAGGTTGCGTCTTTCTTATCAATAACCGTCTTATGACCGGTTGCTTTTATGACATTCTCGCTGATCGTTTTTTTACAATCATTACAGTAAACACGGTCGTATCCGTCCTCGGTACAGGTTGCGTCCTTATGCTGAGCCTCTGTATTCTGATGTCCGGTAGCCTTGAGAACCTCATACTTAATAAGGGCGTTACAAACGGAGCAGGTTTCCTTGTGATAACCGTCCTCCGTGCAGGTTGCAAGCTTCTCGTCAACAACTGCCTTATGTCCCGTTGCCTTTGTGATCTCGTCCTTGATCACGGCGTTGCAAACCGTACATGTTTCTTTATAATAACCGTCCTCGGTGCAGGTTGCGTCCTTCTTGTCAACAACCGTCTTATGACCGGGAGCGCTGATTATGCTTTCACTTAAAACTTTACCGCAATCCTTGCAGATGATACGATCATATCCGTTCTCTGTGCAGGTTGCATCCTTATGCTGATCTTCGGTATTTTGGTGATTCGTTTTCGGAATAATTGTTCTTTTTAGCTCCTCATTACAAGAAGTACAATATTCGGAAATGTAGCCGTCCTTTTCGCAGGTAGCTTCATGGGTTACCACTTCAATTGCATGTTCCTTTTGCGCAATGACCTCTCTCTGAGCGATCTCACCGCACTCTGTGCAATACAAAACCTTCTCGCCCTGATTTTTACAGGTAGCAGGTGTTGTTTCTACCCATTCTCCGGAAGTAACATGGGTATGCTCCGCAGGGATCTCATTGGCAATGCTGACTACGGCTGCAACATCCTCGCCGTCATCGCCGCTGAAATAGCAGGAGTCAACCGTAATGCTTATGTCGGAAAGCTTGATTCCGTCGGCCGTGGACTTGCTGTAACTAATGTCGACAATATCCATCGGAGCGGTAAGCTCAACGGTGTTGACAAACGAAAATTTTCCGCTTTCGACATTTGATACAACGAATCCGTCTTCATTTTCGTTGCGAAAATTTTTCACAGCCTCCGAAAAAGTAATTGCCGTGCACTGAAGTTTTTCACTTGACTGTTCCTGAGCGTCAAAGCAAAGCACCTTTCCCTCGGTCAAGGAGACCCTGACGGTAACCGAGCTTGTGGTTTCGCTGACCTTGGAAATACTAAAGGTAACAGTGCTCGCTCCCTCCTCCGTCTCTGCGATATCGCCGGCAAAAGCCCATACAGGTATGATTGGTAAAACCATACACAGAACGAGAAAGACAGCGATTATCTTCAACGATAATTTTTTCAATTTAATTTCCTCCATTTCTTGAAAGATAATTCTTTGGTAACCGCCGATAATCGTAATATAATTTTACCGACAGCTACTTTGTATATATAATAGTATATTTTTCGCTCAAGGTCAATAGTGCAAATTGACGAAATGTAATAAATTTGCGAATTTTTTTCTTTATGCGGCAAAAACTTTCTATAATATTATAACCGCCGATTAAATCGTACTGTAATTTCCGGCGATTATCGAAAATGAGCAAGAAAAGATGTGTTCTTAAAATGGAAAAAAGAATCATATCCTTATTTACCGTATTCTGCATGGCGGTCGGCTGCTTATGCCTGAGACTTTATGTTCTCGCTTCCTCGGGAGCAGAGCTTGTTTCCTCAGGTTCTCATTATTCCTCGTTCACCCTGAGCAACCTCAGAGGGGATATACTTGACTGCAACGGTATAAAAATAACGGATTCCGACTATGAAAACCATATAATCGCCAAGCCCTCGACGGCATCGCTCGACGCTCTGCAAAAGCTGCTCGACAGCCGTACCTATTCTTCACTCAGGGAAAGAATGTCGAAAGGTTCGCCGGTCACGGTAAATATCGGCAAGATCAAAATCGAATCGAACGACGATCTTCTTTGTACTTCGATCCGTAAAAGATATTCGGATTCACAGCCCGCCGTGCACATCGTCGGATATCTCAATGATGAAAAGCACGGAGTGACGGGAATTGAAAAGGTCTACGATAATCTTTTATATTCCGGCAAGAGCGTCTATGCGAGAGTTCCTATCGACGCCTATGGCAAGGCTCTCGGAGGATCGAGCATAGAGCTTATTTCGCCGACGACGGACGCAGGTACGGTTCGTCTTACGATAGATCTCAAAATTCAGGCAGCGGTTGAAAATGCGCTCGACGAAGGTAATGTTCGACAGGGCTGCGCCGTTGTGGTTGACGCAAAAACGGGTGCAATAAAAGCCGTTGCATCACGACCGATATTTGATCCGTACAGAATTTCGGATTACCTCGATTCCGAGAGTGCTCCGCTTTTGAACCGTGCGCTCGAAAGCTTTGCCGTCGGCTCGATTTTTAAAGTTGCTGTTGCCGTCTGCGCCATGGAAAACGACTTTTCCGACTTTCAATACACCTGTACAGGCTCGTGCAATATCGGCGGAGTAAAATTCGGTTGCAGCAGCAACGCAGCCCACGGAAAAATTGATCTGCAAAAAGCACTTGAGGTTTCCTGCAACACTTATTTTATCAATCTGGGACAAAAAATCGGAGCAAAAAAACTCACCGAAACGGCTTCACTGCTCGGCTTCGGACAAAGCTTCGAGCTTGCGGAGGGGATAGCTTCCGATGAAGGGCGTCTTCCGAGTGCCGATGAACTGCAAAACCCCGCCGCTCTGGCAAATTTTTCATTCGGTCAGGGCAACTTCACCGCAACGCCGTTGCAGATCGCACAGATGCTTTGCGCCGTTTGCAGCAGCGGAAAATACAGCGAACCGTATCTCGTCGAGGCTGCCACTGACCGTTCAGGTATGGAAACAAGTCACAAAAATAAATATCCGACCGTAGCAATGAGCGAGAAAACAAGCGTGAGCCTGTTAAAAATGCTGACTTCGGTCGTTGAAAACGGCAATGCCTCCCCTGCCCATCCCGAACGATTTTCAGCTGCCGGAAAAACTGCGACAGCGCAAACGGGAATTTTCGACAAAAGCGGTAACGAAATATGCAATGCATGGTTCGGGGGCATCTTTCCGGCGGAAAATCCGAGCTATGTTGCCGTGATAATGAAACAAGGCGGTTCTTCCGGAGCATATGACTGTGCTCCCGTTTTTAAAAAGATAGCCGACAGCGTAAATTTTCCCGAATAAATTAAAAAGATTTCAAAAAACTCTTGAAATAGTTGTTCTCATGTGATATACTTTTACGGCAAAACGCATGTAAGGTGTTTTATTCGCAGTGCATTTCGCAGAAATGTTCGAATATCAAGCCTTGCAGAGGCAAAACTAAGGAGGATTTATTATGCCAGTAGTATCAATGAAACAGTTACTCGAAGCAGGTGTTCACTTCGGACACCAGACAAGAAGATGGAATCCGAAAATGGCTCAGTACATTTTCACCGAGCGTAACGGAATCTACATCATCGACCTTCAGAAGACGGTCAAGAAGCTTGAGGAAGCTTACCTCTTCGTTCGTGACGCAGCAGCCGACGGAAGCGATGTTCTTTTCGTAGGCACAAAGAAGCAGGCTCAGGATTCCGTTAAGGAAGAAGCTATCCGTTGCGGTATGCCGTATGTTAATGCTCGTTGGCTCGGCGGTATGCTCACAAACTTCAACACGATCAAGAGAAGAATCAAGAGACTTGAGCAGCTCAAGAAGATGGAAGCTGACGGAACATTCGATCTTCTTCCGAAGAAGGAAGTTATCAAGCTCAAGCTTGAAATCGAGAAGCTCGAGAAGTTCATGGGCGGTATCGTTAACATGAAGAAGCAGCCGGCTGCTATGTTCATCGTTGACCCGCGCAAGGAGAGAATCGCAGTTCAGGAAGCTCACAAGCTCGGCATCCCAATCGTTGCTATCGTAGACACAAACTGTGATCCCGATGAGATCGACTATGTTATCCCCGGAAACGACGACGCTATCCGTGCCGTTCGCCTTATTGCAGGCGCTATGGCTGACGCTGTTATCGAGGGTCGTCAGGGCGAGCAGGAAGCTCCGGCAGAGGAAGCTGCCGCTGAGGAAACTGCTGCCGAATAATCAGAACTAACCTAACGGCGGAATTCTATATTCCGCCGAACTTTAAATACAGGAGGAATTATCATGAATTTTACAGCTAAAGATGTTCAGGCTCTCCGTGAAAAGACCGGAGCAGGCATGATGGACTGTAAGAAGGCTCTTACAGAGACAGACGGTGACATGGACAAAGCAGTAGATGTTCTCCGTGAGAAAGGTCTTGCTTCCGCAGCCAAGAAAGCAGGCCGTATCGCAGCCGAGGGCGTTGTTGTTGCATATTATGACGAAGCGGCAAAGGTTGCTTCAATGGTAGAAATCAACTGCGAAACAGACTTTGTTGCCAAGAACGAGAAGTTTGTTGAGCTTGCAAATAAGATTGCGGTTACGGTTGCCGAGAAGAATCCGGCAGATGTTGACGCTCTCCTTGCTATGACCCTTTCGGGCAGCGACGAGACGGTTGCAGACGCTGTTCAGGAGCTTTTCCTTACGATTCGTGAAAACATGAAAGTTCGCCGCTTTGTTAGAGTTGAGGGCGATGTTGCTTCCTACATTCACGGAGCAGGCGCAGTAGGCGTACTCGTTAACTTTGAAACAAATGTTGCCGACAAGGCAGAGTTTAAGGATATGGGCAAGAATGTTGCAATGCAGATCGCAGCTATGAACCCCGAATATCTCAGCAAGGACTGCATCTCCGACGATGAGCTTGCAAAGATGAAGTCAATTACGATCGACAGCTCACTCAACAAGCCCGACACCCTTCCGAAACCGATTCTTAACAATCTCTTTGCTAAAGCTGTTAGCGACAAGCTCTTCACCGACGAGGATCTTGCGGCTTATGAGGAGCAGAAGAACAACAAGTTCCTCTTCAACTTCCTTTCCGATAAGGCTGTTGCAACGCTCGTTGAGCTTGCTATGGCAAGCAAGGATGAGATCGTTGCAAACAAGATCTTCGCAGGTGCTGTTGACGGACGCATGAAGAAGCAGCTCAAGGAAGTTTGCCTTCTTGAGCAGGCATTTGTTCGTACAGATCTCTTTGACGGCAATGTTGCCGGCTACATCGCCGATGTTGCTAAGAAGCTCGGCGGTTCAATCAAGGCTGTAAGCTTTGTTCGCTTTGAAAAGGGCGAAGGAATCGAAAAGAGAAATGACGATTTCGCTGCTGAAGTTGCAAGCATGATGTAACTAAACATAAAAATTTATCCTCCGCTTCGGCGGGGGATTTTTTCTGCAAGAACGCCGAGTTTTAACTCTTGCACAAAATATAATTTTATGATATAATTGAAAAAATGCAGGAGATTTTGCCATGAATGTACTTATTACAGCTAATTATGCCGCTCCGAAAAGCGGTAACTTCATTGCGTCATTGATCGCTCTCGGCCGCCGTTTACGCCGGGATGGTAATACAGTTTGCTTTGTTTTCCCAAAACAAACCGAATGGATTAACTGGTTCAAAGACAATAGTTTTACGGTTGAAATATTTGACGCAGATAGGCTTTCAATCGATGAACAATTCACTAAACTCAATGAAGTTGTAAAAAAGTACAAAATCGACATTATACACACACATTTCGGTATGTTTCGTCAGGCTATTATCAAAAACAGAAAACGAATAAAAAAGTAAAAATTATTATCCATGATCATATGGATTTGTATGTAGGAACAAACTACTTCTTGCAAAGAATCGGCTTTGTTGTTCTTTCTTTATTGTATGCCGTTAAAAATGTTTCCGTTATTACGGTCAACAAACAAATGAAACTCAATTATTTCTTTTTGAAAAACAAATGGTTTATTCCGAACGGACTCTCGCTTGAGCGATATATTTCACATTCAATGACTCGTGAAGAATGCCGAAAAGAGCTTGGAGTTGGGCAAGGAGAAAAAGTGTGTTTTCTTCTTGGTTGGGATCTTAAATTAAAAGGGTTGGACATAGCTCTGAAAGCCGTACAAAAATGTCGCAAAAAAGATAAAAACATTATTCTCGGTGTAATCGGCGCAGCTGAGGGCATACCGACTGATTTTGCAAAAGACTTTATAAAGAACGAATGCGGTTTTGATCCGAACGAACCTTGGATAAGATATTTCAACAATTTTGAAGACATGTTTGCCGTTCATCGCGCCATTGATGTCTATATTTCGGCAAGCAGGAAAGAAGCCTTTTCATATGGTATACTTGAAGCAATTTCTCAAAACACCCCGATAGTTGTCAGCGATATTAAAGGCACCATGTGGTCTGCCGAATACACAAATTCTCACTTCTACCCTGTTGAAGATTCTGACAAATGTGCCGAGTCGATTCTTGAAGCCCTGGCTCAGGGTCGCTGCAAAACAAACAGTGCTGAACTTATGGAACATTACGGTATTGATCGTTGGTGCGACCGAATAGTTGAAGTGTATAACAAAATTTAATCGAAAATTATCTAAATCAATAAAAATAAAAGCTATAATTGCAATCAAATTGAACTGCAAACTATAGCTTTTACTTTTTATTTAAAATTACAGCTGAATGAAGCCGACCGAAATGCGGAGGATTGCGAGGGCGTCAGCGGAGTTGATTTTTCCGTCGCCGTTTGTATCGGCATTCATGAACTGATCCTCGGTTTTGATGTTAGTCCAGAGGTCAACCGAATACCGGAGAACAACGAGCGCATCTGCCGAGTTGATCTTCTTATCCGAGTTGACATCGGGGTATGCCTTTGCAATAGTCTTGGTTTCGGCTCTCTCCTTGCAGACCTTACAGAGCGAATACTTTGAGCCGGTAGCGTAGATAGTCGGTCTTTTTTCAATGACCCACTTTCCATCGGCGGTGTGTCCCTTCGCCGGAATTGCCTCGCTCGTCTGCTTGCCGCAGGCGCTGCATGTTACCGTGTAGCTTCCGGCGGTCGTGCAGGTTGCCTCCTTGCTGACTGTCTTTGTCGTTTCGGCGTGAGTGCAAACAATTTCAAACGGCTTGTCATATCCCTCGCCGTATTCGCCTATACCGACAACATAAGCGTTTGCCGTTCCGGGCTTGGAATTGTTGCGATAAACGACTTTATAATCCTGATTGAGAGTAACCTTTTCGCCGCTTGTGAGCGTGATTTCAACCGCAGGTGTAACAGCCGACTTAACAAAGCTCTGGCTTGCGATATTCTTGACCGAACCAAGGGAAATATCCTTGACATATTCAACGGTTGCCTTTATGCCGCTTGAAGCGATATACTTTGGAAGATTTGCGTTTTGCTCAACGGTTATGAACTTCATTTCATCCGAGCAAGCGGCGAACGCATTTGTTCCGATGACGGTATTTTTTGATATTTTAACCGTATCAAGCAGTGTGCACTTGTTAAAAGCACCGCTGCCGAGCGAAGTAAGCGTAAACGGAAGCTCGATCGATCTCAAGAACGGACAGCCCGAAAAAGCATTCGCACCAATCGTTTTGAGTCCTACCGGGAAGGTCACGCTTTTGAGTCCGTCGCACTGATAAAAGGCTTTTGCGTCTATCTTTTCGACATTTTCGGAAATTACAAGCTCTGTCAGGCCGGAACAGCCGGCAAAGCTTTCGCTGCCTATATAGGTAAGCGTTGACGGTAACTGTAGGGATTTGATCTCGGCGTGATTCTCAAACGCACCCGAATCAATTCCGACGACCGGAAGATCCTTATATGTATCGGCGATGATAACATTATCATAAGAACCGCAGTTATACTCGGTTATAATGTAGCCGTTGCGAGCGCTGTTGAGCTTGAATTCCATATCGTTCATGGAATTTCGCAGGATCGTGAATGAAGTTCCGGCGCACTGAATATTATCTGTCATATTAACGAAGCCGGAATTTGCGGCACGATTGACCTTCAAATCAAGCGAACATACGCCATGATCGGCATAATTTCTGACCTTGAAAACGATCGTTGAAAAAATTCCGCTCAATTCATAGTTATTGCCGCCTGCGAGGCACCAATTTATTTTGCCGGGAATTTTGTCGTTCTTGGACAAGACCTCGCCGTTGGTCTGTTTATCCATCGCTTTTCTGAGATCCTTGCCAATGGTAACGCTGACCACCTCAAGCTTCTTATAATCATAGCTCAATGACAAATCAAGAGCTGCGATTTTGTTGTAGGTTTCCGGGAAATATACCTGTGCGGTAATTTCACCGTCCTGTATGCACGAGGTAGCGCTGAGCTTTATAGCGATATCGGCAGAAGCCGCCGTCGGAGCAACAGCCATAATGCAAAAAATCATTGCAAAAACCGCAAGAATCGCTACAGCCTTTTTGAATAATCCTTTCATTCTTTTCACCCTTTCAAAAATTTACACACATAAATGTATTTATTATATTCTATATTATTTTGGCAAAATTGTCAATTAAAATTTTCAGAGCAAACTCTCAATAAGGCTGTTCCGAAAAATCCGAAACAGCCTTTAAACTATCTTCTAATGAATCTTATGATATATGCAATTGACGCTCTGATAATATGTTGAACTGTAAAGATAATTCGCTTTACCGTGTCAAGCAATGCATCGACAAACCCGTTGAATGACGATACCAAAAAAAGGCACGGCGAAAAACCGTGCCTTGAGAATTTCAGTTTGTTACATCTTGAAGCCTGTCATGTTTACAACAGACGAAGCGGTAGCCGTACCCGATGAGCCCATAACGCTCGAAAGCTCAAACTTAAAGTCGAACTTTGCGTTGAGAGAAACGAGGTTGCCGTTTGAAGCGTTTACAACCGCCGTAATAACTGCGCCGCTGTAGCTCTCGCTGATATTTGCGCTGCCGCAAAGAGGAACTTCGGAGATAGCGGACATAACATTCTCCGCCGTCTTGTGATCCCAATAGTCCTTATCGTTATCGCCGCAGGCAAGTCCGCTTCTGTCGAGCGGAGCGTTGTTTGACGAAACGACCTTGCCGCCCTTAACGGAGCTTGAGCCGTCCTTGATTTTAAGCGTGATGGTATAGTTGCTGCCGCTCTTTGTGCAGGTTGCGCTCGTGACATCGCTCGTCGTGAGCTTTGAAGCCTTGAAATACTTGTTGTACTCGTTGGCTTCCGCAGCAGTGATGCTCTTGCTGAATTTATTTTCATCGCCGACGCCCATGAACTTATAAACAATGCTCTTTGAAGCCTTGAGGGCTGCGCCGGAATCATACGACTTCTCGGTCGTTGTTCTTGTCTTGCTGAAAGGCGCCTTCTTGGAAGCGACCTTAGCCGTAGCTGTGTTGTAATAATTAACGATCTGAGCTACACCCGTCGGAATCGAAGAACCTGAATTAGCGGTCGTTTTCGGTGCAGAGGAAGTGTCGCTGCCGGTCGAGCTGTTGTTGCCGGAATCCGCAGCTGTTGAAACTTCGCCGCCCTCGGCATCGGTCGGAACTTCGCCGTTAGCGTCGGTCGGGACTTCACCGTTGGCATCGGTCGGAACTTCGTCGATATCGCCGTTATCAACAACATCGCCCGATGTGTCGGATATTGAAGAATCGCCATGCTGCTCCGAGGCCTTTTTTACGGCATCGCACATCTTGCCGGTATTTACAACGGCGGTAATGCATATTGCGATAACGCAAACGAAAGCGGTAATGCTCTTGACAAGCGTTTTCTTTGAATCAATATCCATCGGAGTTTTTTCTTTTTTGGCTTTCTTTTCTTTCTTAGCCTTTTTAGTCTCGACAATTTCCTCGTTCGGATCGGCCGAGCCCTTCTTTTTTTTGCTCATGATATTCTACCCCTTTCGAGCTGATTATTTCTTATATTATACTTTTTTTGCGAGAAAAAGTAAATGAGCTATATCACAAAAAAACAGGCTTCTTTTTGTGCAAATTGCGACATCGAGCGAATATCAAAAAAGCACCGCCGGGTTATCGGCGATGCCTGAAGCTGTCATATCATCAATTCGCAAACCATGTTGCTCAGCTCTGTCGGGTCGTCAACGGAAAGTCCCTCGATCAGGCGAGCCTGCGCATAGAGGATCTTTGCATATTTGCCGGCCTTTTCCCTGTCGCTTTCATAAAGCTCACCGAGTTTTTCGGCGATCGGGTGATTCTCGTTTATCTCGAGCACGATATTCGCCTTGACCTTCTGATCATTGGTCGGCATGGAATTGAGAACCTTTTCCATTTCGAGAGATATCTCGCCCTCCGAGGTCAGACATACGGGGTGATTTTTAAGCTTATTGGTAAATCTTACCGAGGAGACACCGTCTCCGATGCTCTCCTTGAGATAATCAAGCATCTCCTTGCCGTCCTCATTCTTCTTTTTAAGCTCCTCTTTTTCCTCCTCGCTGTCAAGCTCAATGCTGTCGGTGCAGATATTCGCAAACTTCTTGCCCTCAAACTCATTGAGCATCTTGATTGCGAATTCATCAACATTCTCGGTGAAATAAAGAACCTCGTAGCCCTTGTCAACGACCGACTCAACCTGCGGAAGCAGCTCGATCTTGGCAACGGATTCGCCGCAAGCGTAATAGATCGTATCCTGCGACTCCTTCATTCTGCCAATATATTCCTTGAGCGTCGTCAGCTTCTTTTCGTTCGATGAGCGGAACATAAGCAGATCGCCGAGCGTATCGTTCTTTGCGCCGAATGCGTTATATATGCCGAACTTGAGCTGAGTGCCGAATGCTTCATAAACCTTTTCGTAGGTTTCGCGGGAATCCTTCATCAGCTTTATAAGCTCGGAATGGATCTTCTTTTCAAGGCTCTTTGCGATGAGCTTGAGCTGCACATCATGCTGGAGCATTTCACGGGAGATATTGAGCGACAAATCCTCGCTGTCGACCAGTCCCTTTACAAAGCTGAAATAATCGGGCAGCAGATCGGCACATTTATCCATGATAAGAACGCCGTTTGAATAAAGCTGCAATCCCTTTTCGTAGCTCTTTGTGTAATAATCAAACGGAGCGTGACGGGGAATGAAAAGCAGAGTGTTGTACATTACCTGACCTTCCATTTTTGCATGTATAACCTTTGCCGGCTCTTCATAATCATAGAACTTGTTCCTGTAGAAGCTGCTGTACTCGTCGGCGGTCACCTCATTCTTGTTCTTCTTCCAGATGGGAACCATTGAGTTGAGCGTTTCCGTCTCCGTCACCTGCTCGTAATCGTCCTCCGTGCCCTCCTTGAGATGGCTGTGAGTGCAATCCATCGTGATGGGATATCTGATATAATCGGAATATTTCTTGACGATTTCCTTTATCCTGTATTCTTCAAGGAACTGCTCGTAATCGTCCTCGTCGGTGTTTGTCTTGAGATAGAGAGTAATTACCGTGCCATGGTCAAAATCCGCCTCGCACGGCTCTATCGTGTAGCCGTCCGCACCCTTTGATGTCCATTTGTGAGCTTCGCTGTCGCCGAACGCCTTGCTGACGACTTCGATCTTGTCGCTGACCATGAAAGCGGAATAGAAGCCGACGCCGAACTGACCGATGATGTCAACATCTTCCTTCTTCTCGTTATCGTTCTTGAAATCGAACGAACCGCTTTTTGCGATTGTTCCGAGATTTGATTCAAGCTCGTCCCCCGTCATACCGATACCGTTATCGGAGATCGTGAGGGTTCTTGCCTCCTTGTCGGGCTGAATTTTGATTGTAAGATCGCTCCTGTTGAGGGCAAGATTATTCTGCAACGAATGATAATAGAGCTTGTCCATTGCGTCACTCGCATTTGATATAAGCTCACGCAGGAAAATTTCCTTATGGGTATAGATAGAATTGATCATCATGTCGAGCAGCTTTTTCGACTCTGCCTTGAACTGTTTTGTACGCATATATATCACCTTGTAATAAACAAATTAGCACTCTTTATCTCCGAGTGCTAATTTATTATAGTCCGCTTTTTTCAATTTTTCAAGAGGTAAATGAAAGAATT
Organism: uncultured Coriobacteriaceae bacterium; assembly: GCA_963648385.1. Lineage (GTDB taxonomy): Bacteria > Bacillota > Clostridia > Oscillospirales > Acutalibacteraceae > CAG-488. The sequence goes on along the minus strand of CAVJDU010000009.1, from coordinate 42,462 downwards.
AACAAATTGGTAATATTTATCTCTTTGAAAGAACCTCATTTTCGTATTTCTCCACCTCGTTGAGCCATGAACCGTCGGCGATTACTCCGCAACGGGAACAATATTCAGCCCAAACATCGCCGAGAGGGAAGGTTTTAAGCTCCTCCTGAGTTGCAAGCAGCTTCGTGAAATTGCTCTCGTCCTGGAGCTTTGCAAGATCCTTATGCGGAGTGAGGAGGGCGTTAAGAAGTGCCTTCTGAACATTCCTCAGTCCGATCGTCCATGCTGCGATGCGGTTGATCGAAGCGTCGAAATAGTCGGTTGCGATGAACACACGGTCAAGTGCGTCATGTGCGACGATCTCCTTTGCGATCTCCTTCGTCTCGTCGTCAAAGAGGACAACATGGTCGCTGTCCCAGCGAACCGGACGGGTGATATGAAGCGCTATCTTCTCGTTGAAAAGAAGAAGCGAAGAAATCTTATCCGAAACGACCTCGGTCGGGTGATAATGACCGTTATCCATGAGCGGAGTTATGTCCTTATAGTTTACATACGAAAGAGCAAACTCGGCAGAACCGACCGTGTAGGACTCAAGACCGATGCCGAACACCTTGGATTCGAGAGTGATATAGACCTTGCTCTTATCATAGGGAACGGAAAGGATCTCGTCAAGCGATTTTTTAAATCGTGCTCTCGGAGCTAATCTGTCGGCAGGGATATCCTTGTATCCGTCGGGAATCCAAATGTTCATAACCGAGGGAATACCAGTTTCGTTTGCAAAATATTCGGCGATTTTAATGCAGGCCTTACCATGGTTCACCCAGAATGTGCGAACCTCCTCGTCGGGCGAAGAAAGAGTAAGATTATCCTTAACCATCGGGTGAGAGAAAAAGGTCGGGTTAAAGTCGATGCCCATTCCCCTGTCCTTTGCAAACTTTACCCATTTTGTAAAATGCTTAGGCTCAAGCTTGTCTCTGTCGGCAAATTCACCGTCATCAAAAATTGCGTAGCTTGCGTGAAGATTAAGCTTTTTTGCGCCGGGAACAAGAGAAAATGTTTTGTCAAGGTCAGCCATAAGCTCCTCGGGCGTCGTTGCCTTGCCGGGATAGTTGCCGGTGGTCTGGATTCCGCCCGAAAGAGCCTGCTTCGAGTCAAAGCCCGTAACATCGTCGCCCTGCCAGCAATGAACCGAAACAGGGACATTTGCGAGAGTCTCTATAACCTTTTCCGTGTCAATGCCTATCTCGGCATATTTTGCCTTTGCATATTCATAGCGTGTCATAAATTTTCCTCCGTTTTTATTTTTATAATTATATGTTTATCTCGGTCAGCTTTGCAAGATCTTCGGGGATCTCGACTTTGCCTATCCACATATTGCCCCATTTTTGACCTGCGATATCCTCGCAAATTTTCTTTTCCTCGGGAGTAATGTCAACACTGCCTTTTTCTCTCTTCTCGGCAATCGCCCTCTTTATAAGCTCGTGGTCGCTCTTTGTCATTTTGTAGCGATAAATTCCGATAATCGAAAGCAATGCAAAAATAATCGGTAAAATCGAATATGTAAACTTGATACCGAACATACCCATTTGAGTCTGAACCGCACCCTCTCCGGTATGGAAACCGAATGCGGCAAGAATATAACCCGTTAGGGCTGCCATGAAGCCGTTGATGGTCTTTTTGATAAACGATGAAAATGTTGAGATGACGCCCTCACGGCGGCGTCCGGTTATAAGCTCGTCAACATCGGTAACATCGGGCTGGGTATTCGTTCCGACAAAGCCTACGCCGGAAAAGCCGAAGCAATACAGCGCCGAAGCCGCATAAAGAACCCATGCGGGAGTTTTTTCGTCAACAAAGAGCGAAACGGCAAGTCCGATAATCATGATAGGACCGAGCAGTTTTCCGCAAAGCTGCTTGCCGTATTTCATCGTCAAGGCATAGTTTATCGGGAAGCCCGAAGCCTCGGCAACGCCGGAGACGGTGTTAAGAAGATTATATTTGTTCCAACGCTTTGCGGCGTGCTTGATAAAATACTGGTTGGAATTGTTGTAAAATCCCTTTGAGATCGAATAAAATGTGCTGAGCGCAAAATACTGCCTGAAGGATTTATTCTTGAAAACAAGCTTGTACTCGTTGAGCATATTCGGGAAATTGACAGGAGGAACAACAATATCTCTCGAATCCTTCTCCTTGGACGAAAAGAATGTTACCAGAAGCGGGAGCGAAAAGAACAGCGCAAGGATAAGACCCATGAAAAGGAACTTGCTTCTGACCTCGGGAGTTGATTCAAGCGTTTTAACATCGGTAAAGCCGAGAACAGCCGACACAAGCACGAACGAAGAAACCATTCCGACCGAATTAAAGATGTATTCGACGGATTTATACTGCGTTCTCAGCGAATATTCGGGTGCGATCTCCGGCAGCATTGCCGTGTACGGAACGCAAACGAGAGTGTATGCCGTGTTAAAGAGCATATATGCGCAGGTATAATATACTGTGATAACATTCGTGCTGACGATCTGCGAAAGTCCGAACGAGTTCCACAAGAGGAAATATGATATAAAAATCGGCGCAATGCCCCAAAGCAGATAGCGGCGGTGCTTGCCGAACTTTGATTTTGTTCTGTCGGTAATAAGACCCATCGCCGGGTCGGTCACTGCGTCCCAAATATGAGCAAAAGCAAAGACCCAGCCGGCCTGCTTGGTGTTAAGCCCCTCAACCTCCGTCAGATACGACATGAAGAAAAGGCTGATTATGTAGGTTGAGCCGCCGAAAAGAATGTTTGCGGCGTTGTAGCCGAGCATCGGCCTGAGCTGCTGCCAAAAGCCTTTCATGTTGATTTTACCTGCCAAATTTATACCCCCGTTGTTTTTTCGGATTTTCTTTAAGGCAATCCCGCACAATTGGGGTGTGCGGATTGCGCAAGGCGTGCGCATCAATTGTACGGTGTTGCTTTAAAACCTATTCTAACACAGCGTAAAAGAAATTACAATAAAAACCGGTTCATTTGTCTTATAAAGTCCCAAGACAATACCGATGATCTCTGAAATCATAAAAACATACAAGTTCCTACAAGGCACAGTGCAAGACCGATCGCCGTTTTCTTTGTTATCTTTTCCTTATAGGCAATTCTGCCCGCCAGCGCCGTAAAAATAATGCTACCGCTCGTGATGAACGGATAAACGACCGTCGCCGAAACATATTTCGCCGGAATCAGCTGCAAGACAAACGACACTCCGGCAACTATTGAAGAAGCGAACACCAAAAGGATCGCTTTAAAATTATACTTTTTTAAATTAACCTTTTTGTGGGTAAACAGCAACGCAATTCCCGCAAAGACCACCCTCGCTATTCCCGTGTAAACAATAAAATCCTGCTCCGTAACTCCTACGGCTCGAATCTGGTGCTCTTTGGAGATAATGCTGACCGTACCGTTGAGAAAAAACACGCAGATACAGACAAGCAGCATCTTCAGCGACGAGCTCTTTTTTTCAAGATTGATTATCACTATCGCAGCGGCGATTATCACGAGTCCCGCCGTTCTCAACCACGAAAATTCCTCACCGAGGAACAGCAAACCCCAAATATACGGCAAGGTCATTCCGCCCGTCATTACAAACAGCGTGTAATATGCCACCGATTCGCTTTTCATTATGTAAAATCCGAGCATTATGTAGGTCACGGCAAGCACCGATGACGCCGTGCCCATTATGCAGGTGAACGGTGTAAAATTCAGTTTGAAACCGTTCGCCGCAAAGAATATTGCAGTTTCAAAAATACCGAAAATGAACGAAAACATCAGACAATCGTATGCCGAGCCGTCTGTCCTTTTCTGAAATCCCTTTTGTATCACGAAATCTACGGCAAGCAAAACCGCCGCCGCTATCAACATCAAATAATACTGCATTCTTGCACCTCGACTATAAAACCTTTTTTAAATACTGACCCGTATACGAGCCTTCAACCTTTGCCACATCTTCGGGCGTGCCTGTTGCAACGATATTTCCGCCCTTGTCGCCTCCGTCCGGACCGAGGTCAATAACATGATCGGCTGTCTTGATAACATCAAGATTATGCTCAATCACAAGCACGGTATTGCCTTTGTCAACCAGCCTCTGCAAGACCTCGATAAGCCTGTGAACATCGGCGGTGTGAAGCCCCGTTGTCGGCTCATCAAGAATATAAATCGTTCTGCCGGTTGCTGGCTTTGCAAGCTCGGTCGCAAGCTTAACTCTCTGCGCCTCGCCGCCCGAAAGCGTGGTTGCCGACTGTCCCAGCTTAACATAACCAAGCCCCACCTCAAACAGGGTCAAAAGCTTTTTGTGGATCTTCGGCACGGCGGAGAAAAAGTTTACCGCTTCCTCAACCGTCATTTCAAGCACATCGAAAATACTCTTACCCTTGTACCTGACCTCAAGCGTTTCACGGTTATATCTTGCGCCGCGGCAGATCTCGCAGGGAACAAAAATATCGGGTAAAAAGTGCATCTCGATCTTCATGATTCCGTCGCCCTGACAGGCTTCGCAGCGGCCGCCCTTAACATTGAACGAAAATCTGCTTGCCGTGTATCCCCTGCTCTTGGCGTCCGATGTCATAGCAAAAAGCTCACGAATATCGCCGAAAACACCGGTATAGGTCGCAGGATTTGAACGAGGGGTTCTGCCTATCGGGGACTGGTCGATATCAATGACCTTGTCAAGATTTTCGATTCCGAGCATTTCTCTGTGCTTTCCCGGGAAGCGTTTTGCACCGTTCAACTTCTCGGCAAGACGCTTATAAATTATTTCGTTCACAAGCGACGATTTGCCGGAGCCGGAAACACCCGTCACACAGACGAATTCGCCGAGCGGTATTTTTACATTTATATTGTTAAGATTGTTTTCGGCAGCACCCTTGACCTCAAGAAATTTACCGTTGCCCTTTCGCCTTTTCTGCGGCACGGGAACTTTCTTCCTGCCGCTCAGATACTGACCCGTTATCGATTTTTCGCAGTTCATTATATCCTGCGGAGTGCCTGCGCAGACAATTTCGCCACCGTGGATTCCCGCACCGGGCCCGACATCGACAATATAATCCGCCGAAAGCATTGTCTCCTCGTCATGTTCAACAACTATCAGTGTGTTGCCGAGATCACGAAGCTCCTTGAGCGTGTTCAGGAGCTTGTCGTTATCCTTCTGATGAAGTCCGATACTCGGCTCATCGAGTATATACAAAACGCCCATGAGAGAAGAACCTATCTGGGTCGCAAGCCTGATGCGCTGGCTCTCGCCGCCCGAGAGCGTGCCCGAGCTTCTTGTCAGCGTGAGGTAATCGAGTCCCACGCTCGCAAGGAATTTCATTCGGCTCTTTATCTCTTTAATTATAGCGTCGGCAATCATCATGTCCCTGTGGGAGAGCTTCAGCCCGTCAAGAAAAACAAGCGCATCCTTGATTGATTTGTTGCAAAATTCATAAATATTTATTCCGCCGACGGTAACAAAAAGGCTCTCTTTTTTCAGTCTTGCGCCGCCGCACTCCGGGCACTCGACCGCCGTCATGAGCTGCTCGATCTCGTTGCGTGAATATTCGCTTGTTGTTTCGGCATAGCGGCGTTCAATATTGTTGATAATTCCCTCAAAGTCCTTCATGTATGTGCCTTCGCCGTAAACACTCTTGCGCCGCATCTTGATTTTTTTGCCGTTTGTGCCGTACATAATGGCATCTTTCGCTTTTTTCGGCAAATCCTTATACGGAACATCGAGTGAAAAATCATATTCCTCCGCCAACGCTTCAAAATACATCAACGCAATTGTTCCGCCGTCGCATATTGACCAGCCCGAAGCTTTGATTGCCCCTTGACGAATCGAAAGATTCGGGTCGGGAACGATCAGCTTTTCGTTGACTTTCATAAAAACGCCCAGACCGCTGCACTTCGGACAAGCTCCGAAAGGATTATTGAAGCTGAACATTCTCGGGTTAAGCTCCTCAACGCTGACGCCGTGCTCCGGGCAGGCATAATTCTGCGAGAACATAAGCTCCTCGCCGCCGATAACGTCAATTATAACCAGACCGTTTGAAAGACCCGTTGCCGTTTCAACGGAATCGGAAAGCCTGCTTCTTATCTCGTCCTTTATAACAAGTCTGTCAACTATGACTTCAATATTGTGCTTTTTGTTTTTTTCAATCTTGATTTGCTCCGAAAGATCGTAGGTTATCCCGTCGATCCTCACTCTGACAAAGCCGCTCTTGCGAATATTTTCAAGCTCCTTGACATATTCGCCCTTTCTGCCGCTGACGATCGGAGAAAGCACCTGAATTTTCGTGCCGGTTTCAAGCTCCATTATGCTGTCAACGATCGTGTCCACACTTTGGCGTGAGATCTCTCTGCCGCAGACGGGACAGTGCGGAATGCCGACCCTCGCATAGAGCAATCTCAGATAGTCGTATATCTCGGTAACCGTTCCGACCGTTGAACGGGGATTTTTTGAAGTTGTTTTTTGATCGATGGAGATCGCAGGCGAAAGTCCCTCGATGTAGTCAACCTTAGGCTTCTCCATTTGACCGAGGAACTGCCTTGCATATGACGAGAGCGACTCGACATAGCGTCGCTGACCCTCGGCATAAATCGTATCAAAGGCGAGCGACGATTTGCCCGAGCCTGAAAGTCCCGTAAAGACAACAAGCTTGTCCCTCGGAATTTCAACATCAACATTTTTAAGATTGTGCTCACACGCACCCTTTACGATCAATTTATTCTGTCGCATTATTTGTCCTCTCTAAGCTTATTGATGCGGTCACGAAGATATGCCGCATGTTCAAATTCGAGTATCTTCGCCGCCGCTTTCATCTCTGCGGTAAGCTGTTTGATCATCTGTTCCTTTTCGGCACGGCTCATGCGACTATGCGGCTTGTCATTCTTCGACGATGAGATTTCAAGTATCTCTCTGACATCTTTCTTGATGGTCTTTGGCACAATGCCGTGCTCCTCGTTATATTTCTCCTGCTTCTCACGGCGGCGCAAGGTTTCCTTTATCGCTCGTTCCATCGAGCCCGTAACCGTGTCGCCGTACATTATGACCTTGCCGTTTGCGTTTCGTGCGGCTCTGCCTATCGTCTGAATAAGTGAGGTTTCGCTTCTCAGGAAGCCCTCCTTATCTGCGTCAAGTATCGCAACAAGCGACACCTCCGGAATATCAAGTCCTTCGCGCAAAAGGTTGATTCCGACCAGCACATCGAACTCGCCCAGTCGCAGGTCACGAATTATCTTCATTCGCTCTATCGTATCAACATCGTAGTGCATATATCGCACCTTTATGCCGACATTTTCAATGTAATCCGTCAGATCCTCCGCCATTTTTTTGGTAAGAGTTGTAACGAGCACACGCTCTCCCTTTTCGATTCTCATATTGATTTCCGAAATAAGGTCGTCGATCTGACCGTCGGTCGGGCGAACGGAGATCTCGGGGTCAAGCAAGCCCGTAGGTCTGATGACCTGCTCGGCGATCTGCACGCTCTTTTGGCGTTCAAACTCGCCCGGCGTTGCGCTGACAAATATTTTTTGCTTGATTTTATTGTAGAATTCATCAAATGTCAGCGGTCTGTTGTCGTAAGCCGATGGGAGTCGAAAGCCGAAATTGATAAGGCTGTCCTTCCTTGACCTATCGCCGCCGTACATTCCCCTCACCTGCGGCAGGGTAACATGCGACTCATCGACAAAAAGAATAAAATCATCAGGAAAATAATCAAGCAATGTGAACGGAGGTTCGCCCGGTTTTCTGCCGGACATAATCGCAGAATAATTCTCTATGCCCTTGCAAAATCCCGTTTCCTGAAGCATTTCAATGTCATATTCCGTCCTCTGCTTTATCCGCTGAGCCTCGATCAGCTTGCCCTCGGACTGAAAAACCTTGACCTGCTCCTCCATTTCCGAATAAATCTTCGTTATTGCGTTTTTCATCTTTTCAGGCGAAACAACATAGTGCGAAGCCGGATAAATTGCAACATGAGAAAGCACGCTTTTTACCTGCCCCGTCAAAGCGTTTATCTCACTTATTCGGTCGATTTCATCGCCGAAAAATTCAATTCTGAAAGCGTTTTCGTTTGAATAAACGGGAAAAATTTCAACAACATCGCCCTTGACTCTAAACTTGTTACGGGTGAAGCTGATATCATTCCTCTCGTACTGTATTTCAATAAGCTTTTTAATCAGCTTGTCACGGTTCTTCTCCATGCCCGTCCGCAGCGAAATAACCATACTCCGGTAATCAATCGGATCGCCGAGGGAATAAATGCACGAAACGCTGGCAACGATGATAACATCTCTGCGTTCGGAAAGCGCCGAGGTTGCGGAGTGGCGGAGCTTGTCTATTTCATCGTTCACCGCTGAATCCTTTTCTATATAGGTGTCAGTCGTCGGAATATATGCCTCGGGCTGATAATAGTCATAATACGAGACAAAATATTCAACGGCGTTCTTCGGGAAGAACTCCTTGAATTCCGAACAAAGCTGAGCGGCAAGAGTCTTGTTATGGGCTAAAACGAGCGTCGGTCTGTTCAGCTTTTCGATAACCTTTGCCATTGTAAAGGTCTTGCCCGAACCCGTTGCGCCGAGAAGCGTCTGCTCCATATATCCTTTTTTGAGTCCGTCCGTCAGCTCCTCGATTGCCTGCGGCTGATCGCCCATCGGCTCGAACGGCGAAACCAGCTCAAAATGATCCATCGCAAAACCTCCCATCAATATTATAATCACACCGGTTAAGTCAATATCGCACAATTGAGTTGTATGAATAGCGAACAAGGTGTGCTCCTCAATTTGCGCAGTTTAGCCTTAATTATATCACACCGCTTTTAAAAAATAAAGCTTATGACCCGCTTTTTTGGAGGTAAAATACGCTTTTTTTGATTTATTTATTGACAAGCATAACTTTTTTTGGTAAAATATCCGTTGTTAAATAAATACAGTGTGCAAATCGCCTAAACATTGTTTGACATGACATAATTTTGATTCGTCCTACCTGTCAGTAGGCGAATTAAAATCAATACACGGAGAGTTGTCCGAGTGGTCGAAGGTGCAGCACTCGAAATGCTGTGTACGTAATGTACCTAGGGTTCGAATCCCTAACTCTCCGCCATAAGTCCACCATAATTTTGATAGAATTACGGTGGACTTTTTTGTGCCCGAAAACCGCTTGAAATCAGGCGTTTCAGACATTTCGGCTCAAAAATCGACCCCGCTGCGGAGCAATTCCACGGCGGGGTTTTATGAGTTATGCAGTTGTTGCGGCGTTCTGCGCCGCTGTAATCGTTAAATTATCGGGTATTCGTTAAATTATAGGAGTAATCGTTATACTGCTGGGGTAATCGTTGAATTATAGGGGTAATCGTTAAATTGGAAGTAAATCAAAAGCCCAAAGCACTCACAAACTCCTGTTCGTGTATTTTCATTTTTTCGGCAAAATCGGCGTAACATATTGTGCCTACGGGTATTTTCAAGCCATGCTTGGTAACGCTGATGTCGTCACGCGGCACAACATTTTTCTCATAGGTCGAGCCACGATTCATCCACAGCTTCAAATCATCCGCACCCTCCGCCTCAGGATAGAGGTAGTAACCAGCCTTGGCGTCAAAGCGGAACATATAGGCCAGTACCTGCAGATAGTCCCGATTGCCAATGTTATCAATCGGCTTATACTTGGCATCGGCAATGATTCGCATCTCGTTATTCCGGCTGATGAAATCAGGATAGATCAGCCCTACATTTCCATCAAACAGTCGCTGAGCACCTGTGCCTCCCTTATTCATCGGGTGATAGAACACATCCTTTACCAGTATATTGATGTATTCCTCCCACAGCCATGCACCGTCAAACAGGATGCCGTATATCTGCCTCGCCCCAGTGCCGATTTGATGTTTCTGATGCCGAAGGATCAAGAGACACAGCCTCTGCAAAGCGAGATACTCTCTGAAATAAGCGTGGCGGACAGTATTCTTTTTATTCTGCTCAATGACTTTCTGCCTGTCGTATGGTTGATATCCCGAAGTCGCATCTATAACGAGTTTTACCTCATCTTTCACTTTGATAAGAAGTTTGTTTCCGTATGGCTTTCTTTTGATAAACTCTATGGTATGCCGCACCAGTTCCATCAGACTGTTGTCGTAAGAAAACTCACGCTGACTGTACGCTATATTCCCTATAAACGGGGTATTCTTCTCTATGTGCCTCGCAACATCAATCGTGCCTTTTATATCTCCGTCATTGTATCTGCGCCGGACATACTTTTTGAATAAGCCCTTCCGCATAGCAGCCTTTAGATAATACGGAAACAGAAACAGCAGAAAATTGAACAGTCGATTATCCTGATTGGCGTCAGATTCCAAATCAACGATATTTGGAAAATCCAGAACATTGTCCAAAAGGTACTGGAAAAAGTAGTCCTCACCGTCTCCGCAGAAGCGCGATTCAATGATGAGCCGTTCATCACCATAGCCAAGAAAGCCCATAACATTGCCGGAGCGATAGCTGTCATTAACGCTTTGAAGAATCATCTGATCCTCCGTGATATCCTCTGCGTTTTTTATGGTCTCAGGGAACACAAAGACGCCCTCGCGCTCAAGCTGCTCCAATGTTTTATCGGCGATTTTGCCCGTCAGCTTTTGTATTTGAGAAAAAGTATCCTTTTTATGCTGTGAATTATCCTTGATCCTGAGCAGTCTCATTTTCATCACCTCGGATCGGTTTCTGATAACCGTATGCTTTCGCAAAGCGATTCATAATCCCTTCCTCATCGTACATCCCTTGAATATATTCCTGTAGGAGCGGTTGCAGATAATCAGTCCAAAGCTGGTCAAAATCAAGTGTTTTCAACTTCAGGAAGTAAGACGCTCCAATCTGATAATTTTCATTCAGATCCTCAACTTCTGCGATTGCCTTATTGAGCGCAGCCATCCTTCTAATTGCCTCAGCCTCCAACTCTTCGTTTTCCAGCGACGCAAGCATTTCAAGGCGCTCATCCGCTCTGAGTTCCACGAAACGGAAGCGACGGCGCATGGCAAAATCAAAGCTGTCCACAGAGCGGTCGATATCGTTCATGGTGCCGATGATATAGACATTTTCAGGAATATAAAACTTTTCGTCAGGGTCAGAGTGCAGATTGGAATACTGCGTTGAGATTTCTCCGGCTCTGCCACGATAACCGGGGTCTATTGCAAAAAACAGCTCTCCGAAAATCTTTGAAATCTCGCCGCGGTTAATCTCGTCGATGATGTATATGTATTTTTTCAGTTCTTCCTGTTTCGCATTTGTCTTTGAAGTCGTGACTTTCTTGGCCTTGATAGCTTTATAGATAGCAAAGTCATAGGAGTCGCCTTGCGTAGCAAAAGTCTTTCCGAAAAAGGTTGTAACATCTTTTATTTTCTCGAACTTCTGTCCGGACGATAGCATCTTTCTAACCTCATCCAGATTCAGAGCAAGCCTGTTGACAGATGCGTTTCCGGGAATAGAAATATTGATATGCCCGTCATCTACACCGGTAATGGTAAACTCAATTCCATTGATCGTCTTAAATGTATCGATACCAAACTCAACGCTGGAGAAAAACTCCGTCATGGATTCCTGAACCGAGACTTCCTTCTCCACCGTTTCTCTGGATTTTTGTGCATCCTCATAGTTTTTTCTGGCGCGGGCAACAAACTTCTTGAAAATGCCATCCTGCAATTCAAATCCCATTGTGCCATCGTCGTTGAGCTTTGGTCTCAGACCTTCCACAAAATCAGAGTAGTCGTAGCTTGGATGGAACTGGACAAATTCCACCTGTTTTTTCTGCTCGCCCGTAAGTAGTGTATAATCGTCAAAATATCCGTTGCTGATAATATCCGCAGCGATCTCCTTGGCGAGGTAAGACTTTCCGGTTCCGGGCGCGCCTCTGAAAATCAGATTTTTTGATTCAATCAGCATTGAAGAAAAGGGATTTCTGTATCCTTTGAATTGTTGAACAAGCTCTTCCTGTGCGGCGGCTTCTGCCTCTGCCGCCACATTCTCTTTCTCGTCTTTTTCGCGGTATGTCAATACAAATTGATCCCCAGGTTCGCCAAAACGCTTCAGACATTCCTGAACGAAAATAATTGTGGAAAAGATATTCCAGCAATAGATAACAAACTGGCGACCATTGTCGTAACCGTATGTCAGGTACTCTAATGTGTTGCGATACCTTTTAAAGTCGTCTACACTCGGATAAATGCCACATATGAGTTCGCTATCGGACTTGTATCTGCATACTGGGAAAGACTCTTTTGCCTCTATGGACAACGCGATAAGCTGCTTTTCAAATACCTGACAAGCGATACGCGGCATGGTTTGGTTGGAGTTGCGCCTTTCGCCTTTGCTGTAGGAACGCCTGATTATATCTCCGCTTGCTCTCTTAAAATAGGCATCCAGAGGCTTATAGTTATCACCAAGGCTCAGATTATCCATTGTAAAGCGCTCATCCGTGGACACAACGCTTTCTGCAGTAATAGTAAGCTCATATTTTTCCTGTTGCTTTGTTTCGATGTTGAAGCCCTGACCTTCCAGATAATTCTTTGCTTCAACGGCGTTAAAGCCTGAAGTGGAAATTTCTACGCCGCGTACCAAGTGATCAGCAACGGCTACTACATACTTTGGCGGATACTTTTTCCCATCCTCAGATACAAGCAGGTATTTCACGCTCACATTATGTTCTGGAACGCCGTTCTCATCGATGAATTTCAGGGCATCAAGGATGTCCTGCCTTTTCAGCTTCGGTATAGCCATGTTGCACCTCCATTATTTTGAATCTCCGTGAAGCTCGCGATAGAGTCGCTCGGCAAGCGCCTGCTGGATGATTCGATACTTTTCCGCATCAAGGAACAACTGCTCATAAGCCTCTGTGTTTTCCATATAGGCCTGCTGCGCAGTTGTGTCAAAAATGCCGGGGAAAATACTCCGCTCATACACTTGACGGTCATTGCTCTTGGCGGCTTTTTTTACTTTTGCATCCTGACGCATTTTTGTATAGAGGGTATAAGCTTATGTATTTTTCGGTTCGGGTCACTACCGAAAATTCGTATCATATTTCTTATATTTGCGCCATCCATGCCGACGAACAGATCGTATTTGCCGTAGTCGCTTTTTTGGAGCTGAACCGCCCTTTTGCCGTCGCAGGAAAGCCCATGCTTTGCAAGCTCGGCTCTTGCCGGCGGATAAACCGGGTTGCCGATTCCGTTCCAAATCTCCTCCGTGCTCGTTGCGGAGGAAACAATTTCAAATCTATCCTCAAGCCCCTGCTTTTTTACAAGATCTTTCATTATAAACTCTGCCATCGGGCTGCGACATATATTGCCGTGACAAACAAACATTATTTTAAATTTAGATAACATCTTTTCACCGCCGGTTATTTAATCTCAACGCTGTTCTCTATTAGGCTGTCAATATTTTCCTTGAATTTTTTGCCTCCCCTGCGGTATGTCCGAGTCCGTTTACCCTATTACAATATCATCTCGAACTTACCCATCGTACCCTTTTTGAAATAGCTTTCGAGGTCGTAGGGTGTGTAGATTCCCGTGTCGGTGACAACTCCGCTGACAAGCTCGGGCGGCGTTATATCGAATGCGGGATAATAGCCCTTGAGTCCATCTGCGGCAGTCTTTACCCCCATTGCCTGAAGCACAAAATCGGGGTCACGCATCTCGATTTTAACTGTGTCGATCGTTGTGTGTCCTCTGTCGGGCGCACCTGTTACAAAATACGGAATTCCCGTGTACTTCGCCGCAATGGCGATCTGATATGTACCGACCTTATTAACAACATGACCGTCCATGCAGATAACATCGGCTGCCGAGGTGAAAACATCGACATTTTCTTTTTTCATTACAAATGCAGGCATATTGTCCGTGATAACGGTCGTGTCGAAGCCCATCTCATGGCAGACCGTCGCCGTCAGCCTTGCACCCTGAAAATACGGTCTTGTCTCGGGGCAAAAAATCCTGATGTTGTTACCCCTCTCTCTTGCAACCTTGAGCATCATGCCGACTATCGTTTCGCCGAAGCACTGAGTCATTACAGTTCCGTTTTGAGGGAACATATCGACGAGATGCTCGGCAATAAGGTTGATTTTTTTGTAGCGGAGGTTGTTCGCTTCAACGGTATGCTCAACGATTTTTTCACTGACATTCTCCCCTGCCGCAATCGCTTTTTTGGCCGCATCGAGACAACCGCCCGTGATCAGCGTCATGCGCTGAACGGTGGTCGGGCGTGCGTGCGAAATCGTATATGCAGCCTCGGTGAGATAATCTATCTGCTCCGCCTCGGTTTTGTCCTTACATTCATAAGCGGCAAGTGCCATTCCCATAGCCGCCGCAGTGTACGGGCCTGCGCTCTGAGTTACCATGTCCTTGATTGCCTGAGTAACCTCATGATGATTTTTGCAGGTCACGAATTCAACCTTTCTCGGATAAATTCGTCGATCAAGGATTCTAACCTTGCCATTTTCGTACCATGCAACATTTTCATACCTCAGCATAAAAGCCAAGTTCTTGTCCATTCTTTCCATTTCGTTACCTCTTACTTATAAAGCTTCTCAACAGCCTTGTTGATATTGAAATAGATCTTTTCCTTGTCGAGCGTCTTATACTCGCCGTTTTCATAAAGAATCTTACCGTCAACCATTGTAATTGAAACATCGCTGCTCTGCGCCGAATAGGTCAACAGAGCTTTTTTATCGAGCGCGGGAATCATGTGCGGTGCGTCAAGCGATACGGCGATAATATCAGCCTTGTTGCCAACCTTCAGCTCGCCGCAGCCCTCTCTGCGCTGAACCTTTGCGCCGTTAACGGTCGCCATTTTGAGAACCGTATCGGCGTTCATAACCGTTGCGTCAAGCATATGACCGTTATGAATTATCGAAGCGATGTGCATTTCCTCGAACATATCCAGGTTGTTGTTGCTCGAAGCTCCGTCAGTACCGAGAGCGACATTTATACCCATATCGAGCATCTTCTGAATCGGTGCAAAGCCGCTTGCAAGCTTCATGTTGCTTGTCGGGTTATGAGCAACGCTTACCCCCTTGCGGCGGAAAAGTTCCATATCGCTTTCGGTCAGCCATACGCAATGGGCAGCAAAGGCGGAGGAATCAAAGCCGCCGAGACTGTCAAACCATTCTGCCGGCGTTTTGCCGTATTTTTCAACGCACTCGTCATGCTCCTTTTTCGTCTCGGAAAGGTGAATATGCAGATTACCGCTGCGTTCATTCACCTTTTCGATAAATGCCCTTGCTATCGTCTCGGTGCAGGTGTATTCGGCATGAATACAGAAATCAATCAGCACTCTGCCGTCAAAGGTATCGTTATATTTTTCGTAAAGCTCGATTGCTTCCTTCATTCGATATGATTGGTCGGGCGTTTCGCTCGGGTCAAAGGACTGAACGGGTCGTGTGATATTCGCCTTCATGCCCGACTCGGCAACTGCCCGAATCGTCATTTCAGGCTCAAAATACATATCCGAAAAGCTGACTGTGCCGTCCGATATCATTTCAAGCAGCGCAAGCTCGCTGCCTGCCTTTATTTCATCTGCGGTGAGCCTATCCTCGATCGGGAAAACTGTGTCAAAGAGCCATTGCTGAAGCGGCAGATCGCTGCCCACTCCACGCAAAAGCACCATCGGACAGTGATTGTGACAATTGACGAGTCCGGGCATGAGCAATTTTCCGCTCATGTCCTTTGTTTCATCAAATTCGCCAATCGGCTCTTTTTCGCCGATGTAGGTTATTCTGTCGCCGTCAACGGCAAGAAAAGCGTTTGAGATCACGCTGAAATTATCATTTTTTACAAGTATATCTGCGTTTTTAAAAAGAATCTTCATATGTTCGCCCCATTAAAAAATATAATACTTTTTGTCTCTCGGCTGAGAGTCGATCATCTTGAAAAGTGTGTCATAGAAATTGTGCGTTTCCTCTGCGCCAACATTCATACCGATAACCGTTCCGTGGTCGCCGGGCAAGGTCGGCATAACATTCCACTCGCCCTTGGCAATGTTCTGCGCATCATACTCCCGATATTCGTCACCGATCGGATATCTCGCCGAAATGACATTGACCAGTCCGTCATTCGGAAGCCATGTTTCGTCGATCTTGAAGTCGGTTTTGGTGTTTGTCGAATATCTGCCCATGAGCGTTGCCGGGATAATCAAAACGGGAAGCGTTGAACTTTTCGGAATCTGCTTGCCGGTCAGAGCACTCGTTTCGGTTGTTAAATATGAATACGAGAAATAGTAAACATCATCAACAAGCTTAATTTTCTTGTTCAATTCCTGCGCTCCGTCGGGCGAAAGGTCATATGCGGCGTTGTCCGTTCCCTCGCTGAAGATCGTGTTGATAATCGACTCAGCCTGACTCTCCGTCGAAGCACCGCTCATGCCGAACTGTTCAAGACGAAAATCATAAAAATCGCCGATCTGCGCCGTCTTTGCAACTCCGCTTGCGGCATAGACAAGACCGAGAACCATGTTGACAAGCTTGCCTTGGTCAACGACATAGAAAAGTGTTGAACCGTTATGCGGGGAACAAAGCGTTGTAACGCTGTTTATCCAATCCGCTTTGCCGCCCGTAAAAAGCCCCGATGTATCGTCGCCCGTCGCTGTCTTTTCAGCCTCGTCACCGTATGCCATGAGTGAAACGAGAAGCCTTACCGTTTCGCCGCCGAAGCTGTGACCGATAAGATTGATTTTTATACGCTGTCCCCTCTTAGTCTTGCCGCCCCAATTCTGAACGATGGCGTTCTCAGCAGTGTATTCTCTGCCGTATCTCTCGTGATTGTGCTCCTTGCTGTGAGCCTCGCCATAGTCAACCTTCGTACCCGTCAGCTCGGCGTAAAGTTCGCAGGTTCTGTCCCATGTGCTTGAAAACGGACCAACCGAAGCAACGCTGACGCTGTAGCCCTCGGAATTAAGATATTCCGCAAGATTACCCGTTGAGCTGCCCCAATACGGCGAAGCTTGGTCGATCTGAGATTCGGGTCCCCAGCCGCCGAGGCCATGCACGAGCACATACGGATACTGAACGGGGTCTTCGCTTATCTTTGCAAAGAAAGCCGAATATCCGCCGAAGAAAAGCGGAGTTATCGCCCCGATAACAATACAGGCGGCAACAACGATCGCAACGATTTTTTTGCCCGAAAGCTTACGCTTTTTCTTTTCGCCGTCCTCGCTCGTTGATTCGTTCGATCGAGCTTCGACCTGTTCCTCCGTTTGCTCATCATCGACAAAAACAGGCTCCTGCTCATCTTTTAAAAGGAAATCGGTAGAAACATCAAAAAGCTTTGCCATTGCAAGAATTTTTTCCGAATCGGGCAGAGCCTTGCCCGACTCCCATTTTGAAACCGACTGACGGGAAACGCCGAGCTTCTCCGCCAGCTCGTCCTGCGACCATTCCTTATCATGCCGCAAGATCTGAATCTTTTCCGATATATTCATCGTCTTACCCCTTTCGACTTTCGGTGGTTGCATTATGGTCTTTACAACAAGCATTATACCAATTTTTCCGCTCAATGTCTATCAACTTGGCTTGTCTTTTTTCAAAAAAGCGACTCAACTTTCTTAAAAAAGCGTGTAAACCCGAGTTTACATCGAAAAAAGTGAGTCGTAACACCGGGAATCGGCGCAGACGGCTCACTTCATAACATATTCACGGGGTATGCGTCGAAATCATTTTTCCTTTGCGGATTTCAGCAGTCTTTTTATATCTTCGCCGCTGAAATCATATTTTTTGTCGCAGAACTGGCAGCAAACCTCTGTATTTTCCTCTTTTGAAAGTTCCTCAAGCGACTGTGCGCCGGTTGAAATCAGAGCAGCCTCCACCCTTTCACGGGAGCAGTTGCATTTATATTCCGGCATTGATGCGTCAAGAACATCAAGCTCAAATTCACCGAGAACCCTTCTACAAATATCCTCCGGGCTGAGTCCGTCGCAGAGCATTGCCGTCACCGACGGGATATCCTTTATGCTGCGTTCAACGGCGTCTATCGTTTCGTCCGTCGCCGTCGGTAAAAGCTGAATGATGAATCCGCCTGCCGCCTTGATAGAAAGATCGGGATTGACCAGCACACCGAGAGCGCACACAGACGGGATCTGCTCACTGATCGCATAATAGCTTGTGATATCTTCCGCAATCTCGCCGCTCACAAGCGGAATCTGACCGACATAAGGCTCTTTCAGACAAAGGTCCTTGATAACGGTCAGCGAGCCGTCAATACCGACTGCGCCTGCAACATCAAGCTTGCCCTTTGAATTGAGCGGAATCTCAACGACGGGATTTTGAACATAGCCTCTTGCGTTGCCACTGCTGTCCGAAACAGCCATGACCGTACCTGCCGGACCTCCGCCGTTAACTCGCAGCGTAACGCTCTCGTTATCTCCCTTGAGCATACTGCCCATAAGACTTGAAGCGGTCAGCAGTCTGCCGAGCGCAGCCGAGGTCACCGCCGAAGTCTTGTGTATCTGCTGCGACCTTTCGACCATATCGGTCGTGTCCGCTGCCATGACGACGAGTGCGCCATCCTTTGAAATGCATCTTACCAATTTATTCATTTTCACACCTCCGAAAATAGGCTTAGACTAACCTCTGTTTTTATATCCTTTGTACCGAGCCACGAACACGGCGCGCTGAGTCTTATCGTTCAGCTCTCGGTCGCTCATTTCATCATAAATATTCAAAAGCTCAAAATCTGCATCGGCAAGCCATTTTTTATAATATTCTGCCGGATATGCTTTTTCCGAAAATTCCTCCGTGCTGCGATAATAAGCTCCGTCTTCATATTCAAAAATATCGAGCGAAATATCCACGCTGTCGTCCTCATTAAGGCTGTTCTGCCAGACACAATAAACATCATCACAGTCATAGACGAAGGTATTGTCGGCAAGTATCTCCCTGTGCTTATATACCGTGTTCACATCGAATATAAATATTCCGTCGTGCTCCATAAAAAGCCCGACCTTTTTTATTGCCAGTTCAACCTCCGCTGCGCTTTCAAGATGATTGAGACTGTCAAGCATACAAACCGCTCCGCTGATAGTTCCGTAAAGGTCAAGTTCGGTCATGTCCTGACAAAGAAAAAGGACGTCTACATTATTCTCGTATTTCTTGTTCTGCGCCTGAGAAAGCATCGCATATGCCGAATCAATTCCTATCATATCGAACCCACGCTTGGCAAGCTCGATCGTCAGGCTTCCCGTTCCGCAGGCAAGGTCAAGAATCGGCTCTTTGCCCTTGACCCCGTAACGCTCAAAAAGCGCACTGATATAATCGGCACGCTTTTCATATTCGATATTATCCGTCAGCTTGTCATATACATTTGCAAATGCATTGTAGCCGCTCATTCCGTTTTTTCTCCGTTCATTCGTTCAAAAATAAGATCATAGCCGCCCGCACCGTACTGAAGCGAACGGTTGACGCGGCTGACCGTCGCCGTGCTTGCGCCCGTTTCCTCGACAATATCGCTGTAAACCCTCTTTTCACGAAGCATTTTGGCAACAACGATTCGCTGCGAGATCGACTTCAACTCGTTCACGGTGCAAAGATCCTCGAAAAAATCATAGCACTCATCAGCGGTTTTAAGCTGAAGTATCGCCTGAATAAAAAAATCAATATTTTTATCTCTTAGATTTTTTTCCATGTATATACATCTCCGTATTTCTATAAACTGCTTAGTGACCGATGATTAAACCGGAGTACAATTATCACCGGTTACCTTATCCTTTCAGTTGTATATTTTATCACACTAAAACATAAAAGTAAAGCAGTTATTCAAAATTAAATGTCGCCGAGTGACCGTAAACAGAGCCGATGAGCGTCGGAGTATATGCCACGATGACAATGTCCGGCTTCGTCTTTTCGATATAATTAATAACGCTGCCGTCAAAATATCGTCTGTCAAGAAGGGTTGTACTTTCAAACGCCCGAGAAAGATATGGCACGACGCATTTATTGTACGAACCTCCGATAACAAGAATCTTCTTCCCGTTTTTGCAGTCATTATTTGTTATTCTGGTCAGAGCCTTATTGCCGTTAAGATAAGCGGAATACGCCGAGTAATTATAATAGTCCGTGTTGTTAAGGTATGTCTTGTTAAAAATAACATCCTCAAAACGACCGGTATTCGGAGCGTCGGTATCGTATTGAACGGTAACGCTTGTCGCTTTTTTGGGATAAATAATGCTTATATCCTCCGGGTCGGCATAAGTCAGCGTTGCGATTTTACCCTGAGAGCCGAGACAATATTTTTCGTAAACATCAATGCTGTAATTTTCAATATTACCCACGCTTGTGTCGAGAGAGAGTCCGAATTCGGAATTGAGTCCGCTGAGGATCTGCCCTGCCGCCCAAACTCCCGTTTCGGGTTTCCAATGGTGGTCTGTTTTAAAGAAATTCGAGTACCAATCGTCGTCTTTTTTTGCCAAAGAAGTTCTCAGATCGCTGCACTTTACGCCGTTTTTTTTAAGCCCATCAAGGAGGTTATCGGCTGATATGTTTACCGTATCGACTATGCCGTCGGGCAGCTGGTCGTCCCCTTCCTTTTCCTTTGCCGGATACTGAAAATACATGAAGTCGATTCCTTTTTCTTTCATAATATCGCTGAACCATTTGATACTTTCTGCCTGTTCCCGTGCGTCTGATGCCGAGCCGTATTCAAATGTCAAATATCCGTTTTTCATAACAACGACCGATTCGGTTCCGCTGATGATATTCATTCCGACAGTCTTGTTGAAAAGAGCATTTGCTTCGACATATTTCATTCTCCCGGGAAGAAGCTTGGTCGTATAATAATCGACGCTGTTTATAAATTTATTGACTGCCGTTAAATACGCCGATGTGCCTTTAGAGTCGGTGCTGTCGGTCACTTCAACGCTTTCGGCAGACTCCTGCTGCGTCGGAACAAATTTATATTCGTCGGAAAAAGGATATTTTTCCTGCCATACCGAAACGGTTGACGACAAATCACCGGTGCTTGCGGTTTCCGAGGAGGTTTCGGCAGCTCCCGTGCCGTAATCAAAATAGCGTTTTGCCATGTATACCCTATAGCAAACCGAGCCGAAAAAGAAAGCGATTATACAAATGAACGCTATTCCGATGATATATTTTGATTTAAATTTTTTCATTTATAATCGCCGTCCTTTCCATCAGAAATTGAAATAAATAAACGGGTTATATGTTCCTTTGACCGTGTATGTAACCGAAATGAGGAAAAATACAGTCAATACAATTCCGTAAATAAGTGTATATATCGGTTTATTCTTTTTCATTTTGCTCTTTACCGTGCGGATTATCGGGAAGCAGAAAACTAAACCGAGCACGAGGAAGAAGCAATAATTTGAAAGATAGAATTTTGTCGTTCCGTCAATCAATGGCAGCGAGCCGAAGCCGAACATATCCTTGAGATAATCCCATGCCGATGCAATATTCTTCGCTCTGAAAATTACCCAGCCGATTATTACAAGCAGCAGCGTGTAAATATGGCTGAAAAATCCAAGTTTTTTGGAAAATCCGGTAAGTTTTTCCAAAGCCAGAATAACAAAATAGAATAAGCCCCAGACAACAAATGTCCAATTTGCACCGTGCCATATACCCGTGAGCGTCCAAACGATAAAAAGATTGAACACCAATCGGGATTTTTTCTTGACTCTGCTGCCGCCGAGCGGAAAATAAACATAATCTCTGAACCATGTACCGAGCGAAATATGCCATCTGCGCCAAAATTCCGAGACGGATTTTGAAATATACGGATAATCAAAATTTTCAAGGAATTCAAAACCGAACATCTTTCCGAGTCCGATTGCCATTTCACTGTAGCCGGAGAAATCAAAAAGAATTTGCAGAGTATAGGCAAGTGCGCCAAGCCACGCAGAGGAAACAGACCCAACCTCATTATCAAATATTCCGTCGGCAACTATTGCAACATTATTTGCAATAAGCACCTTCTTTATGAAGCCCATCATAAAGCGATATGCACCGTTTGTGAATTCGTCAAAATTCTCGTGTCGCTCCTTTATCTGGTCGGCAATTGTCTGATAACGAACGATGGGACCTGCAATAAGCTGCGGAAAGAAAGAAATATACAGTGCAACATTGCACGGATTTTTCTGCACCTCTCCGTCGCCACGATAGACATCTATAACATACGACATAGCCTGGAATGTAAAGAATGAAATACCGATAGGCAGCGTAATATTAAGCGTATCAATATGCGTATGCAGCAACGAATTTATGTTTTCGAGGGTAAAAGTCAGATACTTGAACACAAAAAGCATTCCTATATTGACTATAACGGAAAATACAAGTGCCGTTTTACCCTTGCCGTTTGTTTTATTTTTTTCAACAGCCAAGCCGAGCGCCCAGTTGATCAAAATTGAACCGAGCATCAGAAGAACATACCTCGGCTCGCCCCACGCATAGAAGAAAATGCTTGAAACAATAAGCACGGCATTTTTAAAAGACAGCGACTTAAAAACAGGGTTATAATATGCTATTAAGACGATCGGCAGAAACAGAAACAGAAATGTTGTCGATGAAAAAACCATACTATCCCCCTTTGTTAGGCAACGCTAATTTCGTAAAACTATATTTATAATTAATTATACAATATAATAAAACTTTTTTCAACCGTAAAATACAGATAGTTTCCGTTCTACGGGTTTGTTGACAAATAAAAGAGGGTATAGTATAATTTAAGAGGTTACGGATCTGATTGATACGCAACATACAAGGTGAAAAAATTACGAATTGAGGTAATTGCATTATGAATATAGCAGTAATTCTTGCGGGCGGCTCAGGCAGCCGCATGGGCATGGTTGACCGTCCTAAGCAGTTTATAGATATCTACGGCAAGCCGGTTATCATCCATACCCTTGAGGCTTTTGAAATCAACGAAAAGATCGACGCAATCTGCGTCGTATGCGTCAAGGCGTGGCAAGAGGATCTTTCGATGTGGCTCAAGGAATACGACATTCGCAAGGTTCGCTGGGTCGCAGATGCCGGCGCATCACGCCAGGAGTCTTCCCTCAATGCGCTCAACGCAATTCAAAAGGATTGCAACGGCGACGATTATGTTATAATTCACGACGCCGCCAGACCGCTCGTTTCCCAGAAAATCATCAATGAAAACATTGAAAAGGTCAAGGAATTCGGTGCATGCGATACGGTAATTCCTGCACACGATACGATCATCAAGAGCGTTGACGAAAAAACGCTCGACTCGATCCCTCTGAGAAAAGAGCTTTATCTCGGTCAAACTCCCCAGTCTTTCAAATATTCCGTTGTAAGAAAAGCTTATGACGACTATTTTGCAATTCCCGAGGACAAGCGTCCCGTTATGACCGACGACTGCGGTCTTGTACTTTCGGCAGGCGTTAAGATAGGCATGGCAATGGGCGATAAGCTCAACATGAAAATAACGACAATGGAGGATCTTCTCCTTGTTAAATCCATTGTCAGAGCCGGAAGATAAGGCAGAAAGGATTGGTTGATTTTGTTCGCCAAGAGTTACAAAATTACAGAACCGAAAAGATTTGAAATATTCGTCGAGGACATCAGAAACGACAATGTTCTTGTTCGCCCCGACTATCTCGCCGTGTGCAAGGCGGATATCCGTTACTATCTCGGTAACAGAAGCCTGCGCATACTCAAAAGAAAATTTCCGATGAGCCTTATCCATGAGGCAACGGGCGTTGTCGTTCGTGACAAAAGCGGCAAATTCAAGAGCGGTCAGCGTGTTGTTCTTCTCCCCTGCCGCAAATCCGATTGTGACGGAACAAAGTGCGAGGTCTGCGTAAGGAACAACCCTCGTTTGCTTGACAATTACTGCCCCGAATCAAAGTTTTGCTCCAGCAACTATGACGGATTTTCAAAAGAGCTTATCGACCTTGAGCATGAGTATATGATCCCGATTCCCGACGAAATCGGTCCCGAGGCCGTTTTCTCCGAGCTAATCTCCGTCGGCTGCTGCGCAATGAGGCGTGCCGGCTTCACCGAGGGCGACTGCGTCAAGAGCGTTACCGTCTGGGGCGACGGAATAATGGGATACATCATCTCCCTTGTTGCAAAGTACGGCTTCGGCTGCGAGGTCAACATAGTCGGTCTTAACAAGGAAAAGCTTGATATGTTTGACTTTGCAAATGTTTATTACTCGAATGATATCGACGCTCTCCCGAGAATGTCCGTTGCAATTGAAGCCGTCGGCGGAAACGCATCCGGCATAGCCGCAAATCAGGCGATAGACAAGCTCTATTCCGGTGGAAAACTGATTCTCTCGGGCGTTGCGAACGAAAATGTTCCACTCAACACAAGAATGGTGCTTGAGCACGGCATTTCGATCAGAGGAACAACGAGAAGCGTCCGCTGCGATTTTGAAAAGGCCGTTGAGCTTCTCACGATCCCGGATTTCCGTGAACATATCCTAAAGCTTCTGCTTTCCATAAACGATGTCACGAACATCAGGGATTACTATGCGGTCTTTGAGCAGGAATCCAAATCCACCGCTCTGGGCAAAAACATTATGAAAATATCATTTTGAGACAAAATTACACCCGACTGTCAGCTGTAAACTGCAAGTCGGGTGTTTGTTTTTATCGCTCAAGCTGCATCAAAAGAGCTTGATTCCGCCGAAGGGTCTTACCGAAAGAACATAGCATGAACCTTTGGAGAAAATGGCCTCCATTTTCTCGCAGAATTCATCGAGCATATCAAGCGGAACAAAAGCCTGGATAGTTCCGGCAAATCCGCCGCCGTGAACTCGCCATGCGCCCTTACCCTTGAGCAAATATTCGCACATTGCGAGCGCAACCGAAACATTCTGGTGCTCCGGATTCTTTGAGGTATATACATTCTGATTATACATATATGACGAGCGACCGCTCTCGGTCACAAGATCCTTGAAACTCTCGAAATCTCCGTTTTCAAGAGCCTCGACCTCAGCCTCGGCACGCTTGTTTTCGCCGTAAAAATGCATCGCACGCAGCACGGCTCGGTCATTGACCTTTTCACGGACGAGCGAGATATTCTTCATGAATTCCTCCTCGTCAACATCTCGGAGAACACTCTTGCCGAACACCGCTGCCGCCCTCTCCATCTCGCTTCTGACCGCCGCATAATCGTCGGTAAGGTCGGCGTGATCTCCGCCGGTATTGACAACGCAAAGAGCGTGACCGCAGGTTACAAAGTCAAAATCAACCTTTTTGATTATCGGCTGAGAAGGGTCTTTGAAATCGATCGTTATGAAGCTGCCGACGGAGCTTGCCGTCTGATCGAGAAGTCCGCACGGCTTGCCGAAAAATTTATTTTCGGCATACTGGGCGATCTTCGCAAGCTCTACGGGCGTAACCTTGCCGTCATTATAAAGATAGTTAAGAATCGTACCCATAAGTACCTCGTATGCCGCAGAGGACGAAAGTCCCGAGCCGGAAAGCACACGATTCATACTTGCACAATTGAAGCCACCGATATTATATCCGTACTCCTTGAAGCCAGCGCACATTCCCCTGACAAGCGAACAGGCCTTACCGAATTCCTCAGGGCGCACCTCAAGGTCATTTATATCGACTTCGATAGCGTCATATCTGCATGATTTTTCAATAATAATTCCGTCGTCACGCTTAACTGCGGCGGCAACCGCATCAAGATCAACGCTTGCGGCAAGAACCTTGCCGTGGTTATGGTCGGTATGATTTCCGCCGACCTCGGTTCTTCCCGGTGCGCTAAAAAACTCAATTGAATCGTTATCGCCGAAAAGACGAACAAATTCATCAAGCAGCGCAGAATCCCTCTCTTTTTGATATTCAACAGCATTGTCGCTGAGATATACCTCTTTTAATCTTGCGTCGAACTCGCCCGAGGCAAGCTTTGATTTCAATGTTTTTGCATCAGCCATTATTTTTCCTCCTCCGTGACTGGATCTGAACTATTTTACTTATGGCAAGCATTGATACCGCCATTAACAGGAACAATAAAATGAACGGCAACAGGAACGCCGTTGACAGCGGGTTGAACACATTTCGACCGATGAATGTGTAGGAAATAAGCAGCGGAGCGTATCCGATGAGCGAAAGCAAAAGGAAATACTCGAACTTAAAGCCCATTGCACCGTAAAGCTTGCTGACCAGATTGACGGGAATTCCCGGAACAAGCCTAAAAAGCGCCAATACCCAAGGATTTCCCCTTCCGTCACGCTCAATGAGATAGCGCACGGTTTCGCTCTTTTGAAGAAGATTCTGGACGCCGTTTGCTCCGACCTTTGCACCCCAAAAATACTTGATGGAATAAAGTGCCGAAAGTCCCATAAGATTTATAGGAATTGAAAAATACGAGGGGAACACGGCACTGGTTACTGCGCAGAGAGCCGAAACGGGATAAAGATACAGCGGAAAAACCGCCTTGAACGCATATAAAAAAATAATTATGAGAAAAACGGAATATTTGTTGCTCATGTGCTCAACCTTATATTCGCCCGAAGCAAGATATTCAAGATATTTGGAGTACCATATTTGAATGTCGCTGTTTTTTGAAAGCACGAGCAAAACGATAAAAACTATGCAAAGAATAAAGCTGATGACGGAAGCAATTTGCAAAAGCTTGATAATGCTATGGTCACGCTTATTTTTGTCCATTGTTCCGCCTTCTTTCATACTTTGGTAACCGCTATAACCATATTATTATACTTTTTTTTAGCGTTGAGGTCAATATTTAATTTGTAATTTTATCCAAATTCGCCGCAAAAAGCATTGACATTTTCCGATACGGTGCTAAAATATAACTAAGTTAACAGTTGTCTTCGGGGCGGGGCGCAATTCCCCACCGACGGTAATGGGATTCGTTCCACAAGCCCGTGAGCGAAAGTTGATTCGGTGAGATTCCGAAGCCGACGGTACAGTCCGGATGAGAGAAGATTTGTATTCTTGAAATAGAAGTCCCGTACAGATTTTTGTACGGGGCATTTTTTGTTCGTTGGCAACTCTGACTGAAAAATTCATTGAAAGGGTGTTGCTTATGAACACAAAAGTCAAAAGTCAGCGAATGATAACGGTAACGGCGATAATGTCGG
The DNA here is from genome assembly GCA_963648385.1 of uncultured Coriobacteriaceae bacterium. Taxonomy (GTDB): domain Bacteria; phylum Bacillota; class Clostridia; order Oscillospirales; family Acutalibacteraceae; genus CAG-488. The sequence goes on along the minus strand of CAVJDU010000009.1, from coordinate 15,411 downwards.
CTCTCTCGGCGGTGCTGATGTTTATTGAAATTTCGATCCCCATTATACCGTCATTTATCAAGCTTGACATTTCCGACTTACCTGCGCTTATCACCTCATACGCTTTCGGTCCGATCTGCGGAGTTTCCGTTTGCCTTGTCAAGAACCTTATTCATCTGTTTGCGACTCAAACCGCAGGGGTCGGGGAGCTTTCCAACTTCATTCACGGTGCGGTTTTTGTTTTCGTCGCAGGTATGTTTTACAAGTACCGCCACAACCGCAGGTTTGCGTTTATAGGCGCAATGGTCGGCGATTTTGCGATGGCGGCAATGAGCTTTTTTATCAACTTTTTCTTTGTTTATCCGATTTATTTCAAGCTTATCGCTCCGCAGGAGGTCATTCTCGGTCTGTACCGTGAGATCCTTCCGAGCGTAGACTCGATTTGGAAAGCAATTTTGATTTTCAATGTTCCGTTCACCTTTGTTAAGGGACTTATCAGCGTTGCGATAGCCTTTGCGATCTATCCGAAAATCTCGCCGATTCTCAAGGGTAAAAAATAAAATGACATAAATGCACTTATAATAACGGACTGCCTTAAAATTCGACAGTCCGTTATTTTTTATGCGTTCACCTTGTCGTAATGATGAACCCTTGTTGTATATGACGAAACGCCGAGAACGGTTTCGCCGTCTATCTGCAACGGCGTCGGGCGGTCAAATTCGACCGTTATCTCCCTGCCCTCAAGAACCGTAACATTACTTTTGTGCTTGATGTGTTCGCCATTGAATATCGAGGGAAAAATCGCCAGAGCCTTTAATTTACCTATGTTATGGTACACCATCACAGAGAGCTTCCCGCCCAATCTGTCCTGATTCGGAGTCGGCATCATTCCTCCGCCGTAGAATTTGCCGTTCATCGTCGGTGCAAGCCAAACCTTTTTGAATTCATGCTTAACGCCGTCAACCGTGACGGTTGCATTCGTCGGCTTATAGTGGAACAGCAAACCTTTTATTGCAATCGCCGTGTAATTGATGCTGCCTTCGGTCGTTTCTCTGAGCTTATCGCCGACCTCACAGCAATAGCCGTCAATTCCGTAGCCAATACCGTTAAGAAATCGGTGGGTCTTGCCGTTAACGGTTACCTCGGGCAGATTTTTCAGATATTTCGTTATATTGAACGGCTTATCTCCGTACTTGCGGCCAAGTTCATGGGCAAAATCGTTGCCGGAGCCCATCGGAAAATAGTAAACCTCGTTTTTCTCCGAATAATCACAGGGCAGGTTTATGAAACGATTCAGCGTTCCGTCGCCTCCGCAAACGATGAGGATATCCCCGCTTTGCATTTTCGTCAGGGCGTCGCTATAGGTTTCGGACTTCGTCATGTCGCAATAAACGATCTCGCCGTCAATCAGCCTTTCAATGTTTTTTATCTCATCGGCACATTTTTTGTTGCCCGCCAAAGGGTTGTAAAGAACATAATTTTTCGACATTTTTCATTCCTCCGAATTCAAGGTAACAACCAATACTGCTGTTAACTGCTCAAAATTTCAAAGCTTCGACTTATTCTAACATAATTCGACATAAAAAACCAGCTCTTTCTGATTAAGAATATACAAGAGCTTGAATTTGTAAAGCATACCGAAATAAATCAATTACCGTTATTAAAAAACGCACCCCGAAGCCTAAGCCTCAAGATGCGAATAATTATATCAAATTTTGATAAGCAAGCCAAACGATCAATGCGATCCATGCGATAAGGATCAGCGGAATTCCAAATTTGAAATACCATTTCCGTGTTTTGTGGTGAAAGGCATACATGGCAATAAGTCCGCCGAACGATCCACCGAGGAGAGAGAAAACGAATAGCGTAGCCTCACTGATACGGAACTTGCCGTCTATCGCCTTTTTCTTATCTATACCGAACACGGCAAAGGTTATTATGTTGATTATAATAAGCCAAAAATAAAGATATTTCATCGTTATCCGATTTCGCCGTTAGTCCATTTCCCAGTTATGCCAAACGCTCTGAACATCATCGTTATCGTCAAACATATCAAGCATTTTCGTCATGTTTGTGATGTCGTCCTCATTGGTGAGCTTGGTGTAGGTTGTGGGAACATATTCAACCTCTGCGGAAAGGAAAGAATATCCCTTTGCCTCAAGGTCGTCACGAACACCGCCGAGGTCATTCGGCTCTGTGCGGATCTCAAAGATTCCCTCATCATCGGTGATGAAATCCGTTGCGCCCGCTTCGAGTGCATCCTCCATAAGCTTCTCCTCGTCAACATCCTCCGCCTCGATCGTAATCACGCCGCAACGGTTGAACATGAAAGAAACGCAGCCGCTCTGACCCATATTTCCGCCGTACTTGTCAAAATAATGTCTGACATCGCCGGCAGTACGGTTGCGGTTATCGGTAAGAGCTTCAACAATAACTGCGATTCCCGACGGACCGTAGCCCTCGTACATGATCTCCTCATAGTTATCGGCGCTACCCTCGCCTGCCGCCTTCTTAATGATACGCTCAATGTTGTCGTTCGGAACATTATTTGCCTTTGCCTTTGCAATAACATCCTTGAGCTTTGAATTGACTGTCGGATCGGGGCCGCCAGACTTAACGGCAACCGAGATCTCACGACCTATTTTAGTAAACACCTTTGCACGAGCACCGTCGGTTTTTTCCTTCTTGCGCTTGATCGTGCTCCATTTTGAATGTCCTGACATAAAACCACCATTTCCTGTCGGGATTTTTTTCAAAAATCCCTCGTAATTTTCAAGGCGATAACGCACAAATCGCAGCGCACGCCTTGCGCAATTCGCACATCTCAGTTGTGCGGTATTGCATTAACTTTTAAATTATATACTCATAAGCCGTATTTGTCAAGTAAACACCGATTTTATCATCGGCTACTCAATATTTAATCGTCCAAAGCCGGCGGAGTGAAGCCGTAACCGAGAATCTCGTTTGCCTCGGACATAACTATAAACGCTTCGGGGTCGATCTCCTTGCACATTCTTTTGATATTCGGTATCTCATGGCTTCTTGCGGCACAGATAACAAGCTCGCTCAGCTCTCCGGTGTAGCCGCCCTTGCCCTCGATGATCGTTGCTCCCCTGTGTCCTCTTTGGGTGATCGCTTCGGCAATATCCTTGCCCTTTTTCTTCGTGAAAATATAGAGCATTTTGCCGTTGCCCGTACCATAGAGAATAAAGTCCATTACCTTCGACGAAACAAAGATAAGAATTGCAGCATAGAGCACGCTGTCGATACTTCTGAAAACGATTGCAGCCGCTATGACCACCGCCGCGTCGCAGAGCATTATCATTCTGCCGATCGACATATGCGGCCAAATCTTTTTGAGCAGTCTGCCGAGAACATCCGTTCCACCCGAGGTTGCGCCCCTCACGATGATCAGCGCAATTCCTGCACCGCACATTGCACCGCAGAATATTGAAGCAAGCAGCTTATCGCCCTGATATGCTCCTATCAAGCCCTTGTTCATCGCAAGCTTCACGCCGTCGATTATCACCGAAAGTACCGCCGTTACCCACAGAGTTTTGAAAGTGAAAAACCTGCCTATAAATATCCACGCAAGGATTATCAGCGGAACATTGAGCACAAAACCGGTCAAGCCGACCGGGCACTGCGGAAACAGATAGTTAATAATTATCGCAACGCCGGTCATGCCGCTCTGCGCTATGTTGTTTGGGATCGCAAATATATTGACCCCCAGCGAATACAAAAGGCAGCCGATAACGAAATACACATTGTCAATGACAAACTTTTTCAGACTGTACTTTTTGAAATCCCTGATCAGCGAATTGTCCTTTTGCAAAAGCAGTCCTCCTTAACCGTAAATCAAATTGTAAAGCTCCAGAATTCTGTCGGTTCTGTTCATGAGGTAAAGATAGCCGAAAAGCGTCTCCATCGCCGTTGCCATATGATAATCCGAACGGCTGACATTCTTCGGCTGATGTCCCGATTTCGCATTCCTGCCCCGCTTAAAAACGGCGGTTTCTTCATCGGTCAGAACGGGCATGATTTTTTCAACGCCCTTTGCCTGCGCCGTCGCCCTGACACGCTCAACCGCCATATGATGCAGATCGTTTGCCGGTCTGTTTGCTTCGCAGATAAGCTCCTCACGAACGAGCAGATCAAAAACCGTATCACCGATAAAGGCAAGTGTCAAGGGACTTAATTCATTGGGCTTTATTTCCCTGTCTTTCAAAAATCGTTCCATATATTTTACGGCACAAAGTCGAACTCAAGATCATAAATCTCGACCGTGTCGCCCTCCTGAATTCCTTTTTCTGTAAGCGCATCAATAATTCCGCTTGAATGAAGCACACGCTGGAAATATTGCAGCGATTCGTAATCGTCAAGGTCGCAGCGCTGAAGTATTCTCAGAAGCCACTCGCCCTCAACACAGTAAATTCCGTCACGAACGGTTATTGTAAATCTTCCGTCGGAATTCTTCTCGAAGAACTCGGCGGGTATCTCCTCTTTTTCGTACCTCTTGATCGGAGGCAGCGTCGCAAGCTTGGCGGCAACGGCGTTGACGATCTCCTGCGTGCCCTCTGCGATCGGAGCGCACATGGTGAAATATTGATATCCACGCTCGATGAAATATTTTTCGAGCTTTTCAAGCTGCTCGTCCGACGCAAGATCGACCTTGTTGCCTACAACTATCTGCGGCAAGTCCGCCATATCGGGATTGAACTTGACAAGTTCCTCGTTTATCTTGTTGAAATCCTCAATAGGATCTCTGCCCTCGCTGCCTGCCGCATCAACGATATGAACAAGCAAACGGCAGCGTTCAACATGGCGGAGGAACTCATGGCCGAGTCCTACACCGTCACTTGCTCCCTCGATAAGTCCGGGAATATCCGCCATAACAAAGGAATTGCCTTCGCCCATCGAAACAACTCCAAGCACCGGGGTAAGCGTTGTGAAATGGTAGTCGGCGATAATTGGTTTAGCCTCGCTGACAACCGAAATAAGCGTTGATTTTCCGACATTCGGAAAGCCCAGAAGTCCAACATCGGCAAGGAGCTTCAATTCAAGCGAAACATCCCAGCTCTCGCCGGGTGTGCCAGGCTTGGCAAACCTCGGAGTCTGACGGGTCGGGGTCTTGAAATGGGAATTTCCCCATCCTCCCCTGCCGCCTTTTGCGGCTATGAACTCATCGTCATCGGACATATCCGCCATGACCTTTCCTGTCATTTGCTCACGGATAACCGTTCCTCTCGGCACTTCGATTATCAGATCCTCGCCCTTTTTGCCGCTCTTGTGGCCCGACTGTCCGGGTGCGCCGTTCGGGGCTTTATATTTTCTTTTGTATCGAAAATCGGCAAGAGTCGAAAGATTGTCGTTAACCTTGAAAACAATGTTTCCGCCTCTGCCGCCGTCGCCGCCGTCCGGACCTCCTGCGGCAACATATTTTTCTCTCCTGAACGCAACCGCACCGTTGCCGCCGTCACCGGCTGTGATTTTAATTTTTGCTATGTCTACAAACATAGATTTACCTCATTCTGTTAAATTAGTCAGCCTCTTGCGGCCTTTATATTTGCAACAAACTTCTTCGCCGTCTCCGTAATAAGCTTGTAGTCGCCGATTTTTGCGCCTGCCGTAAGCGATGAGCCTGCTCCGACGGCAACCGCCCCCGCCTTTATCCACTCGCCGACATTATCGGCATTGACTCCGCCGGTCGGCATCATCTTTGCATACGGGATCGGGCCGAGAATATCCTTGATTATCTTAGGACCGAAAAGATCGCCGGGGAAAACCTTGAGAATATCCACACCGTTCTCCATCGCCGTAACAGCCTCACAAACAGACATAATGCCCGGCATCATCGGCACTCTGTAGCGATTACACATTTTGAGCGTTTCGAGATCAAGATACGGACTGACTATGTACTGCGCACCGCTGAGCATGGCTATTCTTGCCGTTGCGGCGTCCATGACCGTACCTGCACCGAGAATTATATCCTTGGGGTCGTATTTATACGAGAGCGTTTCAATAACTCTGTCCGCATGAGGAACGCTGAAAGTCAGCTCTATTGCCGCAACTCCGCCCTCCATGCAGGCGTCAACTATACGCTCCGCTTTGTCGGTGCTTTCGGCTCTGATCACCGCAACGATGCCGCAATTTTGAATCCTCATAAGAATATTTTCTTTATCCATGTTCTCACTCCTATCGTTGAACTCTTGCGCCTGCGCCGTTGATTATCCTTTCGACCTCGGCTTTAGTCGCCATTGAAGTGTCACCCGGCGTTGTCATTGCCAGCGCACCGTGCGCCACGCCGTAATCGACCGCCCTCTGCGGATCGCCCGTTTCCATAAGGCCGTAGATCAGACCCGAAGCGAAGCTGTCGCCGCCGCCGACACGGTCATATATTTCAAGATTTTTGAGGTCAAGACCGTTAAAAATTCTGCCGTCCGCCCAGCAAATTGCGCTCCAGTCATTGACGGTGGCGGTTTTGACTGTTCTGAGCGTCGAAGCCGCAACTTTAAAATTGGGATAAAGCTCCGCCGCCTTTGCCATCATTTTTTTGTAGCCGTCAATATTCAGCTTCTTCAAATCATCGTCGTTGCCCTCAACCTCAAGGCCGAGACATGCGGTGAAATCTTCCTCATTGCCGATCATGACATCAATATATTTCGCAATTTCCTTGTTGACCTGCTGCGCTTTCGCCTTGCCGCCGATATCGTTCCACAAAGACGGACGGTAATTGAGGTCATAGGAAACCGCCGTTCCGTATTTTTTTGCCGATTTAACGGCCTCGATAACAACTCTTGCGGTCGTGTCTGAGAGTGCGGCAAAAATTCCTCCCGTGTGAAGCCATCTTACACCGAGAGTGCCGAAAATATGATCCCAATCTATGTCGCCCTCCTTGAGCTGAGAAGCTGCGGTATTTCCCCTGTCGGAAACAGCGAGTGCGCCTCGGATTCCGAAGCCTCTTTCGGTAAAGTTCAAGCCGTTCCTGACGGTTCTTCCGATACCATCATACTTAACCCACCTTATCAGCGAGGTATCGACTCCGCCCTGGAGCATAAAATCCTCAACGAGCCTGCCCACCTCGTTATCGGCAAGTGCCGTAACCGCCGCCGTTTTAAGCCCAAAGCATTTGCGAAGTCCTCTTGCGACATTGTACTCGCCGCCGCCCTCCCATACTCTGAATGAACGGGTCGCTCTTATTCTCGAATCTCCGGGATCAAGCCTGAGCATGATTTCGCCGAGGGATATCATATCAAAAGTGCAATCCTCTTTTTTTCTGAGTTTAAGCTCCATTGCAAGCCTCACCCTTTCGCCTGTTTTTATAAAAATCAAACATTGTTGGATCCTGTATCGCTCTTGCAAGCTCGTAAATCGGTCTTGAATAGAAAAAAGCCGTGAACATTACTTTTATGAGCGGCGAAATATCTTTATTCCTTTGAAAATCTCCAAGCCACTTTTTGCCTATTCTTTTCGACTCCGACAAAACTTCTTTTTCGCATTGCGTTCCGATTGCCTGCGTCCTGTTGTAAAAAATCGACTGGAACAGATATTGAAGACAATATTTTTTTAAAAACGAATTCGGCGAATCTTTCAGCCTTTCGCAAAGCATATCGAACGAATATGTCATTGTGAAACGCTTTATGGAAAAGCATGATGTAACGGTCGAATTCGGACGAGTATAATAGTAATAAAGCTGACAATCTACCGAAAAAACTTTCGGATTATGATTGAGCAAAAGAATAAAATAATATCCGTCCTCACCGTTCGTGATGCCTATCGGAAACTTCTCCAACCGTGCAATGCTCATCTTGTAAAGCTTTGCCCACGCCGATTTGCCTGCAACGCTGTTGTATTTTTCGGTAAACAGTGCTTCATGACTTGTTCTTTCAGGTTTTGGAAGCTCTATATACGGCATTTTTTCGCTGAAATAGTCTGTGATTTTGAAGTGCGAGCATACAATAATATCGGCATCTTCCTTTATCATGCCTTCATAAAGTATCTCAACCGCCTGATAATGCAGATAATCATCCCCGTCAACGAACATAACATACTCGCCCTTTGCTTCGTCCAGGCCTTTATTCCTTGCTGCGGAAACGCCGGCATTTTCCTGATAAAAATATTTTATCCTGCCGTCGGATGCGGCAAAGCGTTTTACGATCTCTGCGCTTTTATCCGTGCTTCCGTCGTCGATGCAGAGGATCTCCAGCTCTTTGTAAGTCTGGTTGACCACGCTGTTAAGGCAATACTCTATGTAATTTTCAAGATTGTATATAGGAATAATTATGCTGACAAGTGAATTCATAGCGGCAATCATATCCTTTCGTTTGCTCTTCTCTCATATTCTTCCTTCATACTGCGATCAATCATAATTCTTATCTGCTTATATACTTTGGTGAATTTTGTTTGAAGAAAGAAAAGTGAAATCATACATATTCTTTTTACTATAGATATTTTTCTCTGTGAAATCAGTTCTCCTAAATATTTCTTTCCAATTTCATAACTTTTTTGTTTTATAAACTCCTCACTGCTTGTTCCAATATTATTTACCAACAAAATTGATATACAACAAAATAAACCTTCTAATCCATTAGCTATCAAGTAGTTGTTTTTTGTTTCTAAAAATAATTTAAGAATATCTTCTCGTGCCAGTATCCAACACATATGTTTATCTGTATATTTACTGTTAACCGCCGAGCCATCTCTATTATAATAAAAATACAACGGAAAATGAACAATTGCAATTTTTTGATGCATGTTTTGCGTTAAATATGTAAAAGAAAACAAAGCATCCTCTGATACAAGACAGCCCAATTTGAATCTTAAGTTTTCAATATTCTTTCGAGCAAAAAGTTTTCCCCATACCATTTGCCCATACTCAATATTTTCTTTCGATAATGCGCATAGGTTTGAATAAGAATCACATTGAAAATCAATTTTGTTAATCGTCTTTTTACTGCTTTCCGAATTATAGTTGTTAACTCTCATAGAATCGCAAAATACACATTCTGTTTTCGATTTCAGTGCAGTGTCTACCATAATATCAACCATCTGCGAATGAATATAATCATCTCCGTCAACGAACATAACATACTCGC
>CAVJDU010000009.1:0-6154 GCA_963648385.1 uncultured Coriobacteriaceae bacterium | reverse complement strand
GGCAATACTCTATGTAATTTTCAAGATTGTATATAGGAATAATTATGCTGACAAGACCCGCCATTTCATCACCTCAATTTTATACTCCCGAATATGCGTTGAAGCCGCCGTCAACGGCTATCGTTGTGCCTGTTACAAAGCCGGAATATTCCTTGTCGCAAAGGAAAAGAAGTGCGCCCGAAAGTTCCTCCGGCTTGCCAAAGCGACCCATCGGCGTTGCGGCAAGTATTTTTCCGGTTCTCGCAGTCGGTGAACCGTCGGGATTCCATAGAAGATCCTTATTCTGCTTCGTTGAGAAGAAGCCCGGAGCAATGGCATTGACTCTTATACCCATGCCGGCAAAATGAACCGCCATAAACTGAGTAAAGTTCGCAACCGCAGCCTTTGCCGCAGAATATGCAGGAATTTTTGTCAACGGACGGAAAGCGTTCATCGAGGTTATCATTACAATGCAGCTATCCTCTTTCTCCGCCATATCTCTGGCAAAAATTTGCGTCGGAATGAGCGTTCCGAGAAAATTGAGGTTAAAAACAAACGATATCCCCTCCGGGTCAAGGTCAAAAAAGGTCTTAACATTCTCGTTCTTTTCTACAAGATCGATCTTTTCGAGCGTCTCCTTTGTCGTCGTGCCCTTGGGGTTATTGCCACCCGCACCGTTGAGGAGAATATCACAGATACCGAGCCTTTCGGCAACAATATCTCTCGCCTTTTTCATGCTCTCGGGTTCAAGAACATTGCAGCCGACGGCTATCGCCGTTCCGCCGTTTGCATTTATTTCGTCGGCAACTTTTTTTGCCGCATCCTCATTAAGGTCAAGCACGGCAACCTTTACACCCTGCTCGGCAAGAGTTTTTGCAAAGCCCGAGCAGAGCACTCCGCCACCGCCCGTTATTACAGCCACTTTTCCGTTAAGACTTTCATGCTTAGTCATAAAAAATCACTCCGATAATCTATTCTTTTCAACCGCTTCCCACAGTCCGTTGAGATAGGCACAGCCGAGCGCACGATCATAGAGTCCGTAGCCGGGTCGCGCGACCTCGCCCCAAATCATTCTGCCGTGGTCAGGTCTGACATAGCCGTCAAAGCCGACCTCTTGCAGTGCCTTGACAATTTCGTACATGTCAAGACTTCCGTCACGGGAGAGATGTGATGTCTCGTTGAACCGTCTGCCTGAGATTTTCACATTTCTCAGGTGCGCAAAATAAATCCTGTCGCCGACCTCCCTTATCATCGACGGCAAATCGTTATCCGCACTCGCTCCGAGAGAGCCTGTACAGAAGGTCAAGCCGTTACAAGGGGAATCAACGAGTTTCAGAAAGCGTCTTATATCTTCAATATTTTTAATAATTCTCGGCAAACCGAATATATCCCATGGAGGATCGTCGGGGTGGATCGCCATTTTAACATCGCATTCCTCGCAAACGGGAATGATTTCTTCAAGAAAATGCTTGAGATTTCTCCACATATCCTCATGCGTGATATTTTTATATTTTTGGAACAGCTCCTTTATCTCACCCATGCGCTCGGTTTCCCAGCCGGGCATTGCATAGCCGTTCGAGTTATCATCGATCTCTTTAAACATATCCTCGGGACTTTTGCCCTCAACCTGCTTACCGTCATAGCAAAGACAGGTTGCGCCGTTACCCATATCCATTGCAAGGTCGGTTCTCGTCCAGTCAAAAACGGGCATAAAATTATAGCAAATCACCTTTACTCCCGCCATTGAAAGATTTCGGATGCACTCCTTGTAGTTTTCGATATATTTATCGGCGTCGCTGTCGCCGAGCTTTATACTCTCGTGCACATTGACGCTCTCGATACATTCCATTGTAAGTCCCGCCGCTTCGATCTCACCTTTCATCTCAAGAATCATGTCAAGCGGCCACACCTCTCCTGCCGGCAAAGTGTGCAGCGCAGGAACAACGCCCGTCACACCCGGGATCTGCCTGATCTGTTCAAGCGTAACGGTATCCTTGTCACCGCCGAACCATCGCATTGTCATCTGCATATGATCACTTCCTTCCGATAATCACTTCTTCTCCGCTCTCGGAGGACTCATAGATCGCCGCAAGCTCCTCAACGGACTTGCCGCCCTCATGAGAATCTATTGGGAAATGGCTTTCCGAGAAAATGCAATCGTAAAAATCGTGTATCAATGCTTCATGTCCGCTACCCCAATAATCCCTGCCTCTTGCAATACCGTTTTCTGTGCCGAGAAGCTCTATCTCGCCGTCTTTGTGCATAACGCAAGCATTGTCGCCCTCGACCCTCAATGTCGCTCTCTCGCAGAAAATATCTATTATGGGCTTCGCATTAAGTCCGAAAGCCGTCGTTGCGTCGTAAAGACCTATCACTCCGCTTTTAAAGACAAGCCTTGCGTGAGCCGTGTCCTCAACCTCGATAATATCCTTCAAATGGTCGTTGAAAACATGACCCGTTACGCTGACAACATCGCTGCCGACAAGGTATCTCAGCAGATCCTGCGTGTGGATTCCCTGATTTATCGCAACTCCGCCGCCCTCTTTTTTGAGAGTGCCATGCCAGTCGTCGGAATAATAATCCTCGTTCCTGCACCACTGAACAACGGCTCTTACGCCTTTGATTGCTCCGTATTTGCCCGTTTCAAGCGTATTTTTGACCGCTCTGACAGACGGATTATAGCGGTTCTGGAAACAAACGCCGTATTCATGCGTGCTCATGAGCTGAGCCATACGGATTTTCGCAAGCTCCTCCCTGTTCATGGCGCAGGGCTTCTCGCAAAGAACATGGATATCCCTTGAAAGCGCCTCGACCGACATTTCAACATGGAGATAGTGCGGCGTGCAAATGTGCACAGCGTCGGGCTGATCCTCATCAAGCAATTTTATGTAGTCATAATATGCCTTGCAGCCGTATTTTTCGGCAGCCTTGTCCGCCTTTTCCTCAACAATATCGGCAACCGATGAAATCTCAATCCCTTTCATGGAGCTAAGTATCTCCAAATGAACCTGCGCAATGTTTCCGCAGCCAATAACAGAAACCCTCATAAAACACCTCAGTATGTATCGCTCATATCGTCGGCAACCTGCTCGACAATGCTTTTCTTCGCCTTGGAGTTCTTAACATGCTCCATGAGCAAATCATAGTATTTATCCTCGTCAAACGGAATAGAAACCGTTTCGTTCGTCCAGCTTGAAAGATGGGCGGCATTTGAGATCGTAAGTCCGTTAATACCCTCTCTGCCGTCGGCAACGAGCGGAGTGCCGTGAAGAATTTTTCCCGCAAAGGCATTGAGAACTCCCGAATGCTGCTCGTTTATTCCGTCCGTTTCAACTTCAACGGTATGATTTCCGATTCTGACGAAGCCGTCCTTTGCCGTCTGTATATTATGCGTCAATCCCTCATCAAGCTCTATGAGAGTGATTTTTTCGGCATTTTCGCATATGATTTTCGCCTTATCAAGCGTAATTTCAAATCTGTTCGTTCCCGGATAATCGCCGGTTGTGGTTATGAACACGCCGGTTGCGCCGTTCGGATACTCGGCATAGATCGTAACATCGTCCTCAACCTCGATATCGTGCCATTTGCCCTCGTTGCAGAATGCCCTGATTTTCGACGGCATACCGCATATCCACTGCCACAGATCAAGCTGGTGCGGGCACTGGTTAAGAAGAACGCCTCCGCCTTCGCCCGACCAGGTTGCTCGCCATCCGCCTGAATTGTAATATGCCTGGGTGCGATACCAATCGGTAATGATCCAGTTCACACGGCGAATTTCACCGTATTTTCCGCTGTCCACAATTTCTTTAAGCTTTCTGAAAACGCAGTTCGTGCGCTGATTGAACATCATTGCAAAAACCTTTTCGCTCTTTGCGGCAAAGTCGTTCATCTTCCTAACCTGCTTTGTATAAACGCCTGCAGGTTTCTCGGAAACAACATGAAGTCCGTTCTTGAGAGCCTCAATAACATAGGGCGGATGGAAATAGTGGGGAACTGCTATAATCACAGCGTCACACTCTCCGCTTTCAAAAAGCTCCTTTGCGCTCGAATAACGCTTTGCCCACGGAACATTTTTTTCAGCCCATTCGAGCCTTTCGGGCTTGATATCGGCGACTGCGGTAACTCTCATTTCGTTGATTTTTCCGGCGAGGAAATTACGAATATGACTTGAACCCATGTTGCCCACGCCGACAATGCCCATGCGAATCGGCTGAGCCTTTTCGACAAGGGAGTGCATTGCGTCGGCGGCAGCCTTGAACGATTCCTTATATGTTGCATAGGTATGTTTGTCCATACCTTTTTTTGTTTCATCATCGTTTTCGAGTGCGTCAAATCCCTCAAACACCTTCAGGTGCGGCTCAAGCGAAAGCACGATCGGCGAATGTTTAAACGAAAGATTTTTGATTATCTCGTCAACATGACCCTCGCCCTCTCCGGCCGGTACAACCTGTCCGTCGGAATACATGGCGTCCTTGACATGCATATACTCGATATGGTCTTTCAAAAGTTCATAGGCCTTGAGCGTGTCGACTCCGCATTGAATGAAATTGGCAGGGTCAAATACAGCCCTTAGCTTTCCGCCGCAGGCTTCGAGAACCTCAAGGCAGCGTTCGGCAGTGTCGCCGTAAATTCCCTTTTCGTTCTCATGACAGCACATCATGCCGTTTTCGTCGGCATAGTCAACCATCGCCCTGACCCGTCGGAACACTTCTTGCTTATATTCATCATAGCTGTCCTCTTTGTCAAAGAAGAAGCTGAAAATTCGGATATATTTCGCTTCAAGTATTTTTGCGACCTCAACGGTATTTTTGAACGCCTCAAAATGCGGCTCAAAAGCATCCTTAATGTTGATTTTGCCGTATGCCGAACCGATTGAGGAAACCTTCATTCGTTCATCGTCAATTATTTTCTTTATTTCTTTGGCCTGCTCGACTGTCATATTGTTGATGCTAAGCTCATTGCCGAAGCCGCGAAGCTCCATCTCCGCAATACCGTTTTCCTTGCAGGCGGCAATCTGACCAGTTATCGTGCTTTCTCCCGATTCATCGCTGAAAGCAGAAAAAATAAAGTGCGCCATATATATCCTCCTCTTGCAAATCTTGATTGAACAGAATTCTACACAATGATTATATCACAGAAAAAATGAAAAATAAAGATATAATTGCGGTAAATGCGATATTTTATGCAATAACACTTTATTTTTTGCTTCATATAATATAACGGAAGCAAAAAAGCTTCCGAAAAAACACAGGAGGTCTTGCAATGGCTCTTTTCACAAACCAAGCGACCTTGACCTATAACGATAATGTTATCAACTCCAATATCGTTACCGGCGAGATCGTTCAGGTTCTCTCTGTCACCAAAAACGCTCTTTCGGACACCTATGAAAGAGATAAAACCATAACCTATATCATCAATATCGTTAATTCGAGCGACTCGGATTTCACAAATCTGACCGTTACCGATAATCTCGGCTCTTACACTTACAACGCAACATCGCTCGTTCCGCTGACCTATGTTGACGGCAGCGTTCGTTACTTCGTCAAGGGCGATCTTCAAACTCAACCGACCGTTACGGCGGTTTCCCCGCTGACGGTAACGGGAATCACGGTTCCGGCGAACGGTAATGCGACCGTAGTTTATTCCGCAACGGTAAATGAATTCGCTCCGCTTGCAAATGAGAGTCAAATCACAAACACTGTAACGGTAAACGGCGACGGACTTTCAGCCGCAGTTACAGCCGAGGAAACGGTAAACCTTGAAACAGGGCCTATTCTTTCCATCACCAAGGCGGTTTGTCCTCTTTCCGTGCCCGAAAACGGCACACTGACCTACACCTTTGTTATCAGAAACAACGGTTTCACCGAAGCTGCGGCATCGGATAACCTTGTTATCAGCGACGCCTTTGACCCGATCCTCAACATCACGGGCGTAAATCTCGACGGAACGGCTCTCGCTCCGACGACGGATTACACCTATGACACGGCAACCGGTAATTTTGCAACCGTCGCAGGCGTTGTTACCGTTCCTGCGGCAACCTATGTTCAGAACACAACGACCGGAGCGTACAGCGTTACCCCCGGCGCAACCGTACTCACCGTTACGGGTACGATTTAACCTCAAAAGGCACGGATCGCTCCGTGCCTTTTGTTGATTGTGTTATGTTGGGTTCGGT
>CAVJDU010000008.1:0-75695 GCA_963648385.1 uncultured Coriobacteriaceae bacterium | reverse complement strand
AATACACCGTAGCCGCCAAATTTGAAGCCGGCTGGAACATGGACGGCACAACCACACTGACCGCCGCCGGGTAAATAAAACAAAATAATAAAATAAAATAAAAGCAAAGCCTTGCAACATCAAAATTGCAAGGCTTTAGTATGTGTAAGCGCCGATTTGACCGGCAGTCACTAAGATTTTATTTCAGGTATTTTTCAATAAAAAATCTCGGGCGATGTTTGCTTTCGAGGTAAATTTTGCCGATATATTCGCCGACAACGCCGATGGCTATGAGCTGAAGCGAACCGAAGAACCAAATGGAAAGCACCGTTGATGTCCAGCCCGGGACGGTATTGTTCACAAAGAAGCTGATCAAAGCATAGATCGCAAAAATTATACTCAGAGCGAATGTTATTGCGCCGAGAGATGTAATAACTCGAATCGGCTTGATCGAAAACGATGTTATTCCGTCAAAAGCGAAGGTGAGCATTTTTTTGAGCGGATATTTGGATTCGCCGGCAAGCCTCGGTGCACGGTCATATGTAACGGTCGTTGACTTGAAGCCGACAAGCGGAACCATACCTCTGAGGAAAAGATTGACTTCTTTAAATTCAAGAAGTGCCTTGACCGCTCTTGAACTCATGAGACGAAAATCGGCATGATTATATATCGTTTCAACGCCCATCACAGACATGAATTTGTAGAAGCCTTGAGCCGTGGTACGCTTGAAAAATGTGTCAGTTTCTCTCGAATCACGCACGCCGTAAACAATTTCGCTGCCGCTGTTGAAATCGTCAACCATTTTATCAATGGCATTAACATCGTCCTGAGCGTCGGCATCAATCGTCACTATCATGTCGCAGTCGTCGACAATGGTTGACATACCGCCCAAAAGTGCGTTCTGGTGCCCCCTGTTTCGGGAAAGCTTAATGCCGATAAACTTCGGGTCAAGCTCATGCAAACTTTCGATAATTTCCCATGTTTTGTCCTTTGAACCGTCGTCAACGAAAGCAACCCTGCTGTCTTCGCTGATCTTTCCCGCATTGATAAGCTCGTTAAGTTTATCGAGAAAAATCTTCGATGTGAGCGGAAGAACTTCCTCCTCGTTGTAGCACGGTGCAAGAATGTAAAGTGTTTTTGCGTTCATGGTCATTTCTCCTTGATTTCAAAAAGATAATAGGTTAAATTTGTTTTTTTATTTGTTATTACCGATTCGGCGATGCTGTATTTTTGAGAAAAAACAAGCGAGTAATCGGTCTTTAATGCAATGTTTTTTTCGTAAATATCCGAAAGCTCCGTGCCCGGCTTTGCCGCAACGGCAACATAGTCGGCTAAGCCCTCGGCAATATATCTGTTTTGCTCGTCAATATTTTCGGGATATTTATCGTATAAAAGATTTTGCCGTTCAAAATGTCGGAATCTCGGAATTTGACCTGTGGCAAGATAGATACCTGTGTCAAGCGAGTTGTAGTTGAGAATTTTGCCCTCCGATTTATGATTGAGTATATATTCGGCAGCCTCGGCTTGTACGGTTTCTTCTCCTTTTCTTGCGGCGAATCTTGAAGATAAATTACAATAATTCGACGCAAAAACGGTTGAAGGGATAATCACAGCGCAAAGAATTGCCGCAATGAGTCTTGATTTGCCTTTGGCGATTTTGTCGAGCAAATATGTCAAAGCAATGAAAGAAAAGATCGTAAAAACGGACATCGGGATAAAATAGTAGTTGTAATATCTTATTCCGAAATAGACAATATACAGCCCGAGGCAGCAGACAAAAGGAACGGAAAGACGAGAAAAAACTTTCTTTTCGGTGAAAATATTCGTTGCGGCGAAAAGAATTATTCCGAGAAAGCCGATGATAAATAAGATGGGAGAAATAACAAGGTTTTCGCCCAAAGAATGAATTGGTTTAAAGATTCGAGAAATAAATCCGAGGTTTTCCGCCTTGGGATACGCCGTGGCATTGAGGATAAAATAAGAATTTATGAAGTCCCAAAGCGCACCCTTAACGGCGAAATAAATCACCCACGGAATAATTGCCGCCGCCATTCCGCCGAGAAAAATCAATGCGTTGATAAAGGCGGCTTTGAAATCCTTCTTTGCAAACCAAATATAAAGCAATGTGTATGCCGCCCACGCAAACCAGAAGCCGATAACGGTGAATTTTATCATTGCGACACAGCCGGCAAGAAAGCCGACAAGCAGAAAAACAGGTTTGCTGAGTGTATTTTGTTCGGTATTCTTGAAATAGCGGCAAAGAAAATAAATGCTTATCATTAAAAAAGGCAGACAAAATTCCTCGGCACTGTCACCGTAGTAATATCCGCAGGAATTAACCGTAACGAAACAGGTGAGCAAAGCGCAAATTATCGACTGACACGATTTGACATAAAGCGAGGCGGTTTTATACGCCGAGAATACCGTTGCGGAAAGAAAAACGGACTGCATAACATAAACTCCGAAAAAAGAGGAGTCGGATATCAGACCCGCAATGGCATGAAGCAGATAAAGCAGAGGTCCTTTTTGCTCAAAGATATCTTTATAAATCGTCAATCCGTTTGCCATTGATCTTCCGACGGTTAAAAATGCATTTGCGTCGTTCCACGGATTGGTGGCATATCTGGGGGACGATGCGGTGCAGATGAACAGAATTCCGAACGAAAAGGCAAGAAAAAGCAAATAAATCCATGCGTCACTGCGATTCTTTTTATAAGCGGAAATTTTTATGTCGTCCATCTGTTTCACCACCGTTCACGCTTTTATAGATTATAACATTGCGGAATGCGTAAAGTCAATATACATTGGCATTATATAAGCAGGTTGATTGGCAAAGCAGTTACCGACGGGCACATTGCAAAAGAATTTACATGAAAAAGCTTGAAATAGCCTTGCTTTTATTATATAATTATACAGTTAAAGAGCTAAGGCAATACTGCGCAAATTGAGGCGCACGCCTTGCTCGAATCTGTTCCCGTCATGCTGCATAAAAATTCCTTGACTTGCGCCGGCAAGTATACAAAATTTCTGCACGAGCTGACGAAAAATCTTATTGCGCAATCCGCACACTTCAATTGTGCGATATTGCCTTAAAAAGAGAGGTGTGCCCTTTGAGCGAAGGCACAATGAAAAAGATAATAAAAGTTTCGCCTGCCGAGATGGCGAAGCAGCGTGAATATGCGGAGCTTGTCAGAACGGTTCTGATCTCAAGATTTGAGCCGTCGCAACCGCTTGCTTTTGTCCATACCTACGGCTGTCAGGGTAATGTTTCCGACGGAGAGAGAATCAAGGGCATTCTTCAATCGCTCGGCTACGGATTTACCGATGATGTCGAAAAGGCGGATCTTATCCTTTACAATACCTGTGCGGTTCGTGAGCACGCCGAGGATAGAATTTACGGCAATGTCGGAGCGATCAAGAGGCTCAAAAAGGCAAATCCAAACCTGATAATCGCACTCTGCGGCTGCATGATGCAGCAGAAAAGGGTTGTTGACAAAATACGAAAGAGCTATCCGTTTGTCAATCTCGTTTTCGGAACTCATGTTATTCACCGAATTCCGGAGCTGATTTACCGTGTGCTTTGCACGGGCAAAAAGGTCTATGAGTGCCCGGACGAGGAGGGCGTTATTGCCGAGGATCTGCCGGTAAGGCGTGACGGCAATATAAAGGGCTGGCTGCCTATCATGTACGGCTGCAACAATTTTTGCAGCTACTGTATAGTGCCCTATGTCAGAGGCCGTGAACGCAGTCGTGAGCCGGAGGATGTTATCAGGGAGGCAAAGGAGCTTATCGCTTCTGGCTGTAAGGATATTACGCTGCTCGGTCAAAATGTTAATTCATACGGTAAAAATCTTGACGGAGATATCAATTTTTCAAAGCTTTTGCGGCAGATCAACGATTTGCCCGGCGACTTTATAATCAGATTCATGACCTCGCACCCGAAGGACTGCACTAAGGAGCTTCTTGATACGATGGCTTCCTGCGACAAGGTCGCAAAGCATCTGCATCTTCCGTTTCAGAGCGGAAACGACAGGGTTCTCAAGGAGATGAACCGAGGCTATACAAGAGAAAAATATCTTGAGTTTGCACGCTATGCAAGGCAGGTTATGCCGGAACTTTCCATGACGAGCGATGTGATCGTCGGCTTCCCGGGCGAGACATACGAGGAGTTCAAAGACACGGTTTCGCTTATCGAGGAGGTCAAGTTTACCTCGCTGTTTACATTTATTTTTTCCCCCCGTCCGGGAACAAAGGCGGCGGATATGCCCGACCCGATTTCGAGGGAGGAAAAGGGCAAATGGTTCAAGGAGCTGACGGACGCACAGGAGAAAATAGCCTCCGAGCGCACGGCGGCGATGAAGGACAGAACATATACGGTGCTTTGCGAGGGCTATGCCAAGCAAGGTGTGCTCAACGGCAGAACCGAGGGCAATGTCATGATAGAGTTCCCGGAGGTTGAGGGCAAGGATCTTATCGGAAAGTTCTGTAAGGTTAAGGTGACAGAACCCTTGACATGGATAGTCAGAGGAGTATTGGATGAACGCTGAAAAGCGTTTTTCGGATAAATAAATTTATTTATAGGAGTTTTACAATGGACATTATTGAAATCACAAGACAGCTCGGCGCAGCAATTCAGCAGGACGAGCGTTATCTTGCATTCCATGAGGCAAGAAAGACAAACGAGGCTGATACCGATCTCAACGATCTTATCAACAAAATCCAGCTTATCCATATGTCATATCAGCATGAGGCTGCCAAGGACGACGCAAATGAGGAGAAGCTTGCCGCATACGATAAGGAGTTTACAGAGGTTTATCAGGCGGTTATGGCAAACGAGAATATGCAGAAGTATGAAGCTTCACGACAGGCTGTTGATGAGATGATGAACCACATCACAGGTATTCTTGCTCTCTGCGTTCAGGGCGAGGATCCCGAAACCTGCGAGCCGCAGGAGGAGCATCATTGCTCGGGCGAGTGCGGTTCATGCGGCGGCTGCCATTGAGATAGATTTTAGACGAGATTTACATTGAGATTAAGGCAAAATTTCTCGGTGATATGAGGGCATTGCAGCCTACAAAATTAGGATTCTGCGCCTTATGACAGGTATTGATGAGACTCTGATCGTAGGGCATGATGCCCACATCATGCGCCGGTTTAGATGATGTTTATGGAAAATCGCTGTATTTGATTTCACGCAGGTCTTAATCTGACATTTTCAATCTAACATCTAATTTGTGCAGTTAAAGAAAGCAAACGAAGTTTAATTTATGAGGTGAAAAAGCAGATGGCAGAAATGACGCCGATGATGAAGCAATATCTTGAAATCAAAAAAGAATATCAGGATACTATCCTTATGTTCAGACTCGGTGACTTCTATGAAATGTTCTTTGAGGACGCTAAGGTTGCTTCAAGGGAGCTTGAGCTTGTGCTGACCGGCAGAGATTGCGGTCAGGCGGAGCGTGCGCCGATGTGCGGCGTGCCGTTTCACAGCGTTGATTCCTACATTGCAAGGCTTGTCTCAAGGGGCTACAAGGTTGCCATCTGCGAGCAGACCGAAGATCCCGCAACGGCAAAGGGTATAGTTAAGCGTGATGTTATCCGTGTGATGACTCCGGGTACGGTTATCGAGAGCAGTATGCTCGACGAGTCGAAGAACAATTTTCTTTGTTCGATTTGGCTCAACGGCAGTGCGGCAGGCGTTTGCTTTGCCGATGTTTCGACGGGCGAATTGAACCTCACGCAGCTCGATTCGAAATCTGTTGGCAACGAGATCGTCAATGAGCTTGGCAGATATATGCCGACGGAGATCCGCTATAATTCCGCCGTTGTTAAGGACGACAAGATAAGAGAATTCATAAGAAACCGTGTTGAATGCACAGCCGACAGTATTGACGAAGAAAAAATTAATGTCGATTACTGCCGCCAAATCATAACCAACCATTTCAAAAAAAGCCTGACCGAGCTTGGCATTGAGGAAAGTAACGAGGCGGTCTGCGCACTCGGCGCAACGATCGACTACCTGACCGAGGTGCAGAAATCGGGTCTTGATAATATTCGGGAGATTGACTTTTATTCGGAAAATCAGTTTATGAAAATTGATTTTTCTTCCCGAAGAAATCTCGAATTGACCGAAACGATGCGAAACAGAGAACGCAGAGGAACGCTGCTTTGGGTGCTCGACAAGACGAAAACCGCAATGGGTAAACGCCTCGTCAGGAACTGGATCGAGCAGCCGTTGGTCAATCTTGCGAAGATTACCAAGAGGCACAACGCCGTCGGTGAGCTGTTTAACGATTCCGTGCTTCTCGAAAACGAGATTGCGGCAATTTCAAATGTCAGCGATATGGAAAGACTGATGGCAAGAATTGTTTACGAAACCGCCAATGCCAAGGAGCTTCGTTCGCTGCTTGCGGCGATACGGCTTTTGCCGGATATCAAGAGCGGAATTTCGGAGTGTAGGTCGGCGCTTCTCAACGAAACCTGCCGTGGCATTGATCTTTTGACGGATGTTGCCGAGCTTATCGACAAGGCGATCAAGGAAGAACCGCCGTTCACCGTTCGTGAGGGCGACATGATAAAGGACGGCTTCAACGCCGAACTTGACGAGCTGAGGGATATCGTGCATAACGGCAAGGGCTACATTGCAGCCATTCAGCAAACCGAACAGGAAAAAACGGGAATCAAGAAGCTGAAAATCGGCTATAATCGTGTTTTCGGCTACTATATCGAAGTGCCGAATGCGTTCAAGGAGCTTGTTCCCGAGGAATACATAAGAAAACAGACGCTTGCTAACTGCGAGCGATTTATAACGAGTGAGCTGAAGGATCTTGAAGCCAAAGTTCTCGGCGCACAGGAAAGAATCGTAAAGCTTGAATACGAAATTTTCGTTCAGGTCAGAGGTAAGGTTGCCGACGAGCTTTACAGGATTCAGAAATCCGCCCATGCGGTCGCAACGATCGACGCACTTTGCTCCTTTGCAAAGGTCGCCCAGCAGAACGACTATTCATGCCCGATAATGACGGATGGCGATGAAATCATAATCAAGAACGGCAGACATCCCGTTGTCGAAAAAATGATGAAGGATACTCCGTTTGTGCCGAACGACACGGCTCTTGACTGCAAGGATAACCGCTGCGCAATAATTACGGGTCCCAACATGGCGGGTAAATCGACATATATGCGTCAGGTTGCGCTGATCGTGCTGATGGCGCAGTGCGGCAGCTTCGTGCCGGCTTCAAGCGCACAGATAGGGCTGGTTGACAGTATCTTTACCCGAGTAGGCGCAAGCGATGATCTTGCGTCGGGTCAGTCAACATTCATGGTCGAGATGAGCGAGGTTGCGAATATTCTGAAAAACGCAACGAAGAAAAGCCTGCTGATTTTTGACGAAATCGGTCGAGGAACATCGACATTTGACGGCATGAGCATTGCCCGTGCCGTGCTTGAATATACCGCCAACCCGAAAAAACTCGGTGCAAAGACGCTTTTTGCAACCCACTATCATGAACTGACCGAGCTTGAAAATGAGATCAGCGGAACAAAGAACTACAATATTTCAGTAAAAAAGAGGGGCGACGACATAACTTTCCTCAGAAGAATCGTTCGAGGAGGAGCGGACGGCAGCTACGGCATCGAGGTTGCCAAGCTGGCGGGTGTTCCGAACGCCGTTGTCAACCGTGCCAAGGATATACTCAAGGAGCTTGAGGAGAAGGGCACTGTCACCGTGATAAGGACGGTCGAAAAGAGCGATGATGACGATATGCAAATTTCGTTCGCTTCAAACGAGGGTAACGAGATCGTCGAAGAACTCAAAACGATTGATATAAATACCCTCACGCCGATCGAGGCTTTGCAAAAGCTCTATGAGCTGAAGAACAGAGCCGATAGGCTGTAAAACTGAAAAAAAGAGGTGATCTTATGCCGCAAATAAATATTTTGCCGAAGCACATCGCCGAGCTAATTGCCGCCGGTGAGGTGGTCGAACGCCCGGCGTCCATTGTCAAGGAGATAATGGAAAACGCTATCGACGCAGGAGCGGATAAGATAACTCTTGAAATAAAACGGGGCGGAATAGTCTATATCCGCATAACAGATAACGGCTGCGGAATTGACCGAGAGAATATTCGCAAGGCATTTATCAGCCATGCGACCAGCAAAATTTCCACCGCCGACGATTTGAACGCAATTTGCACCTTGGGTTTCAGAGGTGAAGCACTGGCTTCGATCGCCGCCGTTTCACGGGTCGAGGTCATGACGAGGGGCGAGAACGAGGAGGTCGGAACACGCTATTGCATTGAGGGCGGCGAGGAAACCGTTCTTGACGACGCAGGCTGTCCGCAGGGCACTACCCTGATTGTCCGTGACCTTTTCTACAACACCCCGGCGAGAATGAAATTTCTCAAAAAAGATGTTAGCGAGGGTAACGCTGTTGCCGCAGTCGTTGACAGGATCGCACTTTCTCACCCCGAGGTCAGCGTTCGATTTATCAGGGATTCAAAGGACGTGCTTTTTACCTCGGGCGACGGAAGGCTCGACAGCGCAATATATAAGGTGCTCGGCAAGGACTTTGCCTCAACACTTATCCCTTGCGACTATGAGCTGGAGGGCGTGAGAGTCAGCGGATATATTTCAAAGCCGTTCAATGCCCGCCCGAACCGAATGATGCAGTATTTTTTTCTCAACGACAGATTTATAAAAACCCGCACGGGCATGGTTGCCCTTGAGGAAGCCTACAAAAATTCAATCATGGTCGGCAAATTTCCTGCCTGTGTACTCAAAATACAGATCGCCCCGGGAGCGGTGGATGTCAATGTTCACCCGGCGAAAACAGAGGTGCGCTTCGCCAATGAAAAGATGATTTTCAATGCGGTTTATTATTGCGCAAAATCAGCGTTGCAGCAGGGCGATACAAGAGTTCAGGCAACATTTCAGCAAAAGGTCAGCCGCCAGTTTATGCCAAAACCGGCGGAGGGCAAACAAATAAAAATATATGAGCAGCAGCTTGAGCAGATAAAAAAAGAAGCTCTGCCGAAGCAGGATTTTTGGACAAGCGCAAACTCGACCGAATTCAGAAAAACGGTCGAAGCACCGAAATCCGAGCCGATTGTTTTTAACGACAATAACTCAAAATTTAAAATAGAAAAGAACGAAATACCCGATCTTATTCCGAGCTTCAAGCCGTCGGATAAGGAGAATTTCCCTGCGGCGCAGCAGGTGGACGAGCCGGTTATTGCGCAGCCGGCGGTCGAGGCTGAACCGATTCGCCCCGTTGCCGATGAGGTGCGTCCCGAAATCGAGCCGTACAGAGTTATCGGCGAAGCGTTCAAAACCTACATACTTGTCGAGCAGGGCAAAAAGCTTCTGATAATCGACAAGCACGCTGCGCATGAGCGTATGCTTTTTGAAAAATTCAAAGCGAACCGTGATAATATTGAAACTCAGATGCTTCTCGCCCCCGTGACCGTGACCCTCAGCAAGGAGGAATATTCGGCGGTTCTCGATAATCTTGATCTGCTCGAAAAGGCGGGTTATCATGTTGAGGACTTCGGCGGCGGAATGGTTATCGTCAGCGAGTGCCCGACCGCCGTTGCCGACGCAGACATTGGCGAGGTCATCATGGAGCTTGCGGGCTATCTTGCCGGCGGTCAAAAGGAATTGATCCCGGAAAAGCTCGATTGGATCTACCATTCAACCGCTTGCCGTGCCGCCATCAAGGCCGGTGACAGAACATCGGACTATGAGCTGAACAGATTCGTTGAAAAGCTTCTCAACGATCCCGATATCAGATATTGTCCGCACGGCAGACCCGTTTTGATAGAAATGTCAAGGCACGAGATCGAAAAAAACTTCGGCCGTGTTTGAATAGTTTATCTTACATCTATTCGTAGAGTTCGACGCCCACATCATGCCGACAATACAGATGTTGTTTACGAATAAAGCGGAATTTATTTAAGGCAAATCTAACATATAAAACCTCGGGGAGCTGATCGGATGAACAGAATACCTGTTGCGGCCGTTATAGGCCCTACGGCGTCGGGAAAATCCGATCTGGCCGTTGAAATATGCCGTCGCTTCGGCGGTGAGGTGGTTTCGGCGGATTCCATGCAGATTTATAAGGGCATGGACATTGCAACGGCGAAGCCGACCGAGCAGGAAAAGAAAAATATACCGCACCATATGATGAATTTTCTCGATAACTCCGAGGATTACAGCGTTGCGTTGTACCAGCAGGCAGCGTCAAGCTGCATTGCCGATATTCATTCAAGGGGATTGCTGCCCGTCGTTTGCGGCGGAACGGGGCTTTATGTCGACACGCTTCTCAATAATGTTAAGCTCAGCGAGGATTCTTACGACGAGGAGCTTCGTCGCTGCCTTTTGCAAAGAGCCGAGAACGAGGGAGCGGACAGGCTTCTTGAGGAGGTCAGAGACTTCGACCCGGAATATGCGGAAAAGCTTCACCCGAATAATGTGAAAAGAATCGTTCGTGCGCTGGAGGTTTACAAAACCACGGGTACTACAATGACCGAACAGCTTGAACTTTCCAAGCAGGCCTCACCGTATGAGGTATGCTTTATCGGTCTTGACGCAGAGGACAGGCAGTTCCTTTATGACAGGATCGATCGCCGTGTCGATATTATGCTTGAACGGGGACTTGAGAGCGAGGCAAGGGAGTATCTTACTTCTGCAAACGGCTCTACCTCGGCGCAGGCGATAGGCTACAAGGAGCTTCAACCGTATATTGACGGCAGGCTCTCGCTCGACGAAGCGGTCGAAAATCTGAAAAGAGCCACAAGGCGATATGCCAAGCGTCAGCTGACATGGTTCAGACGCAACGAACGAATAAATTGGCTTTTTATTGACAAATATCAAAAAAGAGAAGAACTCGTAAATGCAGCATTTGCGATTATTGAAAACTTTAGGAAGGGGGAGAAGCCCGAATGAAAAACCACACAGTGAAAAACCGCACATGGATAAATATGATTTGTACGGTGCTCGTGCTTGCCGCTTTTGTTTATCTTTTTCATGATGCGGTAAAGGTAAACCGTGACCGCTACGACACCGAGACGGCTGACGAGGTCGTTGAGCAGGAAAAGCTTGATTTGAAGGCGTTTATCGTCCGTGATGAGCAATATATAGACCAAAAAACCACGGGGACGGTAGTTCCGCTTATAAATGACGGTATGCGAGTTGCCAGCGGCGACGCAGTGGCAAGGGTTTGCGCTTCTGCCGAGGATGCGGCGAATATTTCCGAGCTTATCGAGGCTAAGGAAAGCCTTGCGAGATACCAGGAGCTTTCCGAGCAGACCGAGCTTAACGCCCTTGATATGGAAAAGCTCAATAAGTCCATTGATTCGAGCTTTACCGAGCTTGTGAAAGCCTGCGGCAACGGAGATTTCTCCGACCTTGATCAGAATATAGAGGAGCTTGAAAATAAATTCGCCAGCAAGCAGATCCTTAAAGACGGAGCGATCGACCTGACGGCAAAATTTAATGAGCTTGGCGCAAAAATCAAGTCGCTCGAATCCAAAAAAATCAGCACATCCGATGTGTTTGCTCCGCTTTCCGGATATTATATCAGCAACCTTGACGGGTACGAAACCGCAATGGATTACGATAAAATCTCAGCGTTGACGGTTGACAGCGCCGAAAAACTTTTTGAAAAGAAGCCCGAGGACGTTTCGGGAAAAATGGGCAAGATAGTCGGCAGCTACAAGTGGTATCTTGTGACGGTCATGGACAGCAAATATTCGCTTCTTATGGCTGAGGGCGACACGATGAAGATAAATATGCCCTATTACGGCTTCAAGGATGTTGAAGTCAAGGTTGAAAAAATCTCAACGACTCAGAACGATAAGGTCGCCGTTGCTTTTTCGTGCAACATGATGAACGAGACTTATGCGAACATGAGAACAGAGGACATTGAGCTTGTTTTCAAGGAATACACGGGCTACAAGATCAATAGCTCATCAATAAGAAAAGAGAAAGACGAAAAGGGTGACGAAATTGATGTTGTTTATATTCTTCGAGGCGACATTATGAACGCCAGAAGAATTGAAATAATCTATGACGCAGGCGACTATGTTCTCGTAAGCGAGGACACGGAAGCGTCGAACGGCTACCGTCCGATCAAACGTTACGATGAAGTAATCGTGAAAGGAAGGAATCTCAGTGATGGAAAAAGCATTAGTTGAGGAACGCTTTAAGGATATTGAAGAAAACTACAAGCGTATCAGAGAAAACATACAAAAGGCGACCCTTGAAAGCGGCAGAGCGGAGGATTCCGTGCGGCTGATGGGCGTTACCAAAACGGTTGACAGCCTTTATATCAATCATGCTCTTTCGCTCGGCATTGATCTTATCGGTGAAAACAGGGTTCAGGAATACCTCGGCAAGCGTGATGAATTGCACCTTGACGGCGTTGAGCGACATCTCATCGGTCATTTGCAGACTAACAAGGTCAAGCAGATCGTCGGCGAGGTCGATATGATCGACAGTGTGGACAGCGTTAAGGTTGCAAAGGAGATAGGGAAAATTTCTGCCAAGAAGGGGATCGTGACCGATGTTTTGGTTGAGATCAACATCGGTGAGGAGGCGAGCAAGTTCGGACTTGACCCGTCCGAGCTGACGGAAACCCTATGCGAAATATCGGAAATCGACTCCGTTCGGGTCAAAGGCCTTATGGCTATACCCCCGATTTGTGACAGCAGCGAACAAATTCGTAAATTTTTTATGAATATGAACCGAATGTTCCTTGACATAAGGGCAAAAAAATTAGATAATATCAGTATGGATATTCTTTCAATGGGAATGTCCGGCGACTATGTTGAAGCGATACTGGAAGGTTCGACGATGGTAAGAGTAGGATCGTCGCTTTTCGGCAAACGAGTATATTGATTCAGGAGGATTTTTTATAATGGGAATGATGGACAAATTCAAGAATATGTTCAATATGTCGGAGGAGGAGTTCCTCGACGATGTTGATATTGACTACGAAGAACCTCAGAAGGAAGATAACCGTGAGGTGAGAAGCAATTTTTCGTTTAATCACAAGAATGACCGTGACGGAAAGGTTGTTGATATCCGTTCTTCCGTTCCTGCCGCTGCGGCAGCTTCTTCAAAGGCTCATGTCGTTTTCAAAAAGCTGGACAGATACGAGGATGTCGGCTCGGTCGCAGATGTGCTCAACGAAAAGAGGATCGTTATCCTCAATCTTGAGACTTGCCCGAACGATGCAACGGTAAGAATAATCGACTTCCTCAGCGGTGTTGCTTATGCCAATAACGGCGACATCAAGCGCGTTGCGGGCAGAGCGTATATCATCACGCCGTATAATGTTCCGCTTACGGGTGAGCTTCTTGACGAGGTCGAGCATTCGAATTTTTAAAGCAGTATCGTACAATTGAGATGTGCGAATTGCGCAGCAGGACGGAAACATATTCAAGCAAGGCGTGCGCCTCGATTTGTGAAGCGTTGCCTTGAAAAATAAAAAGCTATCGTTTAGTGACCGCTGATCGAATTACAGCATAATTCTCAGCGATTACTTTAAAATACAGGAGGAATGAACCATGTTAACACCGGCAAAAATCACCAATCACCATTTTGAAGCCTCCGGAAGAAATGCCTACAAAGCAGAGGGCGTAGATTCTTTCATCAGAGAAGTCGCCGATTCCTACGAGCAGATGTTCCGTGAAAATGGGGAGATGTTCAAGAAGATCAACCTGCTTGCACAAAGACTTGAGGAATACAAAAACGATGAGGATAATATTCGCAATGCGCTTCTGACGGCTCAGAGAGCGGCAGATAAAATCACCCGTGACGCTCAGGAAAAGGCCGACAAGCTTGTAGCGGATGTAAAGGAACGCACGGATACGGAAAACGAAAGACTTGACGCAGCCGCAAAAGAAATGCTTTCCAAAGCAAAGTATCAGGCGGACTCGATCATTGAGCAGGCTCAGAAGCAGGCTAACGATATTGTTGAAAATGCGGTTCGCGAGTCAAAGGAAGCTTCCGTCAACGCAAGAAGCGACATGATCAAGGAGCTTGCCGCTCTTGAAACCATGAAGCAGGAGGTAACAAAGTTCAAGCAGCAGATCCTTGGCGAGTACAACGCACAGCTTGAGCTTATCAACAAGCTTCCCGAGGTCGTTATCGAGCAGATGACAGCCGAGGAGGAGGCAAAAAAGGCAGAAGAAGAAAAAACAGAGGAAGAAGCTACGGCGGAAGAGCCTGTTGCAGAGCCGGAGGAAGAAGTCTCCGAGCCTGAAAAGTCCGAAGACGCCGAAAAATCCGAAGCGGCTACCGAGGAAAATGCCGAGGAAGAAGCGCAGCGCCCTTTTGACGGAAGCGTCGAGGAGGTCAAGAACCCCGAGGCAAGGGAAGCCGAGTCGATGGATGTTGAGCATCTCCAGCAAATGATATACGAAACAGAGGATACCGACGCAGAGTCCGATCCGGTATATGAGGACGAGGACGAGGACGAGGACGAGCCGGCAGAAGAGTCGGACGACTCCGCAGAATTCGTTGTCCCCGATATTGACGACGCAAGCGACGAGGAGCTTGAAAAGCTCGTTGACAATTACGGTTCGGAGGAAAAGCCCGAGCCGAAGGATATAATGTTTACAAAGCCCAAGAAGAATTCAAGCGAAAAAGAAGGATTCAAACTCAAGTTTGAGAACATTGATTCCTATGCCGTTACAGATGACGACGGATATCTTGACGACCTTGATGACGACGATCTTGACGACGACGGTAACGACAGCGGATTTGCCGGCAAGTTAAAGGGCTTCTTCAAAAAATAATGAGCATAGTTATCAGTTTTATTTCAATAGCGATTCTGACAGCAGCCGACCAGGTGATAAAGTTCTTTGTTGAGCGATATCTTCAGCCTGTAGGCTCGGCGGAATTCATCGAAGGATTTATCGGCTGGAGTTATGTGCGCAACACGGGTGCGGCTTTCGGTTCGTTTTCCCAAAGCACTGCGTTGCTCTCGGTTTTTACGGGCATAGTGATCATAGTAGGTATAATCCTTATTGCAACAAAAAAGATAAAATCAAAATTTTATCTCACCTGCGCCGTGATGATTATTTCGGGCGGCCTCGGCAATCTTATTGACCGAGTTCTCAAGGGATATGTTGTAGATTTTATCGATGTGCAGTTTATGAACTTTGCAGTTTTCAATTTTGCGGATATTCTTGTAACGGTCGGAGCGATTGCGCTTATGGTCTATGTTATCGTCGATATGTTACGGGATCGCAAAAAGACGGGTGGACAGAATGAGTGATTTTTTCTTCCGTATTGATTCGGATTTTGCTGGGGAGAGAATTGACAAAACACTGTCGGATCTTTGTTCCGATTTTACCCGTTCGCATATTCAGCATATTATCGACGACGGCGAGGTCAGGGTCAACGGTACGCCGGTTTCAAAATCGTTCAGAGTTTCCGTCGGCGACGAGATCAGCTTCTCGATGCCGGAGCTTAAAACGATAGAGGCGAAGCCGGAGAATATTCCTCTTGATATTGTCTATGAGGACGACGACCTGCTGGTAGTTAACAAGCCGAGGGGAATGGTAGTTCATCCGGCAGCCGGCAATTATGACGGAACGCTTGTCAACGCCCTGCTTTACCATTGCGGAAGCAGCCTTTCGGGCATCAACGGGGTTATCCGTCCCGGAATTGTTCACCGTATCGACAAGAACACCAGCGGATTGCTGATAGTTGCGAAAAACGACTTTGCCCATGAAAAGCTTGCAGCTCAGATCAAAGAGCACAGCTTTACAAGGCAATACAGGGCGGTAGTTCACGGACATTTCAAGGAGATGAGCGGAACGGTCAATGCGCCGATAGGCAGAAATCCCAACGACAGGAAGAAAATGTGCGTTATCTACCAGAATTCAAAGGATGCCGTTTCTCATTATGAAGTGATCGATCAGAATGAGAAATTTGCATATATCAAGGTTGCTCTTGAAACGGGAAGAACTCATCAAATAAGGGTTCATATGGCATATATCGGCCACCCGGTTGCCGGAGATAATATCTACGGGCCGAAGAACGGAGTAACATCATTAAACGGACAATGTCTGCACGCAGGTTTTATCGGGTTCAAGCACCCGAGGGACGGAAGATATCTTGAGTTCAGTGCGGATGTTCCGGATTATTTTAAGGATTTCCTGAAAAAACAAAATTTAAGCGAATAATTGGAGGTGTTTTTTTGGACGCAGTAACTAAAAAACAATTACAGATCAAGGCTTGTACGGTTCGTATGGGCGTGATCGAAGGTGTGTTCAATGCAAAATCGGGTCACCCGGGCGGATCGCTCTCCGTAGCGGATATTCTCACATATCTTTATTTCGACCACATGAATGTTGACCCGAAAAATCCCAAGGATGAGAACAGAGACAGATTTGTTCTTTCAAAGGGTCATACGGCTCCGGCTCTTTATGCGGTTCTTGCAAACAAGGGCTTCTTCCCCGTATCGGAAATTAAAAATCTTCGCAAGCCCGGTTCGATGCTCCAGGGTCATCCGAGTATGAACCGTACTCCCGGCGTTGATATGAGCACGGGTTCTCTCGGTCAGGGTATTTCAACGGCGGTCGGTATGGCTCTCGCCGGAAAGCTTGACAAGAAGGACTACAGAGTTTATACGGTTCTCGGCGACGGCGAGATTGAGGAAGGTCAGGTTTGGGAGGCAGCTATGTTTGCTTCGGCAAAGGGACTTGACAATCTTTGCGCCGTTGTTGATAACAACAATCTTCAGATCGACGGATCAATCGCAGAGGTCAACTCTCCTTATCCGATCCCCGAAAAATTCCGTGCATTCGGCTGGAATGTTATTGAAATCTACGGTCATTCATTTGACGAGATCGACGCAGCTTTCAAGGCAGCCGCTGAGTTCAAGGGCAAGCCGACGGCAATTATTGCAAAAACCGTTAAGGGCAAGGGCGTTTCCTTCATGGAGGATCAGTGCTCGTGGCACGGAGCAGCTCCGAATGCCGAGCAGTATGAGCAGGCAATGAACGAGCTTAAAGCACAACTTGCAGAATTGGAGGCGTAAAAGATGGCAGACATAATCAAAACAGCAACAAGAGAAGCCTACGGTAAAGCTTTGGTTGAGCTTGGCGAAAAGGACGAAAGCCTTATTGTTATGGACGCCGATCTTGCCGCCGCAACCAAAACAGGTATGTTTAAAAAGGCATTCCCCGAGAGATTTTTCGACGCAGGAATTGCCGAGTGCAATATGGTAGGCGTTGCGGCAGGTCTTGCAACAACGGGACACACCGTTTTCGCAAGCTCCTTTGCAATGTTCCTTGCGGGTCGTGCTTTTGAGCAGGTCAGAAACACGATCGGTTATCCCCACCTCAATGTTAAGCTCGGCGCAACCCATGCCGGTATTTCTGTCGGCGAGGACGGCGCAAGCCATCAGTGCTGCGAGGATATCGCACTGATGAGGACCATTCCGGGTATGACGATAATCAATCCGGCGGACGATGTTGAGGCTCGTGCGGCTGTTTTTGCGGCGGCAGAGTATGAGGGACCGGTTTATCTGCGGTTCGGCAGACTTGCCGTTCCCCGTTTCAATGATCCCGATACCTATAAGTTTGAGATCGGCAAGGGCATTGAGCTTGCAGAGGGCAGCGATGTAACGATCGTTGCAACGGGTCTTATGGTGAATGAGGCTATGATTGCCAAGGATATGCTCAAGGAAGACGGTATCTCGGCAAGAGTTATCAATATCCACACCATCAAGCCGATTGATAAGGATATCATTCTCAAGGCGGCTGAGGAGACAGGCGCAATAGTTACGGCAGAGGAGCACAGCATTATCGGCGGCCTCGGCTCTGCGGTTACGGAGGTTGTCTGCGAGGGCAAGCCCGTTCCCGTTGTCAGAGTTGGCGTTGAAGATAAGTTCGGCGGCTCGGGTCCTGCGGTTGAGATGCTTAAAATTTACGGTCTTTGCGCTTCAAATATTGCTGAGAAGGCAAAGAAAGCCGTTTCTATGAAATAATTGTTTTTAATTATCCCGTTTCGCTCTTTTGGGCGGAACGGGACTCGGAGAAAAAAATGAAAGAAAGCGACGGCATCAGACTTTCAAACGACGAATACGACAGTGACGCTCAGGCAATTCGGGAGTCTGAGCTTTTGCCGATTTATGAAGCAATGGAGTTTTCGGGCGATATTCAGCCGCTTGACGACATTGCAGAACCTCAAAAAATTGCCGTAGAATTCGGCTCAAAAAAATCCGACAACAAAAATTCGGAGAAAAAATCAACATTTAAAAAGAAAAAAATTCCCTCAAAGAGGGCTTTTAAAATAAAGACTCTTGTTTCGTGCCTTGCGGTTATTCTTATCCTGACGGGTACGGCGGCGGGAGTATATTTCGGAGCGCAGAGAGCCGACAGGAACGACTCTCCCGTTGCTGCGATTTACAACACGACAGATAAGATCACAACGATCAGGCTTGCCGACGGAACGACTTACGACATCGGCGAGACGAGCGAGGTTTCCGTTTCAACGGACGGAATGTATGTTTGGTTCACCCGCAGCACTGCGTCCGCAACCGGAAAATATGACCTCAGAATGATTGAGGTCGGCAGCAAAAAATCCCTGAAAAAGCAGGGCAAATTCATTGAAAAGGGTATCGACGAGGGCTGGAAAATGACTGAGAACGGACTTTTTGCCTGCTATGCGATTACCAAGTCAAATGTCACAAACTGCTATATGTACAGCACAAAGCTGAAAAAGGCCGAGACGGTAACGGAGTCGGTCGAGGAATATTTTGCGCCGTTGGTGGACGATGTGGTTTATTTCACACGCAAAAGCAGCAATATGTATTCGCTTTACAGGACAGATTTCGGCGAGAAAAGCGAGAATGTCGCAAACGGTATAAGTCATGTCGGTTATTCTGACGGCAGCGGCGACTATGAAATTCTCTACACGCAGCCGACGGGAACAAGCACAAATGTTAAGGTCTATTCCGTCAAGGGCGAGGAAAAGCCGACTGAGATCTGTTCGGATGTGAGCGAGGTCTATCTCAATGATTATGCCCATGGCGGTAACCTTTACTATTTTGTGAAGAACAAATCAAATGTCAATTGGCAGGATTTTATATCGGATAACTATTACGAAAGCGACCAAAAAATGCAGAAGCCCGTCGAGAGCGATTATATAACGGAAAAGGGCTTCATTTTCAAGCGAAAGGTTCTTGACACGGCAAGCTATAACGCTGCACTTTATCAATATGAGCTTAAAACGGTCAGAGATCAGCTGCGTGAGGAGCTTGACAAGATTGATCTCGGACTTGCGGTGGGCGACGAATATACCTGCTTCGCTTACAATAACGGAGCTTCGCAAAGGCTTGCTTCTGGTATAACGCTTGAAAATATTGTTGAGTTTGCCAAGGAGGGCGACCCGAGGCTGATTTACAGAAAATCGGTTATCGGCGTCGGTGATATGATCACCATGGATTCGCTTGTTGAAACGACGCAAAGCTCAAATGTGCAAAAGGCGATGGATTATGTCCGCAATGCCGTGAAAGGATCATATGAGGTCAGCGACAGCAGCTTCTGTTCATGGTATGACGGATCGACCGTTATTGAATACGAGCTGAAGGGCTATGATTTGGATAAAACTCGGTTCATTTTTGCCGATTCGGGCACGATATACGGACTTGTCGGCGGTGAGCTTTATTACAGCAGCGCAGAAAACGCCGAGATGAGCAGCAGAAGAATGATAGATTCCGATGTTTCCGATTGTTCGGTGGTGAACGACACATTATATTACGAAAAGCTTGATTCCTCCGGCTCAAAAACGCTTTATAAATTTATGCCCAAGAGCGGCAAGGTGGAGATCTGCAAGAATATTTATTCCTACTTTGCCGTTAACGAATCGTTCACGATAGTTCTGACGAGGCAGAGCAATTCCGAGGGGCTTGTAACGGCTGGAATATATGACGGCAAGGACTATGCCGTTGTTGACAGCGATCTTGACCTCAATAATTTTGTCTATACAAGCGATTCGTTTGCATATATTAAAAATTATAGGAGCGGCAGCGGCGAAATGTACTGCTATTCGCTGAAAAACGGAGCGGTGAAGTGCGGCGACGGAGTTACAAAGATAATGTATATCAGTTAAGGCAGCACCTCATCGCCTTGAAACACACAGCCGAGAAAGGATGGCTACAGAATGAAGGAAGAAGTTCTTTTCAAAAAAACTCCCTTCGGCGGTTTTGACCGTCAGTCTGTAATAAACTATATTCAGCAGCTGAAAAAAACTCAGCAGGAATATAAAAACATAATTTCGGACAAGGACAGGCTTGTAAAAGCTCTTTCGGAGGAAAACAAGGAGCTGAAAGAGAAGTCCGAAAAGGCCGAAAAAAAGGTCGGGGAGCTTAGCGAAAAGCTTTCCGAGGCCGAGGAAAGCTCAAAAAAAATGAGAGCAAAATATGAAATGCTCGAAAAACAGGCTGAGGATTCAGCCGACAAAAAAGCGGCGCAGGAAACGATAGACCGCTGCGACAAGCTGGTTGAATCAGCCGAAGCCGCAGCGTCAAAGCTAAAAAAGAACGCACAGTCGCAGATCAAAAAGGCAGCAAAGAAGCTCGACAAGGTAAAAAACGATCCCCAAAAGGCGGAGGAACTACTCAGTCAGCTTATTCGGGAGTTGAGTTAATGGCAGAATATATTTTGGATGCGTCCGAGCTTAAAGAGAGGGCAAGGGAGCTTCACGCAGGGGATAGGGTTATACTTTCGGGAATTGTTTACACCTCAAGGGATGCGGCGCATAAAAGAATAGTCAAGCTCATCGAGGAGGGCGGCGAGCTGCCGTTTGACCTTGACGGAGCGTGCATTTATTACGCAGGACCGACGCCTGCGCCTCAGGGTTTACCGATAGGCTCATGCGGTCCGACCACCTCCGGCAGAATGGATTCATTTGCTCCGCTGCTGCTGGATAAGGGATTGGCGGCGATGATAGGCAAGGGCGGCAGAGACAAGGGCGTTTGCGACGCAATCGTCAGGAACAAGGCGGTCTACCTCTGCGCAGTCGGCGGTGCGGGTGCGCTTGCCGCAAAATGCGTTAAGGAATGTAAAGAGATTGCATTCCTCGATCTTGGCTGCGAATCGGTCAAGAGGATCGTACTTGATAAATTTCCGCTGATAGTCGGAATCGACTGCCATTCGGGAAGTCTTTTTGAAAAACACGAATAACCGATACATAATTACGGAGGTTAAAAGTAATGAAAGGAATCATACTTGCAGGCGGTTCGGGAACTCGCCTTTACCCCTTGACAATGGTTACCAGTAAGCAGCTTTTGCCGGTTTATGACAAACCGATGATCTATTATCCGCTTTCGACCCTCATGCTTGCCGGTATCAGGGAAATTCTCATCATTTCAACGCCGGACGACACGCCGAAGTTTGAAAGACTTCTCGGAACGGGTCATCAGTTCGGACTGAAGCTTAGCTATGCCATTCAGGAAAGCCCGGACGGACTCGCTCAGGCATTCATAATCGGCGAAAAATTCATCGGCAAGGACAGCGTGGCAATGGTGCTCGGCGACAATATTTTCTACGGCAGCGGCTTTGGCCATATGCTCAGGCAGGCGGCGCAGAACAAAAACAGAGCGACGGTTTTCGGCTATTATGTTGAAAATCCGGAGTCATTCGGCGTTGTTGAGTTCGATAAAAAGGGCAAGCCCAAAAAAATTGTCGAAAAGCCGAAAGAGCCTAAGTCGAATTATGCGATAACGGGACTTTATTTCTACGACAACAGGGTCGTTGAGTATGCCAAGAGCCTTAAACCCTCGGCACGAGGCGAACTTGAGATAACGGATATTAACCAGATTTATCTTGATAACGGCGACCTTGACATCAAGCTCATGGGCAGAGGCTTTGCGTGGCTTGATACGGGAACGGTAGATAACCTTCTTGAAGCGGCGAATTTTATCAAAACGATTGAAAAGCTCCAGGGAATCCAGATTTCTGCACCCGAGGAGATAGCATACAATATGCGCTGGATCTCAAAGAAAACTCTTATCGAGTCCGCTCAGCAATACGGAAAATCCCCCTACGGTCAGCACCTTATGAGGGTTGCCGAGGGCAAGATAATGTACTCCGACAAGCAGGGCGAGCGTCCACGCTGGGGCAAGGAGCAGGAGCCGCCCTATTCGACGGAAAAAATGTAAAGGCAATACCCATGTGCGGTATTGCCTAAA
This sequence comes from uncultured Coriobacteriaceae bacterium, assembly GCA_963648385.1. Taxonomy (GTDB): domain Bacteria; phylum Bacillota; class Clostridia; order Oscillospirales; family Acutalibacteraceae; genus CAG-488. Next base: position 53,509 of record CAVJDU010000008.1, on the reverse strand, counting down.
AGAAAAGGACTGACATATTTGAAAACATATGAAACAGAAGTAACGGGAGCGATCGTGATCGAGCCTGATGTTTACGGCGACAACAGAGGCTGGTTTATGGAGTCATATTCCAAGCGTAAGCTCGCCGAGGTGGGCATTGATGTTGACTTTGTTCAGGATAACAGATCGTTTTCCGCCGAAAAGGGTACGCTCAGAGGTTTGCACTGCCAGGTCAATCCGACGGCTCAGAGCAAGCTGCTTACCTGCGTTCGGGGCGAGATCATGGATGTCGCCGTCGATATAAGAAAGGGTTCGCCGACCTATATGAAGTGGGCTTCGGTTATCCTCTCGGGCGAAAACAAGAAGTCGTTTTTTATTCCCAAGGGTTGCTTGCACGGCTTTGTTACCTTGACGGACGATGTTGAGGTCATGTACAAGGTCGATGAGTTCTATTGCCCCGAGGACGACAGAAGCGTTAAGTTCAACGACCCCGAGATAGGCGTTGAATGGGGCATTGGAAATCCGATTCTTTCAAAGAAGGATATTTCCGCTCCGCTTCTCAGAGACAGCGATGTCAGCTTTGACTTTTGAGGATATCATATGAAAATTCTTGTAACAGGATATAACGGTCAGCTTGGATTTGATGTTGTCAGGGAGCTGAACTCATGCTCGATCGAGTGCAGAGGAGTTGACCGAGATGATTTTGATATAACAAACCGTGAGGAAACGGTCGGATACATTTGCGATTATGCGCCGGATGCCGTTGTCCATTGCGCCGCATATACTGCGGTGGATAAGGCTGAGGACGATGAAGAAAATTGCCGCAGGGTCAATGCCGACGGAACAGAGAATATTGCAATCGCCTGCGAAAGGCTCGGCGCAAAAATGCTCTATGTCAGCACGGACTATGTTTACGGCGGAGCAGGCGAAACCCCTTTTGAACCGAGCGACCCGACAGAGCCGAAGAATGTTTACGGCAGAACGAAGCTCGAGGGCGAAAAGGCGGTCACGGAGCACCTTTCCGAATATTTTATCGTGCGAACCTCATGGGTTTTCGGCATAAACGGAAACAATTTTGTTAAAACGATGCTTCGATTGGGCGGCGAAAAGGAAGAATTGAATGTGGTTTGTGACCAGATCGGTTCGCCAACCTATACCCCCGATCTTGCAAGGCTTATCTGCGACCTTATCGTTACGGATAAATATGGAATATACCACGGTACAAACGAAAACTACTGCTCATGGGCGGAGTTTGCGGCGGAAATAATGAAGCAGGGCGGTAAAACGGCAAAAATCAATCCCGTTCCGTCCGCCGAATATCCGGTGAAAGCCGAAAGACCGCACAATTCAAGATTGAGCAAAAAATGTCTTGACGATGCGGGAATAAAAAGACTCCCGACATGGCAGGACGCATTAAAGAGATTTTTGAACGAATTGGGTGATTGATATGAAATTGACTCTTGTTGTTCCTTGTTTCAACGAGGAAGAAAGCGTAATTGAATTCTACTCTGAGGTTACTCGGGTGTTTAAGGACAAGGTGGACGATTACGAAATTGTGTTTGTCAACGACGGAAGCCGTGACAAAACGCCGCAGATACTCAAGGTCATTTACGAAAAAGCGAATAATGTCAAGGTCGTTAATTTCTCGCGCAACTTCGGCAAGGAAGCGGCAATTTATGCCGGATTGAAGCAGTCGAGCGGAGATTATACCTGCGTTATTGACGCCGACCTTCAGCAGCGTCCCGAGGTTGTGCTTGAGATGAAGCAGATACTTGACGAAAATGCGGACATTGACTGCGTTGCCGCATATCAGGGTGAGCGCAAGGAAAGCAAACTTTTGATTTTCTTTAAGGATAAATTCTACGAGATAATCAACAAGCTTTCGGATGTTGAGCTTTATCCCGGCGCAAGTGATTTCAGGCTCATGCGCCGTCAAATGCTTGATTCCGTTCTGGAAATGTCGGAATACAGCCGTTTTTCAAAGGGCATTTTTTCCTTCGTCGGCTATAACACAAAGTATATTCCTTATGAGGTTCAGGAGAGAGCGGCAGGCGCGTCAAAATGGTCGTTTATGAAGCTTTTCAGGTATGCGATCGAGGGCATCGTTGGCTATTCGACGCTTCCGCTCAAGGCAGCGTCTTATGCGGGCGTAGGTCTTATGGGAATTTCTGTCCTTTACCTTATAATTGCTTTGATAGTCGGGGCTGCAATCGGTGAGATCACCGGCACGATCGCAGTTATTACGATTCTGCTTTTCCTCGGCGGACTGAATTCGCTCTTTCTCGGAATTATCGGCGAGTATCTTGCCCGAACCTATCTCCAAGTCAAGAAACGACCGATATATATCGCAAAAGAAATCTTAAATTATGAAAATAAAAGCATAGGAGAAGACTAATGAAGCACTACGAATCACTTATAATCGGTCACATCACGATGGATCACGATACGGACTATCTCGGCAACGAAACTCTTGCGATCGGCGGAGCGGTCATATATTCCTCGGCTTCGGCGTATGCTCTCGGTCATAAGGTTGCCGCTTTGACGAAGATCAATCCCAGCGACAGCGAGAGACTTACATATTTCACGATCCCGAAAGAGGATATCTATTGCATCATGTCCGAGTCGTCCTGCACGATGGATAACCAATATTTCACCGCCGACAAGGAGCGCAGAAAATGTATGTGCATCAGCGTCGGAACTCCGTTCACGATAGATGATATTCCGGAGGGCGTTGAAGCGGATATCTATCACTTTGCGGGTCTGCTTTACGGCGATTTTACCAACGAGATGATCATCAAAGCCTCCGAGAGAGGCAAGGTTGCCGTTGATGTTCAGGCGCTTCTTCGCCATGTTAATCTTGAGGATCATACGATGTTCTTTGAGGACTGGAAAGAGAAGAAAGAGGTTCTTCCTTATATTGAGTATCTCAAGACCGACGCCGCCGAGGCGGAAATTCTGACTGGTCTTACCGACAGATACGAGGCTGCCAAGCTTCTTCATTCGTGGGGAGCAAAGGAGGTCGTTATCACTCACAATACCGAGGTTATCGCATATGACGGCAAGGAATTCTGCTCCTGCCCGATCCGTGCAAGAAATCTCAGCGGTCGCACGGGCAGAGGCGACACGACCTTTGCGGCGTACATGACCGAAAGGCTTACCCATTCGATGAAGGATTCGCTGCTTTACGCAACTGCGACCGTCTCCAACAAAATGGAGATCCCGGGTCCTTACAAGGGAACGAGAGCTGATATTGACGAATACATCAATGAGTTCTATGCCGATGTAAAATAATAATAAAAGCATAAAAAGGAAAGACGACCGAACGACCGGCCGTCTTTTATTTTCGTTCTGTATTTAAGGCAACGCTTCAATTGTGCGGTATTGCCTTAATATGTAAATGTTGCGTCAAGCGTGTATTGACCCGAACCTGAGCCTTTAATTGTCATTATGCCGTATTTTGCGCTTGCGGAAAGCTGAAGCGGCATCGTGTGATTGAGGGAAAGAATGTTTCCTTCCTTGTCGATCTCTGCGGTGAGAACCGTGCCGGTATAGTCGAGACTCGAGGACTTTACCGTTACCTTGTATTGCTTTGCCAAAGCTTCAATACCGGTAAGCGGAAGCGAAGCCTGCGTATTATATTTCGGTGCGGTTTTGTAGTCAACTTTTTCGTCCACAAGGGTTATCGTTACCTTGTAGCCGTTATCGGTTGCTTCAACTTTGGTTTCCTTTGCTCCGTTGGCTTCAAGCGCAGTCGGAACAAGGAATTTTTCAGCCTTTTCCGGCTCGGACTTAAAGGTTTCCGTTGCTTCGGTCGGAACTGCGTATTCCTTGATGAGGGAATTTGCGAGATCCCTGAAAGCTGTAAGATCGTCTATCGTAACCGTAACATTTGTTTTCTTTGCAATCGTTACATTCTCGCTCTCATAAGCCTTTTTGAGAGCAGCGTTGTAATATGCAACAGCTTCCGCCTTGTTGTAATCGACGGGATTTTTTTCGTCCTTTTTTTCCTCGTCCTTGAACTCGATAAGCTCGTCAAGACCTACGCTCATTCTCAATACGGAGAGAGCGTCGGAGGAATTGACAACGCTATCAGCATTGATATCGGCCTTTTTGAGGTTGAGAGTTGCGGTATCGTCGCCGACCGAGTGACGAAGGATCAAAAGAGCGTCGGAGGAGTTGACTGCTCCGTCGTCATTAACATCGCCCATATAGTCGGTTGCGAATGCTATTGCCGAAGCCGAAGCTGCAATGGCTGCCACTGTTGCGAGTGAAATGCCTGCTTTGATAAATCTGTTCATAGCCGTTTTTCTCCTTTATTTCTGTAATTTGCTATAATCAATTTTAAATAATCCCTTGATTGAGAAGTACGATTCATTGACGCCCGCTTTAAAATCAGTAATTTTCATTGCGTCTTCCGGTTTTCCGGAATGTTTGACTTGCATTGCCCATTTTCCGTCAAGGAAGTAGTAATCGCTTAAAGAGCCGTCCGTGGCTTTGTAGGTATCGACCGTGTAGGTCTTTCCGTCGTAGGTTGCGAAGAATGAGCCTGCATATGTCTGATTGAGTTCTCCTGTTATTTTGCTGAAATCGAGATTACTTACATAATCCTCGGGCATTTCAATATATGACATAAAGCTCGGGATAACCATATATACCTTTTGGTCAAGAACGAGCACTCTGACATCGACGCTGTTGTAGTTCATCAATGCACATATATTTTTTCCGTTGACCATAACCGTTACCGGAAGGGTTTCGGGATTTCCGTTCTTATCCTCCGTGTCAAAGGTTGTCGAAAATGTATACTTGCCCGTTTTCACTATCGGGTCGATAACCTCCGGCTTGAGGTCAACCTCGGTCGGACCGTCATAAAGATTGACGGAAATTCTGAGGGCGAGCAATGCGTCGCTTGAATTTATCGTTCCGTCACAGTTGACATCGGCGGTTCTTTCGTTTATCGTGTCGAGTGAGCCGACAGAATATGTGAGAATTTTCAAGGCGTCGTATGAATTGGTTGTTTTGCTGCCGTCAACATCTCCGAGCATTCTTGCGGAAGCGGAAATTCCGAGCGCAGAAGCGGCAAGAATAGACGAAAGCAGAATTGAAAGTATTTTTTTCATACAAATCTTCCTTTCTGTACATTAAACTTATTTTATCAGTAATTTATTAAATAATCAATAGCTTTTCACAACAATTCAATAAATTTACAAATTATTCATCGCAGGCTTTTGCTTTTCGGGTAATAATAAGCGAAATAAGCATTATGCCGTACAGAACGATGAGACAATACGGAAAAATATCGGTTGAAAAGCGTTGCGAAAGGACTCCTGTCAGAGCCGGCATTGCAAGAATTCCGATGTATGCCGCTGCCATTTGAGAACCCATGACCGCCTGCGATTTTTGCCAACCGAATCGCTTGGGAGTCAGATGCACCATGTTTGGATAAAGCGGTCCGTTGCCGAGGCCGATAAAAAACAGTCCGATTGCGCTTAGATCGGGCGAGAAGGGCTGCAATACCAACGCAATTGCCGGAATTATAAGAGCTGCGCCGAGCGCAATGATTCGCTGCGGCCGAAGCTTTGATGAAAGCAATCCCGACAGAAAACGACCAAAAGCAATTCCGCCGTAGTATACGGTAACAAACAACGCCGCTTTGTCAACGGTGAAGTCTCTTGAATTGACAAGGAAAGAGCTTGACCATGTTCCGCTGACATATTCGAGTGAGCATGAGCCGAAAAAGACAAGCCATGTTGACTTCACTCCGGGCATTTTGATAAGCTGCGAGAAGCCGATCTTGCTTTTCTCCTCCTCGGCAGAGCCTTTCAAAGAGTTGTCCGATTTCCAAAGAGGGAGAGAGGCAAAAGCGAGAACCGAAATGAAAAGCTGAATGAAAAATGCCCAACGGTAGCCGCTTTGCCATGATCCGTTTTTCAGCGTAAGCGACATGATATACGGGCTGAGCGTAACGCCGATCCCGTAGAAGCAATGCAAAAAATTCATATGAGACGCCTTGTAATGAACCGCAACATAATTGTTGAGCGCTGCGTCTATCGCACCTGCGCCGAATCCGAGAAACAGGGTGAAAGCGAACATCATAACGATGTTTTGGGAAATCGAAAAGCCGAACAGTCCGACAGCGGTAAGTGCTGTACTTACCGCTGTGATTTTCGAGGTAGAAAACTTTTCTGTCAGCTTTGAACTCATCAGGCTTGAAATAATCGAGCAAACCGTCATCGTGACGGTGACTGCGTTTGCCGCCGAAAGGGGCAGCCCGAAATCACTGTTGATTGCCGGCCAAGCTGCGCCGAAAAGCGAATCGGGAATTCCGAGCCCGATGAAGTCGATAAAGATAACAATTAAAAGTAAAGTTGCCATGATTATTTGTTTTTTAACCTATGTCGTATATATTATCGTTCTTCGGTTGTCTGTTTTTATATTTGCCGTTTGTAAAGTCGGGAATTTCGACCGTTGCGCCGCCGTTTTTAAGCGAAAGCTCACTCAGCGGAGTGATGCACATCCATGATGCCGCATCATAAACATCAAGCGGCGGAAGCGTACCTTCCTTGACCGAAACGATCCATGCCCTTATAATGAACCAATCCATGCCGCCGTGACCCGACTCAAGCATTTCTTTGGTCGTATCCTGCCAAAGCGGGTGGTTGTACTTTCTCGCAAAGCGCTTTGCACGACCCCAGAATTTTTTCTGCTCCCACTCGTTCTTCTTGTAAAGCTTTTTGTCGAGGAAAACTATGTCGCCGTCCTCCTGGTAGAGTCCCTTTGTGCCCCTTACGGTGAAACCTCTGCTGTAGAAGCGGGGGAGACAGGTGTCAAGGGTAAGCTCGATAAGCTCTCCGTTTTCGGTTTTGATAAAGGTTTTGACAATATCCGACTGGTTGAATTTTGTGTTGCCGAGCGACGGCTTGAGATCCTTATGATGCTGAACAAAATCCTCGATTCCCGTTGCTCTGCTGCAAACGGAGGACATGGAAACGAAGCGGTTGCCGTAGTTTATGCCGAGTATTTTTGCGATCGGACCCAGCTCGTGAGTCGGATAGTTTTCGCAGTTTCGGGCAATATAATTGCGGAGTCTGTAATGGCGGTTCTTTTCGCCGTAAGCAACCTCGTCTCTGAGGTCGTGAGCATACTGACCGGAGCAGAAAACGATATCGCCGAAGATGCCCTCGCGAACCATCTTGTGAACCATCATTTCACGCTCGCCGTAGCAGCAGTTTTCCATCATCATTGTCCAAACGCCGGTTTCCTCATAGGTATGAACAAGCTCCCAGCACTCGTCAAGAGTATATGCTCCGCCGACCTCCATTGCCGCCGGAATGCCTTTTTTCATGGCCTCAATGGCGATCTTAACATGACATTCCCAATCCGTTGCAATGTAAACAGTGTCGATCCCGGGCATATTGAGAACCTCGTTGTAGTCAAGGGTTCCCATCGGGGCGGGTCTGCCGCCGTCAACCAGCTTTTTGATTTTTTCATCGACCCTGTCCTGATATTTGTCACAAACGGCAAGAATGTTGATATCCTCCATTTTTGCCATGATATCGGTCATGCTTGATCCTCGACAGCCAAGACCGATAATTCCTATGTTAACCGAATTTTTCATAGAGCACCTCTCTAAAAATTTAAACTCTGTAACCGTCGATCTGCTTAAACTTTGCTTTAATCGGCGGTTGCCTTGAAGCTATTATATCATATCGATTTTATTTTTCAACCACAAAATCGATCAAATTAAAGAAAAAACGGGAAATCATGCTATACATTTATATATGACTGCGGTTTTGCCGAAAACGGTTTCGCTTTTGCGCAAGGATCTTTCTGCCTGCGGTAATTTTATTTATACAGATCACTGTGGAATTTGCCGTGTTTTAATCGGTATACATATATTTTTTATTGCATTTATATAAAAATAAATGAAATTTTTGTACATTCTGCAATGTCCTAATTTAGAAAAAACTATTTACAAATTGCAATTTATCTGATAATATTATTATAAGCCAAACTGGAATGGTGGATTTTGGCGATCCTGATTACAGTTTTCACCGGTTACGAACCGGAATTTTAACGGAGGTGTTTTAGGTGAAACAATCTAAACGACTGTTGTGCGTTCTTATTGCCCTGATCATGATGCTTTCATGCCTCACGGTCGGCGTCAGCGCATACAAAACCAATTACACGACCTGTAGCTACAGCAGTGTAAAAAAGCCCGTTTTCACGAAAGAGCAGGCAGCTTCCGCTGTTCTTGACTATCTTGATGACGAGGTTCTTTCGGGACTGGATGTAAATTTTGACTTGAGCCAGCTCAGCCTTCATATTCACATCTATTCTCTTGATTCTCTTTTTGATTCAATCAGAGACATTTCAAAACATACTCTTTATAAAATGTTCAGTTTCGGAAACATTGACGATTTGAGCTTCGATATTCCGCAGAATACCGATATCAGACGCCGTTCCGAAACGATGACGGATCTTGAGGTTCTCGGATATCTTCTTCAGTGGCTTCAGACGAATGCCGACCCCCTTTATCTTTGGGCGGATAACTCGTTTAACCTCGGCATCATAAAGAACTTCTGGAATCCCAAGGAAAAGATCCCGATGCTCAATGATCTCCACGGTTACATAAACGAGATGGTTTACAAGGCATTGATCAATGCGGACGGAACAGGCTTTGCCGTTGGCGGAGCTTATGACAACCTTGACTACATTATCAATGATTTCTTCAATAATTATCTTGTTAAGTTCGTTTGCGATAATTTTGCAAAGGCCGACGGTTCAAACGCTGTGGCGGATTTCCTCGGTCTTGCCAAGAATGAGGACGGAACGCTGAAGAATAATGTCAAGTTCGTTGACCTTCTCCCGTCGCTCAAAACTTCAATCGGATCTTCAATCGACTTAACAACGGTTAAGACCTATGACTTGATCGAGGCGCTTTTCGATGCGATTATTGACGATATCGTTGTTAAGTATGCAGGTACTCTTATTCTTGACGCCCTCAAGATCGACCCGAACGACACAACGGCGGATACATCTTATATCAATATTGCTATAAGTCTTTTCGTCACCAACGAGTCAATGGGTCTTCCTGAAGATGCATCACAGGATGAAATGATCGCCAAATTCCTTGAGTCTAAGGGCGTTGAAAATCCGACTGCCCCGAAGCCGATAGATAAAGTTAATGTTACCCTTCAGTATATCCTCAAGGAAGGTCTTACGAAGTATATCTACTTTAAGGACGACGGAAACGGAGGAAAGTATCTCACACTTGAGCCGACCTTCGTTACGCAGATTTCCGGCTATATCAAGACATTGCTCCCGATCGTAGGTTCGTTCTGGAAGGACGCTCCGGAGATCACGGCTGAGGAGTCAAAGGCTCTTGAAACAATGAACGACGAGCAGACCTTTGCTTTCCTTGTTAAGTTCCTGCTTGAGGCTCTTATTGATAATGTTGAATTTTCCAACGAGTGCAACTCGATCAGAGAGCTTGCAACATATACTCTCATAGATGTTTTGAAGGATCTCTATCCGAACGCCGAGTTCGAGGATCTTATGGCTAAGAAGGACGAGAACGGCAACTATATCGGTTCTGAGTACAACCCGGACGGCGACTGGTGTCTTGACCTTACCGCTGCTTTGGTTGACTATTACCTTGTCGGCGAGTTCGGTATGGAAACGGTTAACTCCGATCCCACAAAGATAACATTCGACGCCGAGCTTAACGCAGCCTTCGATTTCTTCCTCACCAAGTATTCAAAGCTCTTCAACCTCGGTTCTGCGGCAAGCGGCACAGATGTTTGGGCAAAGGCTTATTATTCGGTCAATCAGGTTATTCCTCTTACCAATATTCTTTACGGTGTAGAGAACAGCAAGGAAGGTTTCAGAGAAATTGTTATGGATAAGCTCCTGAACGCAGTTCTTGATTTCGACATCAATACGGTTCTTTCGCTTATCGGTCGCCGTGCTTCAACATCAACTCTCACGGCAACGCTTGATAAGCCGCTTACTCAGATCGTTACAAACCTTCTTGCAAGAGCAATCAACGGATTGTTCCAGCTTCCTCATTATGAGACTGCCGGCACGACCAACAATGCGGCTCAGCTTGCGCTGATTATTCCGTACAGCTACACAAGACTTGACCAGATCATAACGAATGTCAATTCCGACGGTGCAAACAACGGAACGGGACTCAAGAATACCGTTAAGCTTCTTCTCGCAAGCCTCGGCAATATCACAGGAACAGGATCTCTTTGCGACACATCTCTTGATATCGTCGCCGAGCTTCTCGGTGTGCTTGACCTTGACACATATGACTATGTAACCGTTGATTACAATACAAATCATCAGGCAGGAATGACATACAGCATCAGTGAATTCAGAGAGATTTATGATGAGCTTGCGCTCACCGGAAATGAGGGCCTGAACTATTACGATGATAATTACGAATATTTCCACATGGTCGATTTTGAGCCTTGGGCATACCTTGCGTTCAGATCAACTCTCAGAACCTCCGCAAGCCTTATCTCTCAGTATGACGAGGCAAAGGCAGGCAAGGCGACATTCCCGACAAGTGCAGACATCACATTCAACTGCTATGCGCTCATGAAGTATAAGGAGCTTCTGATCGCTAACCAGACCGAAAAGTCAACATATCAGCTGGAAAAGGTTCTTAACAAGATCGGAACAGTTAAATATGAAGACAATCTCAATGCCGACGGAACGAAGAAATATACCGACAGAACATGGAACGCTTACTGGAACGCATATCAGTTTGCGGTCAAGGTTCAGAATGAGTTTAACCAGAGGGTTGCTTCCGGAACGACCATGGAATACAGACAGTCCAAGATCAATACGGCGAGACGCCAGCTTTCCAAGACATACAATTCGTTGAAGGCATATATCGGACTTGCCGATTATACGCAGCTTGACGCACAGATCAAGCGTGTTGCAAACCTCTTCCCGCCGAGCACATATACAGACGCTTCGGTTCAGGCGGTTGTTGAAGCTTATAACGAGGGCAGAAAGCTTGACCGTGACTATGACTCGGACAGCCAGAAGCTTATTGATACTTATTATAAGAGACTTTATGATGCAATCGAAAAGCTTGAGAATGTTGCAACAATCGAGTTCTACAACACCGGCGAAAAGTCATTCCAGCAGAACATAGACTACCGTTACAATTATTTGATCGGATTTGACGACGGATTCTGGTCAGACACCGACAAGGAAAATTACGGCGGAGCGGAGTTCTTCACGGATTACTTCTCGAGCGAATACGGATATTCCGCAACCGGTGACATATGCCTCAAGGCAACAAAGAACGGCCCCGGCACAGGTTCAAAGATTCAGATTGTTGAAGATCCTTACGGCGAATATACCGTAAAGAACGAGTTCACACTCATCATGTTCGGCGATGTTAACGGCGACGCAAAAATTGACGGACAGGATGCGGTTATCCTCAAGGCATATGCGTCTCTTATGCTTGATCCCGATTTGATTGCAAACTATACAAAGTATGCGGGCGACCTCAACTTTGACGGCAATATCGGTAACTCCGATGTTAAGTCGGTTGAAAATGCAGGCGTACACAGAGAGACGATCAATCAGGCTCCCACGGAGTGCATTGGCAAATATACATCGTTCATTGACCTTGCAAATGCAGCGAAATAAATAAAAACATTGAAGCTGCCGGTAAAACGGCGGCTTCTTTTTTTCGGAGGCCATAACTTGAAGCATACAGTAATTATAACCCAAAGACCTGTCAGGACAGGCAAACATTCCACGCCGGACGGAGCGATATGCGGCAACGGCGATGTCGGCGTTATCCTCGGCGAGCATGAAAACGGCTTGGCGTGCTATATCGGCAAATCCGATTTTTGGCTTGCCGGTGAGTACGGACAGGGCGACGGCGGAATAAAGCCTGTCGGAATTTTGAAAATTAACATACCGAAAAAACTTTATGAGAATTATTATGTTGAGCAGCGTATGGACGAGGGCGAAATATTTTGCCGCTTCGCCGACGGAGAGAGCAGCATAAAGGTTTTGATTTTTGTTGATCGAAACAACAGAGTTTGGTTTGAGATTTCTTACTCAAGCGGCATGAAGATTACCCCATGCGCCTTTGTGCCGTCGGAGTCGGAAAGCGGAAAGCGTGAAGAAAATGAAAATGGCGGCATAAAGCTTTTTAAAACAGAATTTAATGACGCTGAGCTTGTTTTTGAAACGAGCCTTACTGTGGCATTCGGTCAAAAGACGCTTGAAAACAAATGCATTTGCGCCGTTTCGCTCAATTCAAATCACGACGAAAAGCCGATGAATTCGGAGATGATCTGCGAAGAAAATTTCGAAAAAAATCACAGGGAAAATATGCGGTGGTGGAATGATTTTTATAAAAAATCGAGCTTTAAATCGAGCGACGCTTTTCTTGAAATGAACTGGTACGCTTCGCAGTATCTTCTTGCCGTTTGTTCGTTGAATAACGATTTTCCTCCCGGACTTTACGGAAATTTTATCACAAAAGATCATGTTAATTGGAAGGGCGATTACCATCTCAATTATAACTATCAAGGCTCTTTTTACGGTGCGTGCTCCTCAAATCATGTTGAGCTGACGGATTGCTATGCATCGCCGATTCTTGACTTTAGAGAAAAAGGAAAAGAATTTTCACAAAAGTTTCTCGGTCAAAAGGGAGTTTTTTACCCGATCGGAATCGGTCCGAAGGGCATGGTGACGGAAAAAAGCGACACGGTTTGGGAGAAAATGTTCCTCGGCCAGCGCAGCAATGCCGTCCATGCTGCCGACATAATGATAATGCGCTGGTATGCGACATATGACCTTGAATATGCAAAAAAGATTTATCCGTTTTTTCTCGATGTTGCGGATTTTTGGGAGGGCTATCTCGAAAAAAGGGACGGCGTTTACAATGTCGTTCATGATGCAATTCACGAAATTCCGTATTATAAGGAAGATTTTGATCCGAAAAAATATAAGAAACAAATCAATGAGGAAAACAATCTGCTTACTCTCGGTCTGCTCAGAATGTTTTTTAAATGTATGATCGATATTTCCGTTGAGCTTGGCGCAGATGAGAACCGCAGAGAAAGGTGGAAAGATATACTCGAAAATCTCCATGATTTCCCGACCTACAGAAGAAAATTTAAAAAAGTTTTTCGTTACACAACAAACGGAACTGCGTGGAACACCACAAACACTCTTTGCATTCAGCACATTTATCCGTGCGGTCAGATAGGCTTAGCTTCCGACAAAAAACTGTTTAAAACAGCGACGAATACATACTTCTCCGATAAAAGATGGTATGACGGCAACGGGGGCTGCTCGTATTATCCGTGTGCGGCAAGGCTCGCCATCGACCCAAAGCTAATTTTAAAAAAGCTGAAGAAATATTACGAAAAGTTTCAGCTGCCCAATATGCTGGTGCTTCAAGGCGGAGGTTGTCTTGAGAACAGCAGTATTGCCTCAGCAACGCTGAACGAAATGGTTCTGCAAAGCTATGAGGGCGTGCTCCGAATTTTTCCGGATTGGGATAGGGACATTGACTGTTCGTTTGAAAATCTCAGAGCCGACGGCGCTTTTCTTGTCAGTGCGTCGTTAATCGGCGGAAAAATAGGCGTGATAAAAATCAAGAGCGAAAAGGGCAGACCGCTCAGACTCGTCAATCCGTTTGAAAGCGCAAGGATAAAAATCGGAGATAAGGAATTTGCTTCGAGCGAAAAGATCATTGAGCTTGAGCTTGAAAAGAACGCTTCGGCGCATATACAGAATAATTAAGGCAACACCACAATTGTGCGACATAGCCTTGAAACGAAATTTCACATTTTGTAATCATAAAGCCGCCTGTTTTCAGAGATGATTTCGGGCGGTTTTTGTTTATCTGCCAAAAGACATGGTAATATTGAACAAAATAGTCATAAATTTTCTGCTATAAAATAAAAATATACTAATTTTATTGACGAATTGTGTGTCATGTGTTAAAATAACAATAGGTATATTCGAGGAGTGCGAATTAAGGCATAGCCACAATTTGCGGTGCACGCCTTAGACATCGGATATATTTTGTAAAATTTTTAATAAATATAAGGTGGTGTTCGTGATGAAACTGAAAAGAAAGGTCATCAGCATACTTATGGTGATCGCCTTGGTTCTTTCATCTGTTCCGCTGACTCTCATGCCGGGAGGAATAACGGCTGCGGCGGCTCCTGCCGACCCGAAGCTTGTTCTCAACAGACCTACCGCAGGCATATATGTCAATGAGGTCACGAGAGTTGCATACGCAAGCAATTCGCTCAAGCCTCCCTCGGGGACTAACTCGGTAATAGTCAAGGCGACCAAATCCGGAATTCCCTATCTTTCCGGAAAATTTGCAAATATCGCATATGTCGGAGAAACTCCGTATGCAACGCAGATTTCCTTTACTCCGGGTCTGACGCTTGACAGTACCCCCACCATTTCATGCAACAATACCACGGTCACATACGCTTCGACTACCCCCGCTTTTTCAAACGGTACATATACATGGATCGTCAGCGGCGGTACGGCGACGGCGGGCACAACGCTTATCTTTACCGTCAGCTACTCCTATACCGAGACGAATGAGGTGAGCGGAAAGACCTATACCAACAATTACGAAACCCAGTGCGTTTCGTATGTTGAGGCGATATCCTCACCGACGGGACTCTATTCGACCAAGAGAACATTTGAGAATTTCGTTGTCGGTACGGACACAAAGAACCGTTCGTATATCGCAACCATGATCCTCGGCGAGAATACCTACGGCTCGATGTATAACAACGGAACGCCGGACGGTACGGTTGACTTCACCAACACAAGTGCGTTTACCGACAGCGTCGGCGCATGGACGACCGATTTCGGTAACATGAAGAATATCGGCGGAACGAGCGCAAGCAAAAATTATAATGTTGCTTACGGTGCCGATGCCAATCGACCGCTTGCAACGGTTTATATCGACAAGAGCGTTACTTCCACGCTTTCCTCCCTCAATCTTCGTTTCCACACGGTTATTCCGACCTATGCTTCCGACACGAAGGAGCGGGTCACGGTCAAGGTGGACAGCGCATATACCGTTTCGGGAATCGTCAATACCTTCAGCTCCGACGATACCTCAAACAATCCCGACAACAATGCAACGATCGCTTCCGAGCTTGGAATGACGCTCCCGACGGGTCAGATTCAGACCACGGGAACGAACCTCAGCTCGACTCTGCAAACATATTTTGAGGGCGTCGGTCCGTGCAAGGACACGGGAACAAAGGAATACACCGTCTCCCTGAAATATCATACGCCGGCGGCATGGGCTGCGGTTTATGTCGGTCAGTCGTTCAGCTTCAGATTTATCACATATGATAAAGGTTCGCTGAGAACTCTTGTTGAGGAGATTCAGGGAATCGACCCGACCTCGATGACGACAGAGCTTTCCGAAGGCGAGTTCAAGGGATATAACCCTCAGTCATGGTACTATTCATCGGGCTGGGAGGGCTTCAAGAACGCATTTATCAACGCAAAGATGTGCCTTGCAAAGCCCAACGAATCTCAGTCGGACATTGATTCGGCGTATAACACCCTGAAATCGGCTTATGACGAGCTTCAGATGCGCAAGGCGGACTATTCGCTTGCCGATACATATTATAAGCAGGCAATCGCAAAGAATAAGGATTACTACACCCTTGCTTCATGGGCGAAGCTGCAAACGCTTCTTGACAGCTATGTCGCTAATTACAGCGCACTGTATCAGCCGGCCGTTGATAAAACGGCAACGGATATCAAGGCGGCAATGGGGGCTCTTGAATATACGACGGCGGATTATTCCGAGTTCCTTGCGAATGTCAACACCGTTAACGAGATGATGACGCAAGCTCCGACGATATACGGCAAGAGTGCCGCAGAGGTTTATTCGGGCTGGGAGAAGGTAATTTCCGCCCTTGAAAGCTCCGACTGTATATATAATGAGCTGGAGGGCTATACGCTCGGCACATATCTTGATGTAACCGAGCAGTCAACGGTTGACGGTTATACGCTTCTTCTCAGAAATGCGATAAACAACCTCAAGCTCAACAGTGCCGATTATACCGCTGCGTTGAAGGCGGAGAGCGCATATAAGGTGCTCAAGCTTTCATATATCGTTGACGATATCGCCGAGAATCTTACCAATTCGTACAATGCGCTTGTCGCTCTGCACGATTTGGATCTTTCAATGCAAAGCGATATTGATACCGCCGTTGCAACGCTGAAATATTGGCTCGATAATATTGAGTATAAGCCTGCCGATACAACGGCTGCGCTTGAGATCATTGCGGAAGCGAACGCAATCGACAGATCCGCTTACAGCGATTTTACTGCGGTTGACAAAGCGGTTGCTTCGCTGCAATCAAAGCTTGAACTTGACATCAGATATCAAAGCGAGGTCGATAGGGGCGTTGCCGCCGTGAGATCCGCTATTGATAAGCTGACAAAGAACAGCGCCGATTATTCCGATGTTGACGCTGCGATCGAAGAAGCAAACCAGGTTGCGGATAATATTCTCAACACCTATGCCTCGTCCTACGGCTTCACCGCCGAGACATTCTATTCAAACTGGTCGTCGGTCACAACGGCAATCAACAATGTTGTCAGAAATCTTGACAGCAGTCAGCAAACGACGGTTGACGGCTATGCCGCAGCCATAAGGAAAGCTATAACCGCACTTGCCGAGAACAAGGCGGATTACACTGCCGTTACATCGGCGCAGGAGGAGGCAGCTTCGATAATTTCCGGCGGAAGTTCTCTTTACACTGCCGAAAGCCTTAATAATGTCAAGACGGCATACATGGCAGTCGTTCCCAATCTTGATATCAGCAAGCAGGCGACGGTTGACGGCTATGCCGCAGCCATAAAGGATGCGTTAAGCAAGCTTGAATACCTTCCGGCAAGCTATGCTTCAGTCGATCAGAAAATCACCGAAGCGAATGCGAAGATCGAAAGCAACGACGCTTATGTTGCCTCTCACCCCGGATATTCGCTTTATACTGCCGAAACCCTGTCGGCGCTCAATCTCGCAATTGCAAGCGTTGACAGAACCTTGAACATAACTCAGCAGTCCACAGCCGATGGCTACGCCACGACGATTGCCGACGCCATAAACGGCTTGAAATATGCGCCGGCGGATTACACGCAGGTCGAGCTTGCAAAGGCAAATGTTCCGGCTGATCTCTCGCTTTACACAACGCTTTCCGTCGCAACCCTCAACGCCGTGCTCAAAAGGGTTGACGCAACGCTTACTGCGGATCAGCAGTCAAAGGTTGACGGATATGTTACGAGCATAAACAATGCGATCAATAATCTAAAATATAAGGACGCCGACTATTCCGGCGTTACGGTGGCAAAGGAGAATGTGCCGACCGATTCATCGCTTTATACCGAGGAGAGCTGGCAGCATCTTCAGGATAAGCTGAACGAGGTTGTCGAAGGACTCGATATCAGATATCAGGAGCAGGTTGATAAATACGCCGAAGCTATCGAAACGGCTGTAAATGTGCTCAAATACAAGCCTGCGGATTATACTGATGTCAACAAGGCTATGAGCGAGATACCGACTGATCTTTCGATTTATACTGATGATTCTGTGGAGGATCTCAACAACATGATCAGCTCAATCAATAAGGAGCTGGATATCAGATATCAGACGACGGTTGACGGATACGCTTCCGATATCAGAACAAAAATCATCGCTCTCAAGACAAGAGAGGCGGACTATACTGCGGTCAGTGCAGCCGTCAAAGAAGCAAACGAAAAAATCGCAGAGGGTATTTATACCGATGAATCGGTTGCAAATCTTAACGCTGCGGTCAAAGCGGTAGTTTATAACCTCGATATAACGAAACAGGAGCAGGTCACCGGCTATGCAACGGCAATCAACGATGCGATTTCAAAGCTGGAAATAAAGTTTGTTGCTGCCGATTATACGGAGGTTGACAACGAGATCAAAAAGATTCCGGCAGACCTCACGGTTTACACGGACGAAACGGTCAAAACGCTCAATGATGCGGTCAATGCCGTTGACAGAACTCTTTCGTCCTCTCAGCAGGCGACGGTTGACGCTTATGCCGCTGCGATCAAGGCGGCAAGAGAGGGACTTTCATACAAGCCTGCGGATTACACTGCGGTCGAAACCGCCAAGGGCAAAGTTCCCGCCGACTCAAGCGTTTACACGGCAGAGAGCTGGCAGAAGCTTCAAGACGCACTCGATGCGGTCGTTGAAAACCTTGATATCAGATATCAGACTCAGGTTACCGGCTACGCAACGGCGATAGAACAGGCGATAATCGGTTTGGATTATCTTCCGGCAGATTATACGAAGCTCAACGAAGCCGTTACGGCTGCGAAAGCAAAAATAGACACGGGCTGGTACACCGACGAAAGCGTTGCGGCGTTGCAGGAGGTTCTCGACAATGTTCCGTCAAATTTAACAATAATCGAACAGTCTAAGGTCGATGAATACACCGAAACTATCGTCAAAGCTACCAATGATTTGGTCAAAAAATTGGCTAACTATACAGAACTTCAAAAAATTCTGGATTTGCTTGACAATTCAAGCTCGGAAATTTATAATAATACATATAAGAATTTTGATGAGGTAATGGCTCTTATCAATGCTTACCGTGAAAATACCGTTAAAAACAATATGTCCTTGCCGATAGATAAGCAGTCGCAGGTTGACGAAATGACATCGACCTTGCAGGGCTATATCGATTCTCTTGAAATCGAGGAAGCAGAAGCTGTCTTTAAAGCAAAAGAGGGCAGCACAACGATAATCAAGGACGGCTATATCTACGGCTTGTCAACGGGTATGACCAAGGCTTCGTTCCAGAACAATTTCGTCACATACGAAAATGTTACGCTTACCTATTCGGGCAACAGCGGAAGATATCTCGGAACGGGCACAACGGTGACGGTAACATCGACGATCAATAACGAGGTTATCGGCACATATACGATCATCATTTACGGCGATATCAACGGTGACGGAACAATAACCGTGATTGATTCGACCTTGCTTTTGAGTTCGTTGCAGAAAAATATAGTCTTAACATCGGTACAGAAAAAGGCTGCTAACCTGAACGGTGACAGATATGTAAATGTTGTTGACAATACCTTGCTCAGCAATGTTATCAAGAAAACTTCATCAATCGACCAGGCAACAGGTAAGGTTTCTTAATTCGGCTTAAGTCCATCGAGAATGGATTAAGATATTTAAAAGGAGGAATATTTTTATGGCAAAGAAAATACTCAGCATTGTTCTTTCTGCAATTCTTGCTTTTTCGGCGTTCGCTATTTGCAGCTTCGCAGGCGACACCATAACGGATCAGGACCGTGAGCTTTATCCGGCAGAAGAGTTAGCTATCGCAGATCCGGAAGAAAGAATTGACAGAGCGTTGCTTTCCGGCAGAAAGTTCTCGTACATTTTGGCGAGCACGGCGGCAAGCGAGGATATTCTTGAATACAACCTTTCTTTCTGGAAGGATGAAATTATTGATGAATATCATAGTCTCAAAGCAAAAGGCGATTCTGCAACAGATGCAGAATGGGGTGCTCTTTATCGCAAGATGAAGACTCCGCATGACAATGATTTTGAAAACTGGGCTAACGATTGGTATGAATACCATGACGACGCTAAGGCTACTGCCGATGCAAAGTTTGTTGCAAGCAAGACTACCGATCTTCAGCCCGGCGAGGAATTCACCGTTGATCTTTATTTGACAACGAATTTCTGGTTCTCGCATATGTATGCAACAGTATTCTATGACAATTCTGTTGTTGATGTAATTGGCTGCAGCGAGGGATATATGGGTCAGCAAAAGCCTGAATCCGATATAAATGTCCATGATCTTGGTGAAGCTCTCAGCGATTACACATATCTTGAGATCAACCACTACGGATATTATGACCTCCTTGAGGGCGTTGGCGATACCAGAAGCTTGGAGTGGCCTGACAAGATTAAAGCTGAGGAAGGTTGCTATGACAAGTACGAAGGCTACAACATCGGTATTCTTCCGAAGGCAGACGCTAAAACAGCAGCTTCAATCAAGGCTGACAACACAAAGATCATTACCTACAAGTTCAAGGTAAGGGATGACGCAACTCCGGGTTCATCTTCGCCGATTTTCTGCACCGATGATTCAATTTGGTCACATTCAAAGGTTCTTGATTATGAAAATTATTCGGCACTGTATCCGAACACTGTAGGACAGACTCCGATTTGGCAGTTTATGCGTGTTAATAAGGAATCCGACTCAACATTGATTTATGTTGCAGATCAGCATTATCAGTATGACCAGAAGCTCACAATCGAAGGCACAGAGGTTAAGGTTGCAGAGGCTGAGGTTGAATATGCCGATTATACAGCACTTGACGCAGCTATCGCAGCATTCGACAGCTCTGTATCGGGTCTTTACACCGCTTCCACATGGAACGCATATTCATCTGCCGTAACGGCAGGCTCGGCTGTTGCAAGAGATCTCACCAAGGATCAGCAGGCAACGGTTGACGCAGCAACAGAGGCTATCACAAACGCTAAGGCTGCTCTTGAGCTTAACAAGCTTGTCAGCGCCGGCGTAATTGGCACAGCGACTATCGGTTCGAACGCTAATGTTCAGGTAGTAGTTAACGGTTCTCCGAAGGCTATCCGTCTTGTTGGCGAGGACGAAACCGCTCTCACATTTAACCGCGATGACGCTGTTATCACAACAAGCGGCGACAACGAGATTTGGAGCATCAAGGTTGCGGCTACAGCTGCTACCGCTTCATACAATGTATTCGGCAAGTGGGGCGATGACTACAATGACGCCGGTCTTGCGCTTGTAATCAATGCGGTAGAGGGAGCTGACCTCAGCATCCATTCAATCAACATTCCCGATATGTATCCTGCCGGATCATATAGTGACGGCAAGATTTATGCCGGATATCATGATGTAGTCATTAAGACAAGCAAGGATGTTCACAAGATCCAGTTTATTGATCCCGACGGAAATACCCGTACCTTTGATAAGATAAATTGGACTCCTGTTGAGGAAGGCGACGAGCTTGTTTGGACTGTTAAGGTTAACTTCTATATGGGTTACTTCAACTTAGGCTTGAGAACCCGTGCCGTTAACACAACATTTGCTCTTACAGGCGATTATGTTACAGGTAGAGCTGTATATTGATAAAATTTAAGACAATGCTATTTTTGCTCCGTGCTTCGTCACGGAGCTTTGCCTTTGTCCGTTCCTTTTTTTGAATGGACAAATTCTGCATGACCCGAATCGGTGATTTTCTCGACAAATCTTTCGTTTGGAGAAAAATATGTTGACATTGGAATAAAAAAATGATAAAATTACCATAGATATTGGTAGAATAAAAATTAGATGTTAACGCTAAGAATTCTGTTTTAATTTTTATTCGCCGTATCGAATAAAATTCAGAGGGGTGAAAAGAATGACCTACAATAAGCCTGAGCTTGATATCAGAAAGTTTGATATCGTTGAGGACATCATGGCTGACGGCAGTTCTGCTGTTTCTCCGACCGAGAGCACAACTGTCAGCACAGATTCTAACGCAGCAAGCGGAAGCATCGGCAGCGATCTCATCATCGGCTGATTTCCCCAAAAGAACCGAGTCGGCAGGCAGCCTTGCGGTTGTCTGCCGAACTTAGCTAACCGCTGATCAAATCGGCGGTTGCTTAGATTTTATTCATATTTATCATTCTTTGCGGTAGACATGAATAAGGCCTGAGTAATCATGATAAAATTCTCATCTGTTACCTGAAAAGCGGTGAACAAATGCCAGTTTATAAAATTGCGGGGCTTAAAGTCGGCTATGAGCCGAGGTACGACCTGCTTCGTGAGCGCAGCGAAAAATATCTCTGCGACGAAAATCCCGATTTCAAAATCGGCGTCAGCGATTCCCTTATGGAACGGCAAATGGAATACTATAAAGATGTTTTGGAGGGCGCAAGTCTCGAATACCTTTGGGTCGGCTCTGCGTTCAATTTGAAGCTGCTTGAATACAAGGGAATGTTTCTCCATTCCTCAACCGTTGTTGTTGACGGCAGGGCGTATTCGTTTTCCGCTCCGTGCTCAACGGGTAAATCCACTCATACCTCCCTCTGGCTGAAGCTTTTGGGGGATAGGGCGTATATTATCAACGACGACAAGGCGGCGTACAGAAAAATTGACGGCAAATATTATATTTTCGGCACTCCGTTTTCGGGCAAGAACGATATCAATGTGAACACTTCGGCCGAGCTGGGCGCAATATGCTTCATTGAGCAAAGCTCGACCAATTCCATTGAGCGAATTTCTCCCGATGACGCGCTCAGTCCGCTTGTTTCGCAGACCATTCGCCCGGCTAACCCCGAAAGAATGATTTTGCTTTGCGATTTTCTCAATGAGCTGCTTGCCGAGATTCCGATTTATCGACTTAAATGCAACATCAGCCTTGAGGCGGCGGAGCTTTCATACAAAACAATGAGCCAAGGATTACTTTTATAAAAGGAAAGATGGATTTGAAGGACAAAAAAACCAAAAGTCGGAGCCGCAAGGGCAGCAGTGATGTTTCCGCTCTCAAATGGATAATAAAGACATCGAAAGGCAGCTGGCTTTTTGTCTTTTTGTATGCTATTTTGAGCGCAGCTCTCGCCTATTTTGGAATTTTGACCGCTTACGGAACAAAGGATATCGTAAACGGCGCAACCTCTGCGGATTTTGAGCTACTCAAGCACGGCGCAATTTATCTTCTCATTCTCGTTCTTGTTCAGATCGCTCTCAAGATTTTCAACAGCAATATGTATGAGCGAGCGAGGGCGAAAATTGAAATAAAAATAAGAACGAGCGTCTTTGAATCCATCATGAAAAAGGATTACTCCGAGATTTCAAGGCATCACAGCGGCGATCTGCTCAACCGGCTGACCTCGGATGTTCAGACGATATGCGACGGAGTGACCGGACTTGTTCCGAATGTTGTTTCTCTGCTGACGAAGCTTGTTTCCGCAGTCGTGATAATGATCGGGCTTGATTGGATCTTTGCCGTGATTTTTCTTGCCGGCGGAGGTTTGATCGCCTTGACTACCGCTTTTTTCAGGAATTATCTCAAGGGTATTCACAAAAAAGCTCAGGAGGCTGACGGAAAGGTTCGCTCATTCTTCCAGGAAACGATAGCCAGCTCGCTTGTTATCAAGGTTTTCAATGCGTACAAGCAGGTTTGCGAAAAGGCACGAGCCTTGCAGGAGGACAACTATAAGATCCGCATAAAAAGGGCCACGATAAGCATTTTTGCAAACACAGGAATTCAGATGGCGTTCAGCCTCGGCTACCTTTTTGCAATGGTGCTGGGCGGATTTAGGGTTTATCAGGGCGTGATAGATATCGGCGAATTGACGGCGATTTTGCAGCTTGTCAATCAGATCCAGTCACCGCTTTCGGCGTTGGCGGGCGTTATCCCGACATATTACGGCATTATAGCCTCAGCCGAAAGAATAATTGAAATTGAAAATTATGCCGATGAGCTGGAGATCGACAACGATATCGGCGACAGATACGAATTCTACGAAAAGCTGAAATGCATCAAATTTGATTCGATAACATTCAAATATAACAGAGATTATGTTTTTGAGGACGCAAGCGCAACGATCAACAAGGGCGATTTTGCGGCGATAACGGGTATTTCCGGAATAGGCAAAAGCACATTGCTCAAGCTGCTTTTGGGCGTTATGTCAACCGAAAAAGGCACGATCAAGGTCGTTACCGAGGACGCCGAGCGGCAGGTTGACAGAAACACGAGAAAGCTTTTTTCCTATGTTCCGCAGGGCAATATGCTCCTCTCCGGCACATTGACGGAGAATATCACCTTTATGTGCGACGGAAAGAGCGACGAGGAGATCGAAAGGGCGGTTTGCTTGAGCTGCTCCGACGAATTCGTTTCACAGCTTCCCGACGGGCTGGAAACCGTGGTAGGCGAGAGGGGACTCGGACTCTCTGAGGGTCAGATACAGCGTATCGCTATTGCAAGAGCGATCCTCTATGACGCACCGATCCTTCTGCTTGACGAGGCGACATCTGCGCTCGACGAGGCAACCGAGGAACGCTTGCTCAGAAACCTCAGAGGTCTTGAAAACAGAACCTGTATTATAATAACCCATAAGCCTGCCGCACTTAATGTTTGCAACAAGGAAGTCAGGATAGAGGACAGAAAGATTTGTATTACGGAAACACCCGGAGGTAAAAACAGTGAAAATTAAAGAGGGATACAGAATAAGAAAGGTCGGCAGCAAGAGCGTTGTTGTTGCGCCCGGCGGAATAAATTTCACCGGACTGATAACCGTCAACGAGACAGGCACATTCATATGGGGAATGCTCGAAAAGGGTGCAGAAGCCGACGAGATAATTTCTGCGCTTGCAAAGGAATGTAAGGTGCAGCCCGAGGAGATAAAGGGCGATGTAACGGAATTTATTGAAGCATTAAAAGGAGCCGATATACTTGAATGAGAAAGTAAGCCTTAACGATATGGCTCCCGTTATCCGTGAAGCACTGGACAACTCCGGCGAGGTATCTTTTGTTTCGGCGGGGCGCAGTATGCTTCCGCTTATCAGGGACAGAAAGGATACCGTGACGCTCGTTAAGCCCAAGAAGGCGATCAAGCCGGGCGACATAGTTTTCTATCAGCGTGATAACGGCAGATTTGTCCTCCACCGTGTAATGTTCGTTAATTCGGGCACATTCGTAATGCGCGGAGATAACCAGTGGGACAATGAATATAATATTCGCAACGACCAGATAATCGGCGTTCTGAAAAGCTTTGAGCGTGACGGTAAGGTGCACAATGTGACCGACCGGGATTATCTGATGTATGTCAAATTCTTGCCCCTTATCCGTTTTGTCAGAAAGACCTATTACGGATTCAAGAGCAAGGTTTATAAATTCGTAAAATATCTTGTAAAAAGATAAATATAAATTTCAGGAGAATTAGTTTTGATCAGCACAGTTAATATCAGCTTGCAGTACGGCGGCAGAGAGCTTTTCAAGGGAGCGGATCTTAAATTTACCGACGGTAACTGCTACGGACTTATCGGCGCAAACGGCGCAGGAAAATCAACTTTTTTGAAAATTCTTTCGGGAGAGATCGAGCCGAATAAGGGCGAGGTCATCATCACCCCGGGCGAGAGAATGTCTGTTCTCAGGCAGGATCATTTCGCCTTTGACGAATACGATGTTATCCGCACGGTTCTCATGGGTAATCCGCATCTTTGCGAGATAATGGACGAGAAGGAAGCCCTCTATTTGAAGGAGGATTTCACGGAGGAGGACGGCATCAAGGTCAGCGAGCTTGAGGAGGAATTTGCCGAAATGGGCGGCTGGAGCGCAGAGAGCGACGCCGAAATTCTTCTCAACGGACTCGGCGTTACGAACGAATTCCATTACGCCAAGATGAGCGAGCTTGACAACGACATCAAGGTCAAGGTTCTTCTCGCTCAGGCTCTTTTCGGAAATCCGGATATCCTTTTGATGGACGAGCCGACCAACCACCTCGATGTTGCGGCTATTCGCTGGCTTGAGGAATTCCTTATTGACCTTGAAAGCACGGTCATCGTTGTTTCGCATGACAGACATTTTCTCAATAAGGTTTGCACGCATATTGTTGATATCGACTTCGGCAAGATCGAAATGTATGTCGGTAACTACGATTTCTGGTATGACTATACCCAGATCGCACAGCGTCAGCTCAGAGAGCAGAACAAAAAAGCCGAGCAGAAGAAAAAAGAATTGCAGGAGTTTATCGCGCGATTCAGCGCAAACGCATCAAAATCGAAGCAGGCGACAAGCCGTAAAAAGCTTCTTGACGAGCTTAATATCGAGGATATGCCCGTTTCTTCACGCCGATTTCCGTTTGTTTCGTTCAAGCCCGATCGTGAGGTCGGCAACGAGCTGCTGACGGTTTCGGGCATAAGCAAGACGATAGGCGACAGAAAGGTTCTCGACAATGTTTCGTTCACGATAAAACCCCGTGAAAAGGTTGCCTTTGTCGGCACGGACGGACTCGCCAAAACGACATTGTTCAAGATCCTTGTCGGTGAGCTTGAGCCTGACGAGGGCACATTCAAGTGGGGCGTTACGACCTCTCAGTCATATTTTCCGTCGGATAATTCCGAGTTTTTTGACGGCTGCGAGGATTCGCTTATCGACTGGGTAAGAAGATATTCCGACCTTGTTTTTGAGAGCGATGTCAGGGGCTGGCTCGGCAGACTGATGTTCTCCGGCGAGGAGGCGACCAAGAAAGCGAAGGTTCTTTCCGGCGGCGAGAGAGTTCGTTGTATGCTTTGCAAGATGATGCTTTCCGGCGCAAATGTGCTTATCTTCGATGAGCCGACGAACCACCTTGACCTTGAGTCGATCGAGTCGCTCAACAAGGGAATTATCAACTTCCCGGAAACCGTTCTTTTCACTTCGCACGACCATCAGTTTGTGCAGACGATTGCCGACAGAATAATTGATGTTACCGCCGGCAGCTTCTATGATAAGAACATAACCTATGATGAATATCTTGACGAGCTTGCAGCAAAGGAAGCTGAAAAATAATTGCGGCAGGCAAAGTTGGGGTTCATAAATAAAGCATCGAGGAGAGATAGTTATGAAAAAGTTTTTAGCAGTTTTTTTAAGTCTGGTAATATTCGCAATGATCGTCGCTCCTATGAGTGCGCTGGCGGAGGATTCCTGCAAATGCGACACGGAACCGATAATCTATGTTCGGGGTCGTGCGAGCATCCATGTTGATAAGGATGACACGAACAGCGAGGAACTGCCATATGTTCCGGACGGATTTCTTGAGAATGCTCTCAAGGAGCTTGTTCCCGTCTACACAAAGTGCTATCTGACCGACAATTTTTCGGAGTTCAAGACGCTCTTTACCCAGTATATGGCGGAAGCGTATAAGGATTTCAGACTTGACAACAACGGAAACATTGCAAACAATTCCGGTTACAGCACAAAAGAATATTGGAAAAACAACACTATAAATGATGTTCATAAGCCGACGAACGATACCGCAACGGCTCAGGGCGCAACGAATGAGATCTATAAGTATTTTTATCAGTATGACTGCCGTCTTGACCCGTGCGAGATCGCAGACGATCTCCACGAATATATTCAGGCGGTCAAGGAGGTTACCGGACATTCCCGTATTAAAATTCTTGCGAGATGCCTCGGAACGACGATCTTTTCAGCTTATATTGCCGAATATGGCTGGGAGGATATTGACGATGTTGTTCTTTATAACCCAATTTGCTTCGGCACAGAGGTGACAAATTCGCTCTTTAACGGTGAAATGCATTTTGACGCAGACGCCGTGGATTTCTTCGCAAGTCAGAATCTTGACGAATCGCTGCCGTTTACGCTTCTCAAAGAGGTCATATCTATGAGCAACAAGCTTAACGGACTTGACATGACGATGGAATATTTCAACAAGACCGCAACAAAGGTGGCAAAGTATGTCACGCCCGATGTTATGAGGGTCAGCTACGGCACAACGCCCGGCTATTGGTCGATGGTTTCCGCCGACAGATTTGAAGAGGCGAGGGATTATATCTTTGCCGGCGTTGAGGAAGAATATGCCGGACTTATCGCAAAGCTCAACCATTACCATGAAACGGTCGGCTCAAAGCTCACTGATATGTATAAGCAGATGAAAGCCGACGGCGTAAATGTATCAATTATCGCAAAATACGGCTACCAGCTCTATCCGATCTGCTACAATGCGAATCAGCAGAGCGATATGATCGTAACCTGCGAACAGCAAGCTCCCGGCACGACGACTGCTATTCTCGGCTCAAAGCTCAGCGATGATTATGTCGAAAACGCAAAGGCAGCCGGAACGGATAAATATATTTCTCCCGACCTTGCCGTTGATGCGTCAACAACGCTCTTCCCGGATACAACATGGTATATCCAGAATATGAAGCATAACTGCTATCCGGAGATCGTCAATCCGCTCATTTATCGAATCCTTCGCTATGACGGCGAACCGATGACCGTGTTCACCGATGAGAATTATCCGCAATATCTCATCTACGAGGGCGAGGAAAATAAGGGAGATTCGATAAGACCGATGAGCAATGAGGATAAGGGCGATCCGCTCGAAAGCCCGAGCTTCTTCACGCTTCTCAAAAATATTATTACAAATATCGTTAAAATTCTCGTTGAGCAGCTCGGAAAGCTTTTTAAGTCAGCACCGCACAATTAAGGTGTGCGGATTGCGCTGTAAGATTTTTGTCAGGTTGTAAAAAATTCGCAGGCTTGCTGTCGCAAGTTAAGGAATTTTTATGAGCGAATTTTTATGCAGCATGACGGAAATATATTCATGCAAGGCGTGCGCCTCAATTGTGTGGTGTTGCCTTGAATAAATGTGTTATCGAGGGGACAGCATATCGTTTTGATGTGCCGTCCCTTTTTGAGCAGTACCGTGCCTCAATCCATGCGGTATTGCCTTAAATGTTAACTTTTGTCGGAATTTATGGTTAAATCATTGACAAATGAATGATTATATAATAAAATAAAGATTGTTAAAAAATTGAACAAGTCGGAGGTTTCAGTGCTATGGGATACACAATAGCTCAGAAAATTATTAAAAACCATCTGCTTTCCGGCGACATGACGGTTGGCAGCGAAATCGGTCTGAGAATCGATCAGACCCTGACTCAGGACGCTACGGGTACAATGGCTTACCTTGAGTTTGAGGCGATGGGAATCGACCGTGTGAGGACGGAGCTTTCCGTTGCATATATCGACCACAACACATTGCAGACAGGATTTGAAAATGCCGACGACCACCGCTTCATTCAGTCGGTCGCAAAGAAAAGGGGACTTCGTTTCTCCCGTCCGGGTAACGGCATTTGCCACCAGGTTCATCTTGAACGCTTCGGAATTCCCGGAAAAACCCTCATCGGCTCTGACAGCCACACCCCGACCGGCGGCGGAATCGGTATGCTTGCCATGGGTGCAGGCGGACTTGATGTTGCCGTTGCAATGGGCGGCGGCGCATATTATATCACCATGCCGAAAATGGTTCGCATCAATCTCACCGGCAAGCTTCAGCCGTGGGTTGCCGCAAAGGATATTATCCTCAAGGTTCTTCAAATTATGTCCGTTAAGGGCGGCGTAGGCAAGATCGTTGAATACGGCGGAGAGGGCGTTAAGACGCTTTCCGTTCCCGAGAGGGCGACCATCACGAATATGGGTGCAGAGCTTGGCGCAACGACCTCGATCTTCCCGTCGGACGATATCACAAAGGCTTTCCTCAAGGCACAGGGCCGTGAAAAGGACTGGGTCGAGCTTAGCGCAGACGATGACGCAGTATACGACGAGGTTATCGACATCGACCTCAATGAGCTTGTTCCGCTGGCTGCTATGCCGCATATGCCCGATAATGTTAAGAGCTGCGCCGAAATCGGCAAGATCCATATCGACCAGGTATGTATCGGCTCTTGCACAAACTCGTCTCTTATGGATATGCTCAAGGTTGCCGCAATTCTCAAGGGCAAGACGGTTTGTCCGTCGGTCAGCCTTTCGATCGCCCCCGGTTCGAAGCAGGTTCTTAATATGCTTGCTCTTTGCGGTGCGCTTTCCGATATGATCGACGCAGGCGCAAGAATCCTTGAATCGGCTTGCGGCCCGTGCATAGGTATGGGTCAGTCACCGAATTCAAAGGGTGTATCGCTGCGTACATTTAACCGTAACTTTGAGGGTCGTTCCGGTACGGCGGATGCAGGTATTTATCTTGTCAGCCCCGAGGTTGCAGCCGCTTCCGCTCTTACGGGTGTTCTTACCGATCCCCGTGAGCTTGGCAAAATGCCGGAGATTGAGATGCCCGATGAATTTATCATCAACGACAACATGATCGCCATGCCGGCAAGCGTTGAGGACGCAGCTTCCGTTGAGGTTATGTACGGTCCGAACATCAAGCCGTTCCCCAAGACCGAAGCTATGCCCGAGGATATCACTGCAAAGGCTGTTCTCAAGGTTGGCGATAACATCACAACAGACCACATCATGCCGGCAGGCGCAAAGATTTTGCCCTACCGTTCAAATATACCGCACCTTTCAAACTTCTGCTTCAAGCAGTGCGACGAGAATTTTGCAGAGCATTGCAAGCAGGCGGGTAAGGGTATCATCATCGGCGGCGCAAACTATGGTCAGGGTTCTTCCCGTGAGCACGCAGCTCTTGTACCGCTCTATCTCGGAATCAAGGCCGTTATCACAAAGTCATTTGCCCGTATCCACTGCGCAAACCTTGTCAACGCAGGCATTATCCCGTTCACCTTTGCGGACGAAGCGGATTACGACAAAATCAGCGTAAACGACGAGCTTTGCCTTGAGGGAATCCGTGAGTGCATTGCAAACGGAACGGATGTAACGCTCAAGAACCTTACAACAGGGGAGAGCTACAAGCTTGATTATCAGCTTTCCGAGCGTCAGAGAGATATTCTTCTCGCCGGCGGATTGCTTGACTATACAAGAGAGTCACAGAAGTAAAGTAAAAGCGAAATACACAGTAAAGGAGCAAGAACATGACAGATACACAAATCAAAAATGCAGTTGAAAAGTTTGAGGCTCTTATCCGTGAGCAGAGCGACCGCTCCGATAAGATCAAGGCGCAGGGCGATTTTGTTGACTATGAGAAGCTTGACAAAATCGTGATTGGCGTTTGCGGCGGCGATGGCATAGGCCCCATCATCACCAAGGAGAGCGCAAGAGTTCTTGAATATATGCTTGCCGATAAGGTCAAGGTGGGCAAGGTCGAGTTCAAGGTTATCGACGGACTCACTATCGAGAACCGTGTTGCCGCCAACAAGGCCATTCCCGATGATGTTCTTGAGGAGCTTAAAGCTTGCCATGTTATCCTCAAGGGACCGACAACAACTCCGCAGCAGGGCGGTCCGTGGCCGAACATCGAGAGCGCAAATGTTGCAATGAGAAAGGCACTCGACCTCTTCGCAAATCTTCGTCCCGTTAAGGTTCCCGAGGAGGGTATCGACTGGACATTCTTCCGTGAGAACACCGAGGGCGCATATGCGGTCGGCTCAAAGGGCGTTAATGTGACCGACGACCTTGCCGTTGACTTTGTTGTTACAACAACGGAGGGCTGCGAGAGAATCGCAAAGCTCGCCTATGAATACGCAAGAAGAAATCATAAGGACAGAGTTTCTATTATCACAAAGGCCAATATCATCAAGACCACCGATGGTAAGTTCCTCAATCTTTGCAAGAATATCGGCAAGGACTATCCGGAAATCACGACCGACGAGTGGTATATCGATATCACAACGGCTAAGCTCATCGACCCGAAGCGTCGCAAGGACTTCAAGGTATTTGTCCTTCCGAACCTTTACGGCGACATCATCACCGACGAGGCGGCAGAGTTCCAGGGCGGCGTAGGCACAGCCGGCAGCGCAAATATCGGCAAGAAGTACGCTATGTTTGAGGCTATCCACGGCTCTGCTCCGAGAATGATAGAGGAGGGCAGAGGTCAATATGCCGACCCGTGCTCAATGCTCAGAGCTTCCGTTATGCTTCTTTCCCACATCGGTGAGCAGGAGAAGGCAGATCTTCTCGAAAAGGCTCTCGATACCTGTATGTTTACGGAAAAGAAGCTTACTATCACAGGCCGTGACACGGGCTGCACCTGCTCCGAGTTCGGCGACTATGTAATGGAAACAGTAAAAAAACTCAGTGAATAAAAAGAGAGGTAATAACTGTGGCAAAGGAAAAGAAATCGGTTTCAATGTCCGTAATAAAGCGTTTGCCCCGATATTACAGATTCCTCGGCGAACTGAAAAAGAATAATATAACCCGAATTTCATCGAAGGAGCTGTCGCTGCGAATGGGCTTGACCGCATCGCAGATCCGCCAGGATCTTAACTGCTTCGGCGGATTTGGTCAGCAGGGCTACGGCTATAATGTTGAACAGCTGAAAAACGAGATCGGAGCGATCCTCGGCATAAACAACGGCTTCAAGACTATTCTCATCGGCTGCGGCAACCTCGGCAGGGCGATCGCATCTCATATGACCTTTGAGGAAAGGGGCTTTGAACTTGTCGGTCTTTTTGACAAAAGTGCCGATAAAATGCAGGATCTGAGGATCAAGGGACTTTCCGTTTATCCCATTGAAGATCTGGAGGTCTATTGCAAAGAGGTTGAGCCGAAGGTTGCGGTGATTTGCATTCCGAGCGAGGCAACGCCTGCCGTTGTCGAAAAACTTGTTGCCCTCGGTATAAGGAATTTCTGGAATTTCAGCCATTATGACATTGCTTCAAATTATTCAGGCGTAACGGTTGAGAATGTTCACCTCAACGACAGTCTGATGACACTCAGCTATCAGATAATGAACCGAGAGGAGAACGCCGAATGAAGGTATTGAGCTTCAATGTTCTCTGCTACGGCTGCGAGGGTCATTCATGGCTGGACAGAGACGCCGATGTAATTGCGACTGTCAGAAATTATATGCCCGATATTTTCGGAATTCAGGAGGCGCACATCGGCTGGATGGGCGTTTTCCGTGAGAGCATGGACGAATACGGCTTTGTCGGAGTCGGCAGAGATGACGGCAAGGACGAGGGCGAATTTTCACCTGTTTTTTACAGGAAGGATAAATTTACGCTTGTGGATAGGGGCTGGTTTTGGATAAGCAAAACTCCCGATGTTCCGTCAAAGTCATGGAACAGCGCCTGTACGAGAATCGCAACATGGGCGAAGCTCACCGAAAAGGAGAGCGGCAAGACCTTTGTTGCAATGAATACGCATCTTGACCATATCAGCGCAGAGGCAAGGAAAAACGGCGTAAGACTCATCAACGAGTTCGCCGCAAAGCTTGACTGTCCCGTTGTCATAACCGGCGATTTCAATATTCCGGAGGGCAAGGACTGCTATGTTGATATGGTTGAGGGCGGAATTTTCAGGGACAGCAAGTTCGCTGCCGAGGAAACTGAAAATTATCCGACCTTTCACCCGTATTTTCACCATGACGAGCCGGAAGATATAATTGACTTTATCTTCATCAGCGACGGCTTCGTTGCGAAAAGCTATCATGTTATTAAGGACAAGCCGAACGGAGCTTTCCCATCGGATCACTGCCCGATAATTTCGGAGATTTTCTTTAAATCGACGATTGAATAAGGCACTGTCGCACGCTTTAACTGTGCGGAATCGACTTAAAACAAAGCACCCACCGATCGCTGCGAGTTGATCGGTGGGTGCTGAAATAAGCAAACGAAAAAGGCGGCCATCAAACGATGACCGCCGATATTATTTACAGAATTTTGGACTCACACCTTTTCATATTACTATGAGTTATGATTAAGTGTACATGTCACTCACTCTCTTCTGAGTAAATTTTTGTTTAGGTTAAAGCTTTAGTGAAACATCGCACTCACTCTTTCAATTTTTTAATCGGAAGAAGCTTTACTTTTTCATCGGACTCACTCTCTCTGAAAAATTATTGTTTGACATAAACTTTAATAAAACATCTTAACTCACTCTCTCAATTTTGATTGGGAAAGAATAAACTGTTCTTTGGACTCACGCTTTCTTGATAGATTTTTTATGAGTTAAAGTCTTAAAGAAACATTGCACTCACTCTCTCAATTTTAATTGATGAAGAAAATTTAACTATGCCTTTGGACTCACGCTTTCTATAAATTATTTGGCTTTCAGCCTGTTATTGTTATCTCATTACGAGATTTTTACCTGTTCTTCGGACTCACGCCTTTTCAAGTTATTTATTTTGAAGCTTTAATAAAACATCTTACTCACTCTCTCAAGTTTATTTGATTTTTAAAATAAGATTTTATTAAAATTTCTTCTTACTTGATACTAAGAAGGATTTTTATTACCTGTACATTTCAACTCACTCTTTCAAGCTTTGCTAAAAGGAATCAATTACCTGTACTTGATACTCACCTTTCCTTGGTTTGAGGTGATATGAGCCTTTGGCTCTCCTTCTATATAATGTGGGCGTTCCCACTACTCCGCGATGCCGGGTGTTTAAAATCTTTACTCTTTATCAATTATTCATTTGGCTTTGTCGTGCCCTCTTATTTCAGATTTAACAGAACCGGATGGCGGCCATATTCAATTGTGATTCGTCAGTCCTGTCGATACTGTTCATCGGACTCGCCTCCCTTTCGTTTATTTGGGAAACTGACTGGGTTTTGTTGCTTTGTTTTTGTTTGTTTCCCTTTGTTCACCTATATATTAGCACGGCATTTATGATTTGTCAATAGTTTTTTTGAAAAAACTTGAAAATTTTTATAAAAAATGACTTAATTGCATTTTCGCTTGACTATTAAACAAAATGCGGTTAAAATATATTTATATGAAAACAGCACGGAGGAAGCGAAAATGGCTGAAGAATACAATCCGGATATCGTCAGCGTGGTTGATGAAAACGGCGAAGAACATATTTTTGAAGAGCTGGACAGAGTCGAAACCGACGATGGCCGTTATGTGGCTCTTCTTCCTGTCTATGACGAGGCGGAAGATATCCTCGAGGACGACGGCGAAATAATCCTGCTCAAGGTTGAGGAGGAGAAGAACGGCGACACCTATCTTTGCCCGATCGAGAACGAAAAGGAATTTGACGAGGTTCAGGCAATATTTGAAGAAAGACTTCAGGATCTCTTTAACGAAGAAGAGGAATAACAGCAAAAGCAACCCTGCCTTGTGCGATAACTTACGGTCCATATTAACCCTACAATTTTATCTAAGGGAGCCCGACTCCGTGCACGGATTGCAGACCTCCCGGCTTTTGCCGGACGTTGGGAGCGAGAACTGCATGGGAGGCACCCACCTGCTTTAACCGCAGGTTACTATCGACCGTATCCGGCTTGGCGGGGGTTACAAAACAAAGGTGATTTAATTGATAAGAGTTGTCAGAGCGAATGTGCTTGACATTGTTCCGCTGGAGGTCGGCTTTATCTATGCTCAAAAGACGCGGCTTTCAAACGGTCAGGACACGGTAGCTTTTTATGTATATGACCAGGACGGCGACAGAACGCTGCCTGTAAAAATCAAAACATATCTTGAGGCGAAATTCGGGTTTCAATATCGTGAAATTGCAAAAAAACTCGGTAACTACATAGCCTGCGATTCTGCCGTGCTCAAAAGTAACGGCGTTGTGACTCTGTTTGACGACGGAAGCATGAACATTTTTGACTCAAACGGAGATATTGCGATGCACGAAAAGCTCGTCTATCAGAATTGCGCCATCAGAAGCCTTGCTCTTGACGGCAACTGCTTTTGGTGCGTTGTGCCGGACAGAAATTCCATCGTGAAATTTTCCCCGATCGAGAAAAGAGTTCTTCTGAGGATCGGCGGGGGAGCGTCGGTCGCTTTCATGCGTCCTATTTCCGTGTTTAAGAATAAGGACAAGCTTTTTATATGCAACGAAGCGACCAACGAGATAAGAACGATAAGCCTGAAGGATTATTCCGTCAATGATTATATGAAGTTCAAAGAACCGCTGAAAAAATATTTCAAGGTCGGATTTTTTGAATATGTTGTTCTTGAATCGGGCGTATACTGCCTTGAGGAGAGGGACAAATAAAGAGTCGGCAGTCCCTTTGACAAATTGAATAGCGAAATGGAAAGAAGCACCTGAAAAATCGGGCGCTTCTTTTAATCTTTTGAGGTTATCATAATATCGGTGATGTTATGGATAAAGTCAAAGAATATTTTGTTGTTTTTGCCTCGGGAGGTATAATTTACAGCCTTATCGAGGTGATTTTTCGTGGATTTACCCACTGGACGATGACCTTGACCGGCGGAGCGGCTCTGCTGATAATTTACATTATGAACATAAAAATCAAGGCGAGAAGTCTTATTCTCCGTTGTTTTGCCGGCTGTGCGATAATCACCGCTCTTGAGTTCGCCGTAGGCTGCATCGTCAACCGAGGCTTAAATATGCAGGTTTGGGATTATTCCGATGAAAAATACAATGT
The DNA here is from genome assembly GCA_963648385.1 of uncultured Coriobacteriaceae bacterium. Taxonomy (GTDB): domain Bacteria; phylum Bacillota; class Clostridia; order Oscillospirales; family Acutalibacteraceae; genus CAG-488. The sequence continues at coordinate 17,495 of CAVJDU010000008.1, read as the reverse complement.
TCTCGGTCAAATTTGTCCGCTTTTTTCGATTTTATGGTTCTTGATCTGCGTCCCTGCTACCTTGCTGTCCTTCTTCTTCCGTCGTCGATTCGGTGAAAACGGATGACTTGATGTTTTTGAATTCCTCGACAAAATCGGGATTTGAAAGCGCTGTGTAAGAGAAAAACGCAACTCCGCCGTAGTTGTCTGTTGACTTTGCGACGGATATTTCCTTTTCGATTATGCCGTTTCCGACATTGAATTCCTCGTCGCTGTCATTGAGCTTGTATGCCGCAATTCCGTAGATCATGCGAACTGCGCCGATGGTGTCGAGCTTCGACCAATTTTCGCAAGCCTTGTCGAATGGAACGACCTCGTCCTCAAAGCCGTAATAAAGCTGCGGGATTATCCAGTCGCAGTAGCCTCGTTCGGAGCACCAGCGTTCAACATCGGCATATTCTTCTTGATAGTTATTGTTGATATTGCCGGCAGGACTGATAGAAAAAACGCAGTCCGAGTTCTCGCTCTTTATTGCCGTATACATCTGAGAAACGAACGATGAGATCACCTCAAGCCGCCATTTGTCGTGGAAGAGCTTTCCACCGCCTTGTTTATATTCGTTATAATAGGTTTCATCGACGCTCTCGTCGGTTGACGGATAAAAATAATCGTCAATATGTATTCCGTCAACATTGTAATTCTGAATGATCTCACGCACGCCGTCAATTATCAGCTTGTGATTTTCGGTTGATGCCGGGCAAAGATACAGTCCGCCGTCAGCCGTTACGACGCGGCTTTTTGTTTTTTTGTCGCTGATGAGAATTTTTGCCGGATTTTTATCGCTCAGCTTGTCGAGATCTGTGTCAAACGACACTCTGAACGGGTTTATCCATGCGTGAATTCCCATTCCTCGCTCGTGAGCCTCATCGACCATGATCTCAAGGGGATCGTAATAAACCGGGTCGCCCTGATAGCCGGTAAGGTATGCCGACCAGGGGAATATATCCGACGGATACATAGCGTCGCAGAACGGTCTTACCTGAACGAAAACGGTGTTGACGCCAAGATCCGTGCAGTTGTCGAACATATCCTCGATTTTCTGCCTGAATGAATCCTCGTCGCCGCCGTCCTCGTCCTTCATGGAAAGTTCGCTGTAGGATATCCACACGGCGGAAATTTCCTTGCCGGAGGGCTTTTTGCTTTTTGATGAACTGTCAAGAACTGTGCACGAGCTGAGGGTCAGCAATGCAAGCAGCAAGCATATTATTCGTTTCATATTATTTCTCCGTTGCGGCGCACCGACCTGCAAGCAGACCACTCGCCCATGCCCATTGAAGATTGAAGCCGCCGCATACGCTGTCCGTATCAAGCACCTCTCCGGCGCAGAACAGACCCTTTGCAAGCTTGGACTCCATAGTTTTGCCGTTGAATTCTTCAGTGTCCGCTCCGCCGACGCTGATTTGAGCATTCTTGAAGCCCGGAGTTCCCGTTACGGTGAATTCGAGCTTTTTGGCGGCGGCTATGATTTCCTTTATTTTTTTCTCGTTCAGCTCGCCGAGCGTGGCAAAAACGCTTGTTCCCGTTCTTTTGAGAATATGTCTGCCGAGCGGCTTGGGGAGCATACCGGAAAGCGCATTTTCAACCGGCGTATTTTTGTTTAACGAGAGCAGAAAACTTTCGGCTTCGTCCGAATTGCACCTTGGCAAGGTGTCGATAAAGCAGGCGCATTTTCTGCCCTTTACGCTGCGGCTGATGTCCATTATCGAAATTCCCGAAAGCCCGTAATCGGTGAAAAGAACCTCGCCTTTGGCGTCGTCAACCTGCCTTGACCCATTGAAAAGGCTGACATTCGCCTTGACTCTTACTCCTTTGAGCGATTTCGTGTTCTCCTTGGTCGTGAGCTGAACAAGACCCGGATAGACCTCGGTTATGCGATGCCCGAGCGATTTAAGCAAATCGAAGCCGCTTCCGTTCGAGCCTTGCGACGGTGAGGCGCAGCCGCCCGTGCAGACGATGAGCTTTTTGCCAACGAGTTTGCCTACGGTGAAAATTCCGTTTTTCTTTTCGATTTTCTCAACGGGATTTTCGCAAATGAATTCCACACCGAGCCTTTCCGCCTCCGTCCTGAGAGCGTCAAGCACCGATGAAGCCGTGTTGCTCATCGGGTAGACCCTGCCCTCGCCGTCAGCAACGCATAAAAGACCGATCGAGCGAAAAAATTCTATTACCCTTTGTGGTGTGAACTCGTTCAATGCGTATGCGGTGAATTGGGAATTCGTATATTTCTCGGCGGTTGCGTTGAGGTTTGAAAGGTTGCACCTGCCGTTGCCGGTCGCAAGAATTTTTTTGCCGACTCTCGGCATCGACTCCAATGCGGCAATATTAAGTTTACGATCGACCCGCTTTGCGCTTATTGCCGCAGCAAGTCCCGAAGCTCCCGCTCCGACGATTATTATGTCATAGATCATTACATCGTCTCCGTAAATTTTATGATTCATTTTATCATATTTTGCTTGTCTTATCAATATGATTTTATCGGAGGGAATCAATATGATTTTGGATATTTTTTCGGATACAAGCAGAATATACAGCTATGACAAAAGCCTCGGCTCTTCGGCGGAGACGATCAAGGCGGAGCTTCAAATGGCGTATGCGACATTTAACGAAGCAACAGATCCTTTGATAATCGAGGCTCTGATTTACAGAATGAAGGAGCTTGAAACGCAGTACAGCTACCTGATAAAAAGGGCGAAGCTCGAAAGGCTCTGCGCAGAGCTTGGCTCAAAGGAAGATTTTATATGAAATACGCCGTGATCGCTGCCGTATGCGCAGCTTTCCTGATACCGATAGTCACGATGTTAAAAAGCGGCAGACCATTCAAAAGCTTATTTTTCTCGGCTTTTCAGGGGCTTGCGTCAATGCTTGCCGTGAACGCTCTCGGTCTGCTGACGGGCGTAACGCTCGCCGTGAACTGGTATACGATCGTCGCCTGCGTCTGCCTCGGAATTCCGGGGAGTATATCTTTACTGCTGCTCGATTTTGCTTTCAGATAAGGTTTATCAGCTGCGCAACCGTGAAATCGTTGTACATTGCGTCATCGAGGATATCAATGTTTATCTGCGAATATTCAACCTCTTTTGAATAGCCGTAAAGTATTTTCACACGCTCGTCAAAGCTAAGCTGCGGAATACAGTCATATATTCTTTCGGTGACTATGCACGCAAAGACGCCGTACTTTACCTTTGTCAGCAGATCAAGATCGAAGCAGGCTGCCATCATGTAGCGCATGAGATAATATTTGAAAAGGCGGACAATGTCCTCGGCATATTTTTCGCTGTTATGATATATCGCTTTTTCGTCCGAGAGGGCAAGAAGCTTTTTTCTGCGATCTTCGCTGATATATTCCATGTTTTCAAGAACCTTGACGTACTCGGAGAATTCAACGGTGCTGTCACCGCCGATCAGGTCAATTTTATCAATGTCGCTTTGAAATTCCGCAGCGGAGAAAAGCACGGCGGAAAGCTTCATCTTTGTGTCAAATTTTTTGTTGTCGAGAATCGCAAAAAATTCCTCACGCTTTTCCGTCAGCAGATTATATATCCTGTCGGAACTTTCAACCGTTTTGTTGAGGCTTACATCGGTTTCGGGGGAGAGCAGAATTCTTGCCGCTTCGGGACAGCCGAGTCCAAGCCCGGTTTCACGGATCTCGCCGTAATCGTCGAAATATCTCGGAAAAAGACGGCAGGTGTCGCAGAGCGCCGCTTCGCCTTTATTAAGCTGAATTCGGCAAAGATTATTTTCGTCGAGCAGGGGACAGCGACCCTCAACGAGCGAAAAAATATATCCGTCCTCGTCCGTTGTCAGGTGTCTGTCAAAATATTTTTTAAGGCAGCCCGTCTCTTTTTTGTATCTCTCTGCCACTTCGTCATCGACCTCAACATCCCAGCCTGCGCAGCAGGTGTCGGGGCAGCGGTCTGCAATGCATTCGAACGAATCAAAATATTTCGGTTTGATAATTTTCATGGCATTATTCTTCCGTTCTCGCAACATCGCTCGAAAAGCGATGTTCTTTTTTAATTTGTTAATAAAATTGTAACACCTTGATATGTATTGTCAAGTATAATATATTAAGAAAAATAAATTGAAAGCCGGTTATTTCAAAATGAACAGTTTTATGCAAAAGCTTTACAACTTCATGTACGGCAGATACGGTCTTGACAAGCTGACCGGATTTTTGATTTTATTGAATCTTTTGCTCAACGGCATAGGTTCGTTCATGCGAAACCGCATTGCTTATTATGTTTTCTATGTGTTGGCTCTTGCCGTTTTCGGCTTCGCCGTGTTCCGTGTGCTGTCGAAAAACATCGAAAAGCGTCGCCGTGAGGGCGAATGGTTTGATAATCTGCTCGTCAGAACCAACTTTAGCGATAAAGTAAGAAAAATGAGGCGCTGGTTCAAAAGGCAGGGCTTGAGATTTAAGTATATCAAAACGCACAGGTTCAGGGTTTGCCCGAATTGCGGCGAGAATCTGCGCCTTTCAAAAAAACGGGGCAAACGAAGCATAACCTGCCCGATCTGCGGGAATAAATTCGATATTCATATTTGGTTTTGAGGAAGTGGACTTTTGCTTGGCTATGTCAGGGCGTACAGACCCGAAATGAAATTCAAGGATTATGATATGTACAAGGGAGTTTATTGCTCCCTTTGCAAGTCGATAGGCAAGCGTTACGGATTGCTTGCGAGGCTTACGCTTTCTTATGATTTCACCTTTCTTGCGATTCTCAGAATGGCGGTCAGAGAAAACAGGGTTTGCATGAAAAAATCTCACTGCTCGTTTAATCCGCTGAAAAAATGCTATGACTGCTCCGCCGGCAGCGTGGATATTGCATACACTGCCGACGCTTCGATGCTCACATTTTACTATAAAATAAAAGACAATATCGCCGACAGCAAATTTTTCAAAAAATTGCTTTGCAAAATGCTGCTGCCTTATGCAAATCATATATATAAAAAGGCGCAGAAAAACAATCCCGTTATCGCCGAAAAGTTAGATAAGCTCATGCACGAGCAGTCAGAGGCGGAAAAAGGGAACGCAGGCGTTGACGAGGCGGCGGACGCAAGCGCAAAAATGCTCGCCGAAATGGTTTCGACCGATATCGAATCCTCCGACAACGGGGCGCTGAATCGGGTCGGCTACTATCTCGGACGCTGGGTCTATCTTATAGATGCGGTTGACGATTGCGGGGACGATATCAAATCCGGAAGCTTCAATCCGCTGAAAAAGCGATATAATATGCCGGATTTTAAGGAAAATTGCGAGAGAATGTTGTCGCTTACCGTCGCAGAAGCGATAAATAACCTGAATAAGCTGGAAATTTACAGATTTTATGATATAATAGACAATGTTTTAGTTTACGGAACGCAATGTTCCGCAAAAAAAGTAATCTGCAAGGAGGTTGAATGTCGTGAAAAATCCGTATGAAGTGCTCGGCGTTACGGCGACGGCGGGAATGGACGAGATCAAAAGAGCATATCGTGACAAAGCTCGCCAATTCAGCGAGGATCAGGCGAAAATGAACGAGCTGAACGACGCCTATGATTTCATTATCAATAATTTCAGCGGCAGAAAAAGCGGTGCGTCCTATGCCGATTCGGACTTCGGCGCAAGTTCGGCAACCGGACAAACCTCCGAATTCGGAGATATAAGGGCAAAGCTCAACAGCGGCAGAATCGACGATGCGGAAATGCTGCTCGACGGAATTCCGTATCAGCGCAGGAATGCCGAATGGTATTATCTCAAAGGTACGATTCAGCACCGCAAGGGTTGGCTCGAAAGTGCGCTGGAGAGTTTTAAAAAAGCGAGGGAGCTTGAACCGGGCAATTCCGAATACGAGGCGGCATATAATCATCTTGAACGAGAGTCGAAAGGCAATTTCAGAAGAACCGGACAAAATGACGATAACGATGGCTGCTGCAGCCCATGCAATATTTGCTCGTCGCTTATGTGTGCGGATTGCTGCTGCGAATGTATGGGCGGCGACCTCATAAGATGCTGCTGACGGTGATGATATGAAAAATACTGTAAAAACGGCTCTGGGCGGAATGTGTATAGGACTTTCGGCGGCACTGATGATGCTTGCCTCGGTCATTCCGTTTTTGACCTATGCAATACCTGCGCTTGCGGCGATCCTTGTAATGTTCATGCGAATTGAGTGCGATTGGAAATGGGCGTTCGGCGTTTATGCCGGCACGGCGATAGTCAGCGCACTCGTTGTTCCGGAGAAGGAGGCTGTGGCGATCTACATAGCCCTGATAGGCTACTATCCGCTGCTGAAGCTGCTTTTTGACAAGCTGCCGAAGATCGTCGGCTATATCGTCAAGGCGGTGTTCTTTGTCGGAGTCACCGTTGCGACATATTATATAATAATGAATGTTTTCGGAATCTCGACCGAGCTTTTGGAGGAAACACAGGGTTTTATGATCCCGCTGCTCGTCGTGCTCGGACTCGTCGCATTTATAATGTATGACATTGCGATCGAAAAGCTTGAAATAGCCTACTACAGAAAATGGCAAAAACGATTCAGAAAATTATTCGGGAAGCACTGATTTTTCGGTGCTTCTTTTCATATGCACCGACTTGTCCGCATATATTTTCTTCGGGAGGAATGAAAGATGAGAAAATATATGATACTCTGCTCGGTGCTGATGGCGGCGATGATAATTCTGCCGCTGACAGCAATGGAGAAGCCTAAGAAAACGGTAATTGTCAACGAAAAACCGTCCTCAAACACCGAAAGCGGCGTTATAAGCGTTATGAAAAGCGAAAGCGGCAAGGTCGAAAAAACGGATATAAAGGAATATACCGTCGGCGCATTGGCGGCGGAGATGGGCATGGAAAGTCATGACGAGGCTCTCAAGGCGCAGGCGGTTGCGTGCTACACCTATGCGCTCTATTGCAGGGAGAAAGGGAATAAGGACGACCTTAACGGAGCGGATATTTCGGACGACTCCAAAACGCATCAGGGCTACCTGAACAAGGACGAGAGAAAAAAGAAATGGGGCGATAAATATGACGATTACGAGAAAAAGGCGGAGAAGCTGGTTGAGGAGGTGCTCGGCAAAAGGATGACCTATGACGGTGCTCCGATTTTGGCGGCTTACCATGACATTTGCAGCGGCAAAACCGAGAGCGCAAAAACCGTTTGGGGCGAGGATATAGCTTATCTTCAATCCGTTACGAGCGACGGTGACAGGCTTTCGCCCGATTATGAAACCGTGATCGGCCTTGACAAGGAAAAGTTCCGCTCCGCAATCCTGATCATTGACGGAATCGAGCTTTCGAACGACTGCGAAAAATGGGTCGGCAAAACAGACAAAACCGAAACGGGCTTTGTCCGCACGGTCGAGATAGGCGGCGCAAAGGTAGGCGGAAACGATATCAAAAAAGCACTCGGACTTTCAAGCAGAAATTTCACGATAACCTGCAAGGACGGCAAATTCACGGTCAAGACCGTCGGAAACGGTCACATGGTCGGCATGAGCCAATACGGAGCGGACTATATGGCACGCCAAGGCTCGGGCTGGCAGGAGATATTGAAGCATTACTACACGGGTATAAAAATCGAATGAAAAATAATTTATAAAAACCCTTGCAATTTTGCAGGAATATGTTACAATAAAGGCAAATCAACCAGCAAGGAGGTAACAACAATGGCTTATAAGATTACAGATGACTGCATCGCTTGCGGTGCTTGCGAGGCTGAGTGCCCGGTAGGCGCTATTTCGGAAGGCGACGGCAAGTATGAGATCGACGCTGATGCTTGTGCATCCTGCGGCGCTTGTGCCGATGTTTGCCCGGTCGGAGCTCCGACAGAGGAATAATTAAAGCTTTGCGATGTTTAACGAAGCGGTCAAAATCACTCCACAATGTGATTCGCTTCTCAGAACACAATAAAAGATCAAAGACGCCATGTGTATCTAAGGGTATGCATGGCGATTTTTGTTTTCTTTGACATGGTGCGGTTTCTGGTGTATAATATTGGACATAACATTTGAACGGAGGGCGCCATATGTCCGATTTTAAATATGAATTTCTCGGCTCGGGCATATATGTTGCCGTATCAAAGGAGCATACCTTCGGCACGGACGCCGTTCTGCTTGCCGATTTTGCTTCGCCTAAGCGCAATGAAAAAGCCTGCGATCTCGGCACGGGCTGCGGAATAATCCCGATGCTTTGGTGCAGGAACGGCTGCGCCGGGGAGATAACCGCCGTTGAATTGCAGGAAAAGGGCTATATGCAGACCTGTGACTCCGTTCGCAAAAGCTCGGTCGAAGAAAAGGTCAGACCGATAAACCATGACCTCAAGGATATAAAGTCGATTTTGCCACACGCCTCAATGGACATCGTGACGATGAACCCTCCGTACAAGGCGGCGAACAGCGGCATAAAAAGCGCTGCGCCTGCCGAGCTTATCGCAAGACACGAGGTGGAATGTAAGCTTGACGATATCTGTTCGGCGGCGGCGTATCTGCTGAATTTCGGCGGCAGACTTTGTATGTGCAACCGCCCCGAAAGGCTCAGCGATACCATCGTTGCAATGAAAAACAGCGGAATTGAACCGAAGCGGCTTCGCCTTGTTACGAAAACTCCGTACACACGGCCGTGGCTTTTCCTTATAGAGGGCAGAAAGGGCGGCAAGCCGTTCATGAATATTGATCCGCTTTTGATAATGTACGGCGAAGACGGCGAGCTTTCGCAGGAAGTAACCGATATTTACGGTGAGTATAAGGAGAACGGTTAAATGAGTAAGCTTTATGTTGTCGGAACTCCGATAGGCAATTTGGGGGATTTTTCGCCCCGTGCGGTCGAAACGCTGAAAAGCGTGGATTTTATCGCCGCCGAGGATACAAGAGTGACCCTCAAGCTGCTCAATCATTTCGGCATAAAAAAGAGCCTGATGAGCTATTTTGAATATAACAAAAAGGAACACGGCGAAGCCATAGTTCAAAGAATTCTTGCCGGCGAGAACGGCGCAATCGTGACCGATGCGGGAATGCCCGCCATCTCCGACCCGGGCGAGGATCTTGTGCGCCTTTGCCACGACAGGGGAGTTGAGGTCGAATCCGTTCCCGGACCGTGCGCTTTTTCAACTGCGCTTGCGCTATCGGGCTTCCCCTCCGGTCGCTTCACCTTTGAGGGCTTCCTCAGTGTGAACAAGCCGAGCCGTCGTGAGCACCTCCTCTCGCTCGAAAAAGAGACGAGAACCATGCTTTTCTATGAAGCACCGCATAAGCTGGGTGCAACGCTGCGAGATATGAACAAGGTGTTCGGCAACCGTGAGGTCGCAATAGTCCGTGAGATCACGAAAATCCACGAGGAGGTTATCCGCACCACGCTTGACGAAGCCGTTGAGAAGTATGCCGACGGCAGCGTGAAAGGCGAGATAGTCCTCGTTATCAAGGGCGCAGAACCGGAAAAGACCGAGGACAAAATGACATTTGAACAGGCGGTGGAGTGCGCCCGCCACAGCGTCGAAAACGGCATGAGCGTCAGCGAAGCGGCGAAACAGGCGGCAAAGCTGGCGGGATTCAAAAAAGGCGATATCTACAAAGCGTTGATTTAAGGCAATGCCATGCCTTGCGGCGCAATAGATGTTAGATATGGTTAGTGATTAGTTGAAATTCCAAAATGCAGCGTTAAAATTTACAGTGAGATTAAGGCAAAATTTCTCGGTGCGATGAGGGCATCGCACCCCTACGAAATCAGGTTTCTGCATCATAATACCGACGGCGATAAAGCTTTAATCGTAGGGCATAATGCCTATACCATGCCGACATTTCAGATGATGTTTACGGAAAATACAGAATTTATTTTTAAGGCAATGCCGCACAAATGTGGTGCACGCCTTGCTCGAAAGATATTGCTTTAACGCCGGTTCAAAATCCGACATCTAATATTATTGTTTACCGGAAAGAATGAAAATTACAAAAAGAAAGGATTTTAAAGATGAGTATGTTTCAATATATTGCGCAGCATCCGTGGGTGGGGGTTGCGCTTGCGCTCCTGATCGCCCTGACGGTTTTTGTGTGGTACAAGGCCATCGTATCGGGCAAAAAGAGAAATGAGGAAAGGGAGCGCATTATTGCAGAGCTTGAAAAAGAAAAGGCACTCAGGAATGAATTCAGAGATCCCGACGAAACAACTTTTTCTCCCGAAAAGGACGATTACAGGTTGATCGTCGGCATATGCGCCAATATTCAAATGAAGCTTGAAAAGGCAGCGAACATGAACGAAGCTTTCTTGGAGCTTTCCGATGTCAAAAAGAACGCATACTGTCTCGGTTATGTCTTTGAGGACAGCGGAAAAAAGCTTTCGGAATTTTTCCGTTCAAACGGCGAGCCGCTTCTTTCGGCTGCAAAGGCGGCGGTCAATGAGGCGGTCGGCGGCAAATTCTCGGAGATATTCAACAAGGAGTTCGTCATGCTCGACGATAACGATGAAACGACCTCAGTTGACAATGAGCTTCTGGCGAAGTATGACGCAGAATTTGAGGATCTGATGAACAAAAAGAAAAACGAGATCTGCAAGTCGGCGGCGGACTATATTCGTGCCAACAAATCGGAATTTCTTGATTAACCGACGAAAAAAATAAAATTTTTTGTATTTACCTATTGACAAAGTAGGTAAATAGTGTTATCATATCACCAACATAAAGAAAACGACGAAAGAAACGGAGGATCGGACAATGAGAAAGTCATTTAACACTTGTTCAATGTGTGATGAGTGCTGTATGTGCGCTCTTGTTGCCATGCCTTCGGTCAGGTTTTGATTATTTATTCAGTCGAAACACCGGAAGGCAGCCAATGCTTTTCGGTTATTTTTTTAGGAAGTGATTTTGTGAGATTCATTTACGGCAAAATGCTCAGAAGCAACATCAGATTCGGACGATGTATGAGCTGATATTTTTACTCATAAAAAATAAATATGCTATACTTAAAGGAGATAATTATTATGTCAAAGATTTATACATCGGCAGATCAGCTTATCGGAAAAACACCCCTTCTCGAACTCACACATATTGAAAAACAATACGGCCTCAAGGCAAAGCTTCTTGCGAAGCTTGAGTATTTCAACCCGGCAGGTTCTGTCAAGGACAGAATCGCAAAGAAGATGATCGACGATGCTGAGGCAGCCGGAAAGCTCAAGACCGGTTCGGTCATCATTGAGCCGACCAGCGGCAACACGGGCATCGGTCTTGCGGCTGTTGCGGCGGCAAGAGGATACAAGATCATCATCGTAATGCCCGAAACAATGTCCGAGGAGCGCCGCAGACTTATCAAGGCATACGGCGCAGAACTTGTCCTGACGGAGGGCGCAAAGGGCATGAAGGGTGCGATCGCCAAGGCGGATGAGCTTGCAAAGGAATATCCGAACAGTTTCATTCCCGGCCAGTTCGTCAATCCGTCGAACCCGAAGGCACATTATGAAACAACGGGTCCCGAAATCTACGAGGACACGGACGGAGAGGTTGATATCTTCGTTGCCGGCGTCGGCACGGGCGGAACGGTTACGGGCGTAGGCGCTTATCTCAAGGAGAAGAAACCCGAGGTCAAGGTTGTTGCGGTTGAGCCGCTTTCTTCACCCGTTCTTTCTCAGGGCGTTTCCGGTTCGCATAAGATCCAGGGTATCGGTGCGGGCTTCGTTCCCGAGGTTCTCGACACCAAGATTTACGACGAGGTAATTCCCGTATCAAACGAGGACGCATTCGCAACAGGTAAGCTTATCGGCAGCGAGGGCGTGCTTGTGGGTATTTCGGCGGGCGCAGCCGTATATGCGGCGATCGAGCTTGCAAAGCGTGAGGAGAACGAGGGCAAGACCATCGTTGCGCTGTTTCCCGATACGGGAGACAGATATCTCTCAACGGCACTTTTTGAATAATATAACGAGGTTGTTAAAATGATTTCGACAAGAGGAAGATATGCGCTAAGGGTTATGATCGACCTTGCGGAACACAGTGACGAGGGATATATCCCGATGAAGGATGTTGTTGCAAGGCAGGGTATTTCAAAAAAATATATGGAGCAGATCATGCCGTCGCTCGTGAAAAAAGGCTTTGTTGAGGGCGTTCACGGCAAGGGCGGCGGATATAGGCTGACCGGATCGCCGAGCGAATACACGGCGGGGGAAATACTGCGTGCCGCCGAGGGTGATCTCGCTCCCGTTGCGTGTCTTTCATGCAATGCCGAGGAATGCCCGAGAAAAAAGGACTGCAAGACTCTGCCTCTTTGGAAAAAATTTAATGACATGACAAATGAATATTTTGATTCGGTCACGCTTGAAAGCTTGCTTTGATGACTGAATACAGCAAAACGCTCCGCCTGAGTTCAAGCGGAGCGTTTGTTATGGCAATACCGCTCAATCCGGGTGTTGCCTTATATTTTTTTATGTCAAATTTTTGCTCGATCATATCTTTTCGCCGACGCAGAAATCACCGTCAACGGCGGTTATTTTGATCTTGGATATCTCGCCGCAGGGCAGCTCGCCCCTGACCTTGACTGGAGTGTAATTCTTGGTGTAGCCCTCGATGAACCCATCGGAATGTCTCGTTTCAAAGAGTACCTCAACGGTCTTGCCTATCTGCGATTTGAGAAATTCATGCCTTATTTCTTCGGTTTTTTCAATCATAATGTGGCTGCGTTTTTCTTTTGTCGCTTTTTCGATTTGCGGCATTTTGGCGGCTTTTGTACCCTCACGGGGGGAATAGGGGAAAACATGAACCTTCTCAAAGCCGATTTTTTGCGCAAAGCGGACGCTCTGTGCAAAATCCTCCTCGCTCTCTGTCGGGAAGCCGACCATTATGTCCGTCGTTATCGTTGCGTCGGGGAAGTTTGCTCTCAGCTTTCGGCAAAGCTCAAAATATTCCTCTGCGCTGTAGTGACGGTTCATTGCTCTGAGCGTGTTGTCGCAGCCGCTTTGAAGCGAGATATGAAACTGCGGGCAGAAGCTTCGGAGTTTTGCAAGTCTTTCGATCACTTCGTCGGTGATATGGTCGGGTTCAAGCGAACCGAGACGGACTCGCCGGAAGTTCATTTTGTCGGCAAGCTCAACGGCGTCGCAAATGCTCAGCCCGATATCCGTGCCGTAAGCGGAAAGATTTATTCCGACCAGCACGACCTCGGCAAAGCCTGCGTCGCTGAGCCTTTGAAGCTCACATTCAAGTTCGTCGATCGGCTTGGAGCGCACACGACCTCTCGAATATGGGATTATGCAGTAGGAGCAGAAGCGGTTGCAGCCGTCCTCGATTTTTACAACGGCTCTTGTTCGGCGGTCAAAGCCGGAGATATCGCCGCCGGAGAATTTGTCGCCGGTTTTGTGCTCCTCAATGTCGATTATGCGTTGACCGCAGCCGAAATAGCTGTGGAGCAGCTCAAAAAGCCTTGAATTATTCTTGTTGCCGAGCACGATATCCGCCTGCTCAAGCTTTTCGGCATCTTTCGGGAATGCCTGCGGCATACAGCCCGTGAGAACGACAATGCTTTCGGGGTGATTGCGCTTGAATTTTCGGACAGCCTGTCGGGTTTTGCGGTCGCTTTCGGCGGTAACGGTGCAGGAGTTGACAACATAAACATCCGCTTCCTCGTCAGCCGTGACTATTTCAAAGCCGTTCGCCACCGCTTTTTCGGACATTGCCTGGGATTCATATTGGTTGACCTTGCAGCCCAGGGTATAGAATGCAATTTTCATATCATCAGCTCCGTTTGGTAATCTAAGGTATTATTATAAAGCAAAACGATATATAGTGCAAGTTTTATTTGCCTTTAACCGGGCATATATTTATTGTGTGCAACAGCGAAAGGGAGGCTTGTTATGAAAAAAGCAATTGTAATTTTTTTGACCGTTGCTACGGCATTTGCGATGTTAGGCATATTCGCTTCGGCGCAGAACGATTCGCCGATGCCCGTTGAGGTCAAAGCGAAATCGGCGATACTGATGGATCGGACGACGGGTGCGGTGCTCATGCGAATGAATGAGAACGAAAAGCTCTATCCTGCTTCGGTTACGAAAATCATGTCGATGCTGCTTGTTGCCGAGGCGATCGACTCTAACACGATCAGGCTGACAGATGAGGTGACGGCGAGCGCAAATGCGGCGAAAAAGGGCGGCTCTCAGATATGGCTCAAGGAGGGCGAAACGATGACCGTTGACGAACTTCTCAAGGCGACGGCGGTTTACAGCGCAAATGACGCCTGCACCGCACTCGGCGAGTATATAGCCGGCAGCGACGAGGCATTCGTGACGATGATGAACGAGCGGGCGGCGGAGCTTGGCATGAAGAATACCCATTTTGACAACTGCACCGGTCTTGACGACACCTCGACAACACATTTGACCACGGCGTATGATGTCGCTCTTATGTCGAGGGCGTTGATGGATTACGGCTTCATCTTGCAATACACGAGGATATGGACGGATTCGCTGCGTGACGGCAAAACGGAGCTTGTCAACACAAACAAGCTGATTCGCTTTTATGAGGGGGCGACCGGACTGAAAACGGGAACTACCTCAAAGGCGGGCTGCTGCATTTCCGCAACGGCGTCGAGGGACGATACGGATCTTATTGCCGTTGTTATGGGTGCGGACAGCAGCAACGACCGATTCGAGGGCGCAAAGGCGATGCTCAACTGGGGGTTTGCCAACTATGAAACCGTAACTCCGCAGATCGACAAATCGCTGATAACCGATGTTAATATCATAAAGGGCGAGGAGAAAACGCTCACGCCGCAAGTTTCCGGCGGTTCGCAGTTCCTTATTCCTAAGGGCAAGCAAAAGAGCATTACTCAGGATATCGAGCTTGCCGCAGCGGTCGAAGCTCCCGTTGAGTCCAATCAGACCCTGGGAATCGTCACGGTCAAGCTGGAGGGAAAAAAGATCGGCGAATATAAGCTGACTGCGCCGCACTATGTCGAAAAGCTCAGCTTCAAAACCGTTTTTATCCGCATGATATGCTCCGTTTGCAAGCCTTCGGCAACAGCCGATTGAAAAGAGCGTAATTATCGGCGGTGGCTTTGCCGTCGAAAATGCAGAAATGACCGCCGAGAATCGTGTTTTGATTTGATCGGCGGTCGCTTAGTGTGAACCGACTGTATATTTTTTATGCAATCTGCGTAAAAAATGATAAATACCACTTGAAAAAACCTGTTAAATAGGGTAAAATATGAATGTCTAATAGAAATAATATCGGAGGCATACAGATAATGTCTGTAAAGTTAAACACAAAATATGTAACTCCGTTCCTCAAGGAAAACGCATATGCCGACATACGGTCGGAGGTTGAAGCCGCACACGACGAGCTTCACAACGGAACGGGCAAAGGAAACGACTTTCTCGGTTGGCTCACCCTTCCGGAAAGCTATGACAAGGAAGAATTCGCAAGGATCAAGGCGTCGGCTGAGAAAATCAGAAATGATTCCGAGGTTCTTGTCGTGATCGGAATAGGCGGTTCGTACCTCGGAGCAAGAGCGGCAATCGAGTTCATCAAGTCGCAGAACTATAATCTGCTCAGACACGGTGCACCGGAGATCTATTTCGCAGGCAACACGATAAGCTCCGCTTCAATCAACGAGCTTGTTGAAATAATCGGCGGCAGAGATTTTTCCGTCAATGTTATTTCAAAGTCGGGCACGACCACCGAGCCGGCGGTCGCTTTCAGAATTTTCAGGGAGCTGCTCGAGAGCAAGTACGGCGCAGAGGAGGCGGCGAAGCGTATTTACGCCACGACCGATAAATCACGGGGAACGCTCAAGGCTCTTGCGGACGCAGAGGGCTACGAAACCTTCGTTGTTCCCGATGATGTCGGCGGTCGCTATTCCGTTCTTACGGCTGTGGGACTTCTCCCGATCGCCGTTGCGGGAATCGACATTGACGCAGTTATGCAGGGTGCGGCTGCGGCGATGAAGGAGCTTTGCGATAAGGATATCGAAAAGAACGATTGCTACAAATACGCCGCAACGAGAAATCTCCTTTACAGGGGCGGCAAAAAGATTGAAATGATGGTCAGCTATGAGCCGGCGTATACAATGATGAACGAATGGTTCAAGCAGCTCTACGGCGAGAGCGAGGGCAAGGAGAATAAGGGCTTGTTCCCGGCTTCGGCTATCTTCTCGACCGATCTTCACTCCATGGGTCAGTATATCCAGGAGGGCGAAAGGCATCTTTTCGAAACCGTTGTCCACTTTGCAAAGTCAAAGTCGGAGGTTGAAATAAAGAACGAGGAGGGCAGCGCCGACGGACTCAATTTCCTTGCCGGCAAGACCGTATCGTTCGTCAATCAAAAGGCGTTTGAGGGTACGCTGCTTGCCCACACGGACGGCGAAGTCCCGAATATCGTGCTTGAGGTTGAGGCGATGGACGAGTACAATCTCGGCTATCTCATTTATTTCCTCGAAAAAGCTTGCGCAATCAGCGGCTACATTCTCGGAATCAATCCTTTTGACCAGCCGGGAGTTGAAAGCTACAAGAAAAATATGTTCGCTCTGCTCGGTAAGCCGGGATATGAGGATCGCAAGGCCGAACTTGAGGCAAGGCTGAGCTAAGGCAGACAATGCCGCACAAATTTCGTATAATTTTCGTGCAGAACACGAATGTTAGAATAAAAAAACAGGGAGGATATTATTATGGTATCTCTTATTTTAGGTAAAAAAGGTTCAGGAAAAACAAAGCTTTTGATCGAAAAGGTCAACGAAGCTATCGAGAGTTCAAACGGCAATGTTGTTTGCGTTGAGAAGCAGCCCAAACTCACATACGATGTAAACTATCGTGCACGCCTTATTGATACTGACCACTACAAGGTAAGCGGCTATGACGCATTTTTCGGCTTCCTTTGCGGAATCTGCGCCGGCGACCATGACATCACCGATGTTCTGGTTGACGCAACGCTGAGAATCGGTTCCCGTGACTACGGCGAGCTTTGCGAGTTCCTCAAGAAGGTTGACGAGCTCAGCAAGAATCATGTTGAGGAGAAGAACTTCATCTTCACCATCTCCGCCGACGAGGCTGAACTTCCCGAGGAGATTTTCACATTCTGCAAGAAGATCTGACGGTTTTTTGCAAAAAATATATGAATATTCGACAGTCTGCACCATTGCGTGCAGACTTTTTTGTTCCTGAATTTGTGAATTTTAACAAAAAAGAAAAATTATAAAGAAAATAGCAAAATTCCGTTTACAAAAATACAAAATATATTATAATTAGATAAACGCTGATTGAATCAAAATGTAATTCTCAGCGAAAAATTGAACAAGGGGGCAAAATTATGAAAAAGAACACATTGGCAAAAGTTCTATGCATTATCCTGACGGTGTGTATGCTCTTGGGCATTGCACCGATGGGCGGATTTGATATGTCCGTCGAAAGCTCGGCGATGGATTTATCGTCGTACAAGGTCGGAGATCTGATCGAATTCGGTTCATATCCGCAGAGTAAGGTTACCGACAGTGACCTTATCGCAGCGATAGAA
>CAVJDU010000007.1:0-87714 GCA_963648385.1 uncultured Coriobacteriaceae bacterium | reverse complement strand
ACCGAACCCAACATAACACAATCAACAAAAGGCACGGAGCGATCCGTGCCTTTTGCTATGGATAGACCGGTCATAAAAAGGTTGAAAAGTAATGAATTATGTGCTATAATTTTAAAGGTAAAACTGCGCAATTCGCATACCCCTATTGTGCGGTATTGTCTTAATGAAAAACGATTTTTTTATTTGGAGGCTATTTGAAATGATAAATGTTACCGTATGGAATGAACATGTTCAGGATAAGGAGGACTATGTTCTTGCTGTTTATCCGGACGGAATAAACGCTTGCATTGCCGATTTTCTCGGCAAAAACGAGGATATAAATGTGACTTGTGCTACTCTCAATATGCCCGAGTGTGGACTTTCGGACGAGGTGCTCGAAAATACAGATGTTCTCATCTGGTGGGGTCATGTTGCGCACGAAAAAGTTCCCGACGATTTGGTTGAAAAAATCCACGACAGAATTCTCAGGGGTATGGGTCTTATCGTACTTCATTCAGGTCATTATTCAAAGATTTTCCGCAAAGCTCTCGGAACGACCTGCTCATTAAAATGGAGAGAGGACGACAGGGAGCGAATTTGGAATATTGCGCCCAACCATCCTATCACTCAGGGAATAGACGAGTATTTCTATCTTGACCAGGAGGAAATGTATGGTGAGAGATTTGATGTCCCGACTCCCGATGAGCTTGTTTTTATAGGCTGGTTCGGCGGCGGCGAGGTCTTTCGCTCCGGTTGCGTTTGGAACAGGGGACTCGGTAAGGTGTTCTATTTCCAGCCGGGTCATGAAACCAATCCGACTTTTAAAAATCCGAATATTCAGAAGATTATTACAAATGCGGTAAGATATATTGCTCCGTTTAATATTCGCAAGGAGCCGATTGAAGCACCGTGTGCAAAGGCTCCCGAAGATGAACTCAAAAATGTTTGAATCCATATTTAAGTTTTCTTGTCCGGTGTGCGGCTGCATGCTTGAAAAAGACGGCGGTACGCTTCGGTGTGTTAACGGTCATTGCTTCGATATTGCAAAGCAGGGCTATGTAAATCTTTTGCAATCGCAGAAGTCCTCATCAAAAAGACACGGTGACGATAAGCTTATGGTCAAGTCCCGTTCGGACTTTCTTGACAAGAGATATTATGATTCCCTCGTCGATCGGATAATCAGCATGATTGGAGGAGTTGCTTCTCATGAAATGCTGTTGGTTGACCTCGGTTGCGGCGAATGCTTCTATACGGCAAAGGTGCAGAATTCATTTACGAATATAGCTTTGGGCGGTATCGACATTTCAAAGCAAGCGCTGATAGCCGGAAGCAAGAGAAGTGAGCGTTTGTCTCTTGCTGTTGCAAGCGTATTTGAATTACCTGTTGCCGATGACTATTGCGATATGGCAATGACGATTTTTGCTCCGCACAGTGTTTCGGAGATATGCAGAATTCTTCACAAAGGCGGCTTTTGGCTCAGGGCTTATCCTCTTGAAAAGCATTTGATGGGGCTTAAATCCGTTATCTATGAAAAGCCTTATTTAAACGATGTTGACAGAAGCATTCCCGATGGCTTCGTGATTAAAGAACACGACGAAATCAAAGAAAAGATTATTGTCAACGATAATAATGACATCATGAATCTTTTCAGAATGACGCCATATTATTATAAAACCGGCAAAACGGATCAGGAGAAGCTTTTGAAAATCGAAACTCTTGAAACGGAAATCGAGTTCGGAATTGACCTTTTGAGAAAAGCATAAATGGCATACAGTGTTCAATTTTTGTACTTTTTATCCATTATTTTACAAAAAGCTATTGTTTTTAAAAAGTAAAGATAGTATAATATTATTGGTTGATTATAGGGCAAGACAGTTGTGTAAAAATACGCTTAGCAAAGTTGTTGTTTTATTATAATCAAATGTTTTGTAGGATGATTTGCTGTTTAATATTATTTAAGATGTTAAAACAACTGAACGGAAGGTGATTGTTATGAAAAAATTCCTCGGTATACTTCTCAGTGTTTCACTTTTGGCGTGTACCCTTTGTTCATGCGCTGCTAAAGATGATGCCGCGAAGACTGAAAAAAATACAACAACCGCCAATCAGGCACAAACAGTTAACTCCGACGACGAAACGACTTCTGCTCTGACAACTACCGAAGCAACCACGACGACTGCGAAATCCACCGCACCATCGTCAACAAAAACAACCACAAATAAGGCTTCGGACGGTTCTACTTCCAAAACCGTAAAAACCACTGCGTCGCAGGTTAAAACAACCAAAAAAACGACAAAAGCAACTCAAGCAAAGTCTTATTCGTCAAACTATGAGGTTTCTCCGTCGTCCGTAACAACTCGTAAAGGTAAAATTCTCAGAGCTTGGAAAGTCAGCTCGAGCACGACCTCCGTTGAGCTCCATAAGGTTGCATACGGTTCGACGGAAACAAGAACATTTTATAAAAAAAATGACAGCTCAATGGATGTTACATCAAAAACCGTTACATATCAGCCAATCATAAATGTTGCCATAGTCAGTTGCTCTCCCACGACGCTAAAATTCGGAGCAGCATCTCAGCTTGTCGGTAAAAGTATGGACAGCACAGACAGTATAGCAAGGAGCGCCGGCGCATTGATCGCCATAAACGGTCAGGCGTTGGAGTCACGCAATCTTGCTACCATAAGAAACGGCGTAGCATTTAGTGGTGATACAGCTAAAGGTCAGATTCTCTGTATTTACAAGAACGGAAAATGGGATCAAAGTTGGGATAAAGTTTCGGTTAACAACAGCAATATGCAGCAGCTTATTAACAACGGAGTTTATAACACATTCAGATTTCAGTATAGTCCGCTCGTTTGTGACGGTAAACCGACATATCATGACGATCCGTATTATCATAATCGCACGGTTTTGGCGCAAATAAGTGAAAATAAATATATTTTTGCTGTCAGCGAGTTTATGTCGCTTAGTAACATAACCGATGTCCTTCTCGCTTACGGCGCAAAATATGCCGTTATTACAAACGGAGGCAACTGCTCGTATATGTATGTAAGAGGAATCGGCAATGTTACCGGTACAAACGCAACTCAGCTCAAGAATCTTGACAAGGTTAATGTTGTTGAGACGGAGTTTTTTGCCGACCACGGTATGCTCGGACTTAACAGTGCCGGCAAGCAGAAGCTTGGCGGACCCTGCTATGATGCAATAGATATTGTTTATGCAAAATAATTTTTTCAAATAAAGGAGTTACACATGAGTTACTACATTGGTATTGACGGCGGCGGAACCAAGACCGCTTATGCGCTTTTTGATGAAGAGAAAAACATCGTTACCATGGTCAAAGGACCAGGCAGCAACCATGAGAATATGGAAGGCAGCTTCGATGAGGCGGCAGATATCATATGGGCAGGCATAAAGAATCTGCTTCACGAGGCGGATATTTCACTTCACGATGTTGATTTTACACTCATGGGTCTTGCCGGAATCGACCATCCCTTCCAGCACGATGAAATGAAAAAGCGACTTCTTGATTACGGTCTTGAAAAGTTTGAAATTTATAACGATGGTTTCATCGTTGTCAAGGCAGGCTCAACGGGTGCTGCCGCAATCGGATATAACTGCGGAACCGGCACTTGCTGTAACTCAATTGATAATGACGGCAAAATGCTTCAGCTTGCGGGACTCGGCGAGTTCTCGGGCGATATTGGTAACGGTCACTGGATCGCAGGCGAAACATACAGATTGGTTTATGACGATGTGTATCTCGGACTGAGAAAAACTGCCGTCACAAAGATGGTATTTGACGAGTATTCTCTTTCTTCAAGGGAGGAGTTTCTCTCTCTTGTTTCAAGGTTTGAAGATCCGGATGCCGATACATTTATTATGCGTCTTATCGACTTTTTCTTTGACGCAGCTAAACTTGGCGATAAGGCTGTTCTTGATGTAATTGATAAAATGGCTTCAAGGGGCGCAGCTCTTATTGCCGCACATCTTAATACAAATAATTTTACCGACGATGTTGTTGAGGTCGTTCTTTCGGGCTCAATCCACACGAAGCTTCCGTCGGAAATATATACCAAGGCACTTATGGAAAAAGCGTCGGCAGCCAGCGGAAGAAAGCTTAAATTTATAAAGCTTTCTCAGCCCCCGGTAACCGGCTGTATCAACTGGATCTTCCAGCAATATATATAATTAAGAGAGGTAATTACATATGAAAGAAATCACTGTTGCCGTTATCGGCTCGGGCAGCACATATTGCCCAGAGCTGGTTGACGGATTTCTCAAGGCTTCCGATTCTCTCAAGCTTAAAAAAATATCATTCATGGATATTAACGAGAGAAAGCGCACTATTGTCGGAAACCTTTGCGTTCGTATGCTTAAAAATGCCGGTGTTGATTGTGAAGTCGTAATGACCGATGATCTCGATCTTGCGCTTCAGGGTGCTGACTTCGTTGTTACACAGATTCGTGTCGGAATGCTTCACGCTCGATACCTTGATGAGAGTATCCCTAAAAAGTATAATCTCATCGGTCAGGAGACAACAGGTATCGGCGGAATGTTTAAAGCGCTCAGAACTATTCCTGTAATCAAACATATTTGTGACAGAATCGAAGCAATTTGTCCCAACGCTTGGCTTATCAACTTTACGAATCCCTCGGGTATTATCACCGAGTTTGTTCTCAACAATACAAATGTTAAAAACATTGGTCTTTGTAATGTCCCTATTGATATGCTTGACGATATCAAGGAAACCACAGGGCCGAATGTCGATATTACATATGTGGGTCTTAACCATCTCAGCTGGGTAACTTCCATCAAGCAGGACGGTAAAGAGCTTATTACGGATATGATCAATCAGGGCTATAAAGCAAAGGTTATGGCCAATATCCAGGACGACGGCATCGGTCTTGATTGCCTCAAGGCTGTAAACGCTATTCCGTCATCGTATCTCCAGTATTACTACTGCCGTGAGGCAAAGCTTCAACATCAGCGTGACGACGAAAAGACAAGAGCACAGGTTTGCATGGAGATTGAGGAACAGCTTCTTGAGATGTATCAGGACGAGAAGCTTTGCGTTAAGCCGGCTCTGCTCGACAAGAGAGGCGGACACAAATATTCTCTTGCAGCCGTCAGTCTTATCAATTCTCTCGCAAATGACATCGGCGATGTTCAGGTCGTTAATGTTAAGAATAACGGAACTCTTGATTTCCTTGAGGACGATGATATTATCGAAGCTCCTTGCGTGATCGGTAAGGACGGAGCAAAGCCCATCAAGGTTACGGATTTCCACAACAAGCATATAATCAACCTTATCAGAATTGTTAAGGCTTATGAAAAATATACTGTTGAGGCTGCCGTAACGGGCAGTGAGACGGCCGCTATCAACGGACTTCTTATTCATCCACTCGTCGGCGACTATGACAAGGCCGTTAAGTGCTTCAACGAGCTTAAAGAAGCTCACAAGGAATTCCTCCCCGAGTTTTATCCGGAAAGCAAATAAATAACAAACTGCCGCATTAAGCTATTACAGCGATACTTAATGCGGCTTTTTTCAGGTGAAAATATGTGTATAATTAGATTTATAATATCGTTTTTTATGACGATCGTATTGTTATTTTCCTCGGTTTGTCCGTTGTTCAGCGGCGTAAGCTCGGTGAAATATGTTGTTAGCACAAGATGTCTCGGCGATGAAATTCCGAATATCGTTGATAACATTAACATCTGGGATATGGGAGAAAGTTTTTATGATCCGCAGATAAAATCCGATTATGATGTGACGGAGTTTGTAAAATATATTCAGCTTATGCAGTGCACGGGCGGCACGCCCGACAGGGATCTTTTCAAAGATCCTTATGACACATCTACCTTTACAGATTATGATTTTGAGTCGCTTATCAAGAATTGTCGAGGAATTATTAGGCTCGAAGCAAAGCCTCATTTGAAGCTCGGCGGAGTTCCGATTAAGTTCACATCGGATTTTGTTATCGGGGGAGATTATTCAACGAACATATTCCCACCCGATGATTATGAGCAGTATTATACATATATCAAGGCGATTGCACAGGCACTTGTTGATGAATTCGGAATTGATGAAGTCAGAAGCTGGCGCTTCGGTTGTATGACTGAATATGAGAACGGCGGCTGGTTTCAGGCTAAGAGCGGAAATTCTAAGGATTCAATGATCGCTTATTTTAAGCTGTATGATTATACAGTACAGGCTCTCATTGATGTTCTCGGCGAGGATATTACCGTCGGTGCACACTCAATGACCGTTACCGAGGGCTTGTGGGACGAAGCAAAGTTCATAAAGCATGTTGCAAAGGGTACAAACTATGCGACGGGCAAAAAAGGAACAAAAATCTCTTTCCTTTCCGCTTCGTTTTATGATACTAAGCCGGGCGAATATACAGCCGGAAAAACATTGCCTAAGACAATTGCGTATCTCAAAAAGAATGCAGAAAAATACGGTTTGAAAGATCTTTTTTACGGCATTGATGAGGGTAGAATCCTTTGCGGCCTCAGCTCGGGAAAAAATGACAATCAGCTCAATATGCGAATCACAGGATATACATGGCAAGCGGCATATGACGCAAGACTTTTTACTCAGGGTATAAACAGTGGTCTTGATTATTTTTCATCGTGGGGCTTTCTCTCAGGCGGACTTTTCGAGGGAAATCCGTCTGTCAGCTACCATGTTGCCTCAAATATTGCAAAGCTTTTCGGAAGCCGCAAGGCGAATGTAACAAAGGCAATTGTTAAATCCGGCAAGGGAGTTGAGAGCGAGTGCCTCGCAGGCTGGAATGAGGAAACGGGTACGCTTCGTCTGATGACATATAACTTTAAAAATGATGTCAATTATTCCGGCAAGTTGAATGTTTCTTTGAAAATCAAAGTCCCTCAGATAACGAAAGATGAAGTTACTGTTGTTAAGTATGTTGTCGGTGATGATTGCAATTTCTTTGACGAATTTCTCGAGGACAGAAAGACCTACGGAATTACAGACGACTGTTTCGACTGGTCGCCAGACGATCCGAGCCTTGACAGTCCGACGACACTTAGCGATGAAAATGCAAGAAAGATTTATCTCAATGAATTGAAAGCAAAGTATGCCGAGTGTTCAAAACTTGTACCCGTTTATTCAACCGCAAAGGTCGAAAACGGTGCGATAAAGCTGAATGATTCACTTGATGCAAACAATGTTATTTTTTATGAGATATATTAAAAGTATGGTTTAAGACGAAAAAGATCACGATCGGTAGTGGTGACCGCTCGATACAAAGTCAGAAGAATCTATAAAATATAACGGGCAGTGAGGAACAAAGTCGTTCATACACCACTCGTTATATTTTCATATCAATATCCGCCTTCAAGCGAATGGGTTTGAATATCATGAAGCTTAGTTGGGTGAGAATTTTCATGGTTGTGCGAACCGAAAACAAGCTTCAGAAAAACAGGACATAGAATAGATGAGATCACTATCAGCATAATTGTAGCAATCAGCGGATTTATGCCGCCGCTTTCTTTTATCAGTGAATGTCCGGTCGTATAAACGGCAAGAGCGACCTCGCCCCTGGCAATCATGCCGAAACCGATCGTTGCCGAATCTCTGACGTTGTATTTGCAAAGCCTTGCGACCGAGCCGCAGCCAATGATTTTTCCGATTATGCCGACGGCAACAAAAACAAGTCCGAAAAGAAGATCCGACGGTTTAAAGGAGCTGAAATCTGCGCTTATTCCGATATAAGCAAAGAAAATAGGGGAGAAGATCATATATCCGTTTGTGAGAACCTTTTTGTCAACAAAATCCGTATCCTTGAGTCCGCTGAGCATGATTCCGGCAAGGAATGCGCCCGTGATGGCAGCAATTCCGAAAAATGTTTCTGCGGCATAAGCGTAAAGAAAACATATCGCAAGTGCGAAAATGCTGGTTCTTCTTGTGTGCGGATAATGCTTGCAGATCCAAACGAATCCATATTTTATTGGGAAGCCAAGACCGATTCCGACGGCAAAGAAGCCGATGGATTTAAGCAATGTCATTCCGACGCTGCCGTCTCCGTCAAGGCTTGTGATAAGGCTGAGAGCAACGATTCCGAGAACATCGTCAATAATAGCTGCACTGAGAATCGTTGTGCCGACCTTAGTTTTGAGCTTTCCCAATTCACGGAGCGTTTCGACGGTAATGCCTACGCTTGTCGCAGCGAGAATACAGCCGACGAATAGGGCGTTCATGAGTGTATCATGATCCTTGAGCGTGTCAATTCCGCCCATAAAAAGCGCAGTTATAAGTGTTCCGAGTGCAATCGGGACGATAACGCCCATTGTTGCGACCATTGTTGCCGCAAAGCCGCTTTTTCTCAGCTCTTTTGTGTCTGTTTCAAGTCCGCTTGAAAACAAAATTAAAATTACTCCGATTTGCGAAAATGTTTTCAGAACATCCATTTCTTCCTGCGTCGGGTCAATTATTCCGTTAAAGTTTATTGCGTCGATTTGGCTGAATATTGCGGGACCGATAAGCAATCCGGCAATAACCATACCGACAACCTGCGGAAGTCCCAGCATTCTCGAAAGAATTCCCATGCCTTTTGTTGCAAGCAAAATTATAGCAAGGTAATATAGGATTTTTAACACATCAAATTCCATTTTGACACTTCCTTTTTGAACAACGGTTTGCTTTTGTACAATGAATAATTATACTACTTATATTGTGAATGTCAACAAAAAATAAATCATAGAATTATGCAAATTAAACCGCTGCAGCCCTCGTTAATTACCTTTTCGAGTGTTTCCTGCAGCTTCATTCTTGCGTCCGTCGGCATTCTGAAAAGCTTGTTGTGCAAGCCCTCGTTGACAAGCTCATGCAGCGATTTTCCGAAAATGTTGGATTCCCAGATCTGCGTCGGCTTTTCCTCGAATTCCTTGAGAAGATACATTACAAGATCCTCCGACTGCGATTCGCTTCCTACAAGGGGAGCGACCTCAGTGTTGGTATTCACCTTCATCATATGAATTGACGGTGCGGACGCTCTGAGCCGAACTCCGTATTTGCCGCCCTGCTTCATGATTTCGGGTTCTTCAAGATGAAGCTCATCCATTGTCGGCATGACAATTCCGTATCCCGTCGCTTCAACCTCGTCAAGCGCATTCTTGATCCTGTCATAGGATTTTTTTGTTTCTGCAAGCTCGCCGATACATTTCATCAAGTCCTCCTCGTTTTCGATGTTTAGCTTCGTTTTTTCGGCGAGTATTTTATAAAACATAACGCTTTCGACATTTGCCGTGACAAGTGCGCTTCCCTCGGAAAGATCGAGATTTTTCATTACTGATTTGACAAGATATTTGCAGCGATTCAATCCTGCGGAAAATGCGTTTACATCTCTTATTCGATTGAGCGAGGAAGCCTCTTTCTTAATACTGTCGAAAATATCACGCTTTAACCAGTGCGTTTTTTCAAGCGATGTTACCCAGCCGGGTAGTTCAACGCATACCTCTTGGATAGGAAATTCAAAAAGTATCTGCGCAAGAATTGTCTTGATTTTTTCCTCGTCGAGTTCAAGGCAGTTGACAGGCATGACCGGAACATTATATTTGCCAGAAAGTTCACTGCCCATTTTTCTTGCGGCTTCGCTTTCGGGTTCGGTGCAGTTGAGAAGAACGATAAACGGCTTGTTGAGCTCTTTAAGCTCATTGACGACTCTTTCCTCCGCCTCGGCATATTCGTCTCTCGGGATGTCGCTGATTGAGCCGTCCGTTGTGATAACAAGTCCGATTGTCGAGTGCTCCGTTATTACCTTTTGAGTACCGATTTCAGCCGCCATGTTGAAAGGGATCTCCTTTTCAAACCACGGTGTTTTTACCATTCTCGGCTGATCGTTCTCAATGTATCCGAGCGAGCTTGGAACGATATAACCTACGCAGTCTATCATTCTTACGCTGAAATGCGCATTGTCCGGCAGGTTGATTTCAACGGCATTTTCGGGAATGAATTTCGGTTCGGTCGTCATTATCGTTCTGCCGGAAGCGGATTGCGGCAGCTCATCAGTCGCACGCTCTTTCTTGGCGGAATCCTCGATATTGGGAATAACAAGCGAATCCATAAATCTCTTTATAAAGGTGGATTTGCCCGTTCTGACCGGTCCGACAACACCTATATAGATGTCGCCGCCCGTTCTTGTCTGAATGTCTTTGTAAATGCTTGTACTTGCAGCTGACATTTTTTCTCCTCCGTTCAGGCTCAGTTTTATTTGTAAATACATATGAGCGTCGGAAGAAAAATATGAGCGACGGCGTGTAAAAAAAGACCTCCATGCTGGAGGTCAGGAGTTATTTATTTACCACATTAACCGGTTCGCCGTCGAGAAAGGCTTTAAGATTAGAATAAACAATATCAATCAAACGGACTCTCGCCTCATAGCCCGCCCATGCTATATGAGGGGTTATGATGCAGTTTTTACAACTCAGCAGGGGATTATCCGCTTTCGGAGGCTCGCATGAAAGGACATCAATTGCTGCGCCTGCGATTTTACCGCTGTTCAGTGCCTCGGCAAGTGCCGATTCGTTAATAATAGGACCTCTTGCCGTGTTCACGATTATTGCGTTGCTTTTCATCTTTGCGATAAAATCCGAATTAACAATACCCTTTGTTTCACTCGTTAAAGGGCAGTGGAAGGTTATAATGTCGCTTCTTTCGGCGATCTCGTCAAGAGAAGCAAATTTGAAATTCTCGAAATTCGGCTGTGGCTTGGTACTGTGAACATTGCAAAGAATGTTCATTCCGAAAGCGTTTGCGATTTTTGCAACTTCGTTTCCGATTTTTCCGAAACCGACTATGCCGATCGTTTTGCCGGAAAGCTCAATAAGCGGCGTCTTTTGAAAGCTGAAATCCGCACAAGCAACCCATTCGCCGTTATGAACCGCCGCATCGTGAACGGCGACCCTGTTGTAAAATTCGAGAATCAGCGCAAAGGTGAGCTGGGCGACGGCTGAGGTTGAATATGTCGGAACATTGCAGACGGTTATGCCGTGCCTCTTTGCCGATTCCGTATCGACGATGTTATAACCGGTTGCAAGAACGCCGATATATTTGAGCTTCGGGAGCTGCGAGAGGATATTGTCGCCTAGAATTACCTTGTTGTCGAGAATAATCTCCGCATCCTTGCATCTTTCAAGTATTTCATCATGTGCTGTTCTGTCATATACACAAAGCTCGCCGAGCTTTTCAAACTTTTCCCAGCTCAGATCGCCGGGATTTGTTGTGTACGCATCCAAAATTACAATTTTCATGTCATTACCTCCAACAAAGTGACTAAGTTGATTATAATATATTTTGAAGCATTTGTGAAGAGGATAAAAAGTTTTTTCTTTATTTTTTAATCATAAAAAATCAATTGACCTTCATAATATTAAATGGTAAAATAAAGAAAAAAGGGCGGCGTCTGTATGAATCCGTTTAAAGTAGAAAGGGTTATAAGAGAAAGCAATAAAAATGATACGCAAATTTGCGTGGATACTCTCAGCGAGCTTTGCGGAGGCAGAGTTAAGCACGCTTATCTCCGTATGTCAAGCGAAACCTTTCTTTGCGCAGAAAGCGGCGGATTCCCAAGGCATTGGGTTGAAGGACTTAAACTTCACAGCTGGATAACGCTTTGGTTCTATCACCCGGAGAAATCGGCTGCGATACAGAGGAAGGCGGCATACGACGATTTGCAGCTTCACGAACAAATGAATTAAACCAAACGAATGGCTGACCGGTTCAGCCATTTTTTTGTTGCCATCAAAGAACCGTTGTGTTATAATAAATAGGGGTGATTATATGTCAGATATTAAAAAAAACTGGTATAAAGAAATGTGTGTCTATCAAATTTGGACAAGAAGCTTCTGCGACAGCAACGGCGACGGTATCGGTGATCTTCCGGGCGTTTATTCAAAGCTTGATTATCTCAAGGATCTGGGAGTTGACGGAATATGGTTTTCGCCGATTTATCCTTCTCCCAACGCCGATTACGGCTATGATATCTCAGATTACAGAAATATAAATCCCGAGTTCGGAACTCTTGAAGATTTCAAAAAGATTCTTGACGGTGCTCACGAAAGAGGCATGAGAGTGTTTATGGATCTTGTTGTCAACCATACCTCCGACGAGCATGAATGGTTCAAGGAGAGCGCAAAGAGCGTTGACAATCCGTACCACGACTATTATATTTGGCGCAAGGGCAAGGGTAATAATCCTCCGAACAATTGGCTTTCTACATTTGAGGGCGGCGCATGGGAATACAATCCCGATATAGACGAATATTATCTTCATGTTTTTGCAAAAAAACAGCCGGATCTCAATATGGATAATCCCAAGGTGCGTCAAGAGGTTAAGGATATAATGCGTTTTTGGCTCGATATGGGCGTTGACGGTTTCCGTGAGGATGTTATAAACTTTATTTCAAAGAAAGAGGGATTGCCGAACGGTATTCCGCTTCCTGTTGCAACAGGCGTTGAACATTACAAGCACGGACCTCACCTTGAGGAATATCTTGACGAATTCAAGCGTGATGTATACGACCATTACGATTGCTTTACGGTCGGTGAAGGCCCGATGTCGGATTTTAAAATGGTAAAGGATTTTGTTTCCGAAGGTCCGAATCAGAAGCTCAATATGATGATTTCTTTCGAGCACATGAATGCCAACTGCTTTATGGTTGATTGGGTCAAGACTCCTTTCAATCTTATTAAGCTTAAATCGACTTTCTCAAAGTGGCAGTACGGCCTGTACGGTAAGGGCTGGAACTGTCTTTATATTGAAAATCACGATCATGCAAGAATAATTGAGCGTTACGGCAATATCAATTACCGTGTCGAAAGCGGCAAAATGCTTGCTGCGATGTATTTCCTGCTCTGCGGAACGCCGTTTATTTATCAAGGTCAGGAAATAGGCATGACAAATCTGCTTTTTGATAAAATTTCCGATTATAAGGATGTAATGACCTTTAATAATTGGCGTGTTTTTAAAAAGCTCGGCTACAGCGAAAAACGATTTCTGAAGTTGGCGAAAGATGTCAGCCGTGAGAATGCGAGAACTCCGGTTCAGTGGTCGGAGGGTGAGAATGCAGGCTTCACAACGGGAAAGCCGTGGTTCAACATCAATCCGAATTTTAAAGAAATCAATGTTGAGGATGATCTGAAAAATCCGGATTCGATTCTCAATTTCTACAAGAAGCTTATTAAGCTCAGAAAGGAAAACGAAGTTCTCATCTACGGAAAATACAAGGAGTTTGATCATTTCAATCCGTTCCTTTATACATATGAGAGAACCCTCGGCAATGACAGAGTTCTGGTTGTTTGCTCGTTTAAGGAAGGTTCGGTGAAGTTCAAAGCTCCTAAGGGTTACGATCTTGCAAAAGGTGAGCTTGTGCTCTCCAACTATTCCGACAACAGAGTTGTCAACAACGGTTTTGTGACCAAGCCATACGAAGTCAGAGTATACATGTTTAAATAAGTGGTGATGCAATATGAAAAACGCAATCAAGGTTCTTTGCTTTACGCTCGCCGTTATAATTTTCGGCACTTCCGCATTCCTGATTTATTTTAAATGGGATAAGTCGGAGTTTGAATATATTGACGGCACGGAAAAAGGAACGGTAATGATAACGGGTTACAACGGAGAAAGCAAGGAAGTCAAAATCCCGTCAAAGCTCAGAGGAAAAAGCGTTACGCAAATCGATGGAACGGCATTCGAGGATAGTGACATCACTTCGATCGAAATCGGAGATAAGGTCACTTATATCGGAATGAGCGCATTCAGAGGCTGCAAATCTTTGAAAACAGTCAAACTTGGCAAATCACTCCTCAATATTGACGAGGGCTGTTTCAATGACTGCACCTCACTTGAGGAAATAACCTTGCCGAAAAGTCTTGAAAAGCTCGGAGGCAGTATTTTTGCCGGTTGTACATCGCTTAAAAATGTTGAGATTGAGGATGGCGGTAACTTTATTATAAAGGACGGCGTTCTGCTTTCTTCGGACATGAAAACGCTGTATTTTGCATTACCATATGCAAATCTCGGAAATTACACCTGCCCAAATGAGGTTGA
This sequence comes from uncultured Coriobacteriaceae bacterium, assembly GCA_963648385.1. GTDB lineage: Bacteria > Bacillota > Clostridia > Oscillospirales > Acutalibacteraceae > CAG-488. The sequence continues at coordinate 73,658 of CAVJDU010000007.1, read as the reverse complement.
AACGATAAATTCTCTTGCGTTCTATAATTGTCCGACGCTTACGGGATTCACATTTTCGGATAAAGTTAAATCTATTCCGCAGGGAATGTTTGTGCTTTGTACGGGACTGAAGGAATTGACGATACCTGATTCCGTCACTCAGATAGGTTCGGTTATACTGACAAAATCGGGTATCAAAACCGTGACTATTCCTGCGTCGGTAAAGGTAATTGATAAGAACGCGTTCACTCAATCGGACGGAACAAACGACAAGGATCTCGTTATCAGAACGACCGCAGACTCCAAGGCAGAAAGTTTTGCAAAGGAAAACGGTATCAGAATAGAATATATTCAAGGATAGCCGTCGGGAATTGTGTTTTGGTTTAATCAGCGGTTACCGAGCAAGGCATGCGCCTCAATTTTTGCGGCATTGCCTTAAACAAAAATAAAGCTGTCGCATTATGGCATAGAACCGAAATGCGGCAGCAATTATTTTTTTATTCGTAACCGTTAACAAGATTATTTTATTCGATTATTACCGCACTCCACGGGAAAACAAATTCCTCGCCCGGCTCGATTTTTTGAATAAGACGCTTCTGCGAAAAATCATCCTTGACCTCCCGTGAATCGTTTATTCCGTACCAAGGCTCAATACAGACATATTCCGCACCGGGCTTAGCCCAAATTCCGAGAACGGGAGCTTTGCCGAAGTTGAATTTTATTTCCTGTGGGCGGAAGTCGCTCTTGAGATAAACGGTGTCTGATTTCATTCCCGAAAGAATGAGAGCGTCGCCGTCAAAAATATCCTTTGTGATCACTATATCGGTTTCATTTTTAAGTGTCGGGTAATGTTTACCGTCAAGAATCGAATCACCGTCGATTTTTTCGCAGACGAGTGTTTCGGGTTCGGCAAATGAAAGTCTGTCGCCAATCTTGCAGTTGAATCCCGGATGTGCTCCGATAGAAAAATACATAGTTTTGTTATCGGCATTCTTGATAGTGTGAGTAACCGTCAGCTTCTTGCCGTCAAGCTTGAACTCAATATCGAAAATATACTTGAAGGGATAACGCTCAAGTGACTCATCATTCCAGCTTTGAGTAAGAGTTAGATGATCTTCACCCTGTTCTTTAAGCTCAAAGTCTCTTTTTCGTGCGATCCCATGACGGAACATTTCGCATTCTTTACCGTCGATCTTGCACTTGTTGTCAAGCAGCGTTCCGACGATCGGAAAAAGAATAGGGGACTGGCCGTACCAAACATCGGGATTTCCCTGCCAGAGGTATTCGATCGAGGTGTCAAGCGACTTGAAAGAAGAAAGTTCTGCACCGAATTTTTTGACCGAAATACTTACAGAATTATTATTTAAAGTAAAGTTCATGATACCGCTCCTTCGTTTGTTTTCTCAATTATATACAATCTATCAAAAAAAATCAATAAAGTTATTGATATTTGTAGGAAAAAATGGTATTATATACAAGATATTGGGCTATTATCGCTTGATAAAGGATGATTATATATTACGGAGGATAACATGGCGGCAAATAATCAGAACAAAAAAAATAATGCGTCGTCAACCAAGAAGAAAACAGGAGCTTCCCAAGCGAAGAATTCATCACCGCAAAGCAGAGGGCCTGTTCCGACAAAGCCGGTCAGAAAGCAGACGAAAACGACCGGCAGTTCAAATGCCAAAAGCAACCGTGCCGAAGAAATCGCTTCGGCAGCTGCCGTTCGTCAGCGTTCTGCGATAATTCTTTCCGCAGTTACGGCAATTCTTCTTGCGGCAACATTTATAAAGGGCGAAAGAGTTTGGCTTGCGTTTCACGAATTTATTTTCGGCGTCGCAGGCATATGCGCCTATGTTTGGCCGCTGATGCTTATTTATATTATCGTTATGCTTGCTTCCGACAAGAGCTTCAAGGCAATAAAGTCGCTCAGAGGCAGGCTTATCGGTGCGTCGCTTGCAACGGGATTGCTTTCGGGTATCGTTCATGTTTTCTCGAGCGCAGTTGATTGCGGAGAATTGAAGGATCAAATCGAGTATGTTTGGAGCTTGAAAGATACCGTTACCGTCGGCAGTGGCGGCGTTATAGGCGCTTTTTTCGGAGGAGTGCCGGAAATGCTTTTCGGAAAGACGGCAGCGGCGGTTGTGCTTATCGTTTTGCTCATTGCAACGCTGATGTTTGTGACCGGAAGCACGCTTTTGGGTATTTATCTTTTTATAAAAGAAAGAACCGATTCGGCAAAAGAAAAACGCCGAGATAGAGAAGATGCATATTCCGTTGAGGATAATACTCGTCTTGCCAGAAAGAAAAGAAAATATGTTCCGGTCGATATCGGTCCGGAAGCCTACGGTACTTCCGAGGACGACGGAATGTATATAGACGAGCTTGTCGGCAATGCGGAAAAGCAAGATATCAAACCCAAAAGCAAAATGCCGAAGCCTTTTGTCGAGGTTAAATCCGAGCCTGAAATTTCTGCTGCCGAGCCGGCTTTGCCGCTTGATGAGATCATCAAAAAGGTCAACAGCTCTGTAAAGCCGAAGGACAAGCCCGACAATAAAGATAAACCCGAGACAAAAAAAGATGCAAAATCAGGAAAAACCGGCGAACCTGCTCAAGTTTTTCATACATACCAAAAGCCTCCTATTGAGTGCCTGAAATATGCAAATAACGCAAGCGCAATGAACTATGAGGAGGAGCTGAAAAACAATGCGACCAAGCTTGTTGATACGCTCAACAGCTTCGGTGTTTCGACGAAAATCGTTGATATTTGCCGAGGCCCTTCGGTTACTCGATATGAATTACAGCCGGCGGCAGGCGTTAAAATAAGCAGGATCACAAGTCTTGCCGACGATATTGCCCTTGCACTCGCCTCGTCAGGCGTCAGGATCGAAGCTCCGATCCCGAACAAATCGGCAATAGGTATTGAAATTCCCAATAAACACAGAGCTACAGTTTCACTCAGAGAAATTATTGAAACTCCGGTTTACAAAAATGCAAAAAGCAAGCTGAATGTCGGACTCGGCAAGGATATTACGGGCAACACCATCTGCGCTGACATTGCAAAGATGCCTCATTTACTCATTGCCGGTACTACAGGCTCGGGTAAATCCGTTTGTCTTAACGCAATGATTGTCAGCATACTTTATAATTCAAATCCCGACGAGGTCAAGCTTCTGATGATTGACCCGAAGCAGGTTGAATTTACGATTTATAACGGTATTCCGCATTTGCTTGTTCCTGTCGTTTCCGACCCGAGAAAGGCTGCGGGTGCGCTCGGCTGGGCGGTTACCGAAATGCTTCAGAGATACAAGATGTTCTCGGAAAATTCCGTCAGAGATATCAAGGGATATAACAAGCTTGCTGCCACGAGCGAAACGCTCACTCCGATGCCGCATATCGTTATCTTTATCGACGAGCTGTCCGACCTTATGATGGCTGCACCTAATGAGGTTGAGGATTCTATTTGTCGTCTTGCTCAGATGGCTCGTGCGGCAGGTATGCACCTTGTTATCGCAACACAAAGACCGTCGGTCAATGTTATCACCGGTATAATCAAAGCGAATATTCCGAGCAGAATTGCTCTTTCCGTTTCTTCGCAGGTCGATTCAAGAACGATTATCGACATGGCCGGAGCTGAAAAATTACTTGGCTACGGCGATATGCTGTTCAGCCCTGTCGGCGTTTCAAAGCCCGTTCGTGTTCAGGGCTGCTTCCTCTCCGACGAGGAGGTTGAAAGCGTCGTTAAATTCATAAAGACCCAGGGCGAGGAAAAGAAGTACGACGAAAAGGTCATGGAGGAAATCGAGCGTCAGGCGGTTATCGAAAAGAAACCGTCCTCTTCATCATCAGACTGCGATTCCGGCGAGGGAGGAGACGAGATGATACCAAAGGCGATCGAGGTCGTCGTTGAGGCTCAGATGGCGTCTACAACGCTCTTACAGCGCAAGTTGAAATTAGGCTATGCCCGTGCGGCAAGAATTATAGATGAACTCGAACAAAGGCAGATCGTAGGACCGTTTGAGGGCAGCAAACCGAGGAAGGTGCTTATCTCCAAGCAGCAATGGATGGAGATGAATGCGCTCGGTAACGCTTCCGCTCCGATCGAAAATCCGATCGAAACGGAAACATACGAAGAAGACGAAGAGGAGTAATTCATGTTTTTACCGATAACCGCAAAAGAAGTTAAAGAAAGAGGATGGGACGAGGTAGATTTTGTCTATGTTTCCGGCGACGCCTATGTTGACCATCCCAGCTTCGGTGCGGCAATTATCACGAGAGTTATGGAAGCCGAGGGCTATAGAGTTGCTTTTCTAAGTCAGCCCGACTGGAGAAAAAACGATGATTTTCTTCGCTTCGGCAGACCGAAACTCGGATTTATGGTTTCTTCGGGTAATATCGACTCTATGGTAGCTCACTACACTGCGGCAAAAAAGCACCGCAGTCAGGACGCTTATTCCCCGGGAAAAGTAATGGGACTCAGGCCGGACAGAGCGGTTATTGTTTACTGCAACAAGATAAGGGAGCTTTACGGCGATATACCCATCATAATCGGCGGTCTTGAGGCCTCGCTTCGTCGCTTTGCGCACTACGACTACTGGGACGATAAAATCAGGAGAAGCATTCTTTTTGATTCGCAGGCCGACCTGATTTCCTACGGAATGGGAGAAAATCAAACCATTGAAATTTGCCGCAGACTTTCCAACGGCGAGCCGATAAGTTCAATTACCGATGTCAGGGGAACGGTTTATGCCTGCGATGTTCGTGATACTCCGCTTTACGGTGCGGAATGTCCGTCATTTGAAAATGTTTGTAAAAGTAAAAAAGAATATGCCGTTTCCTGCCGAATTGAGCAGGACGAGCAGGATCATATAAGAGGAAAGCTTATAAAGCAACGCCATGGAAACAGGATGCTTGTTCAGAATCCGCCGATGCCTCCGCTGACTCAGGAGGAGATGGACTGGGTATACTCGCTTCCGTACGAGAGAACATATCACCCATGTTATGAAAAAATGGGCGGTGTCCCTGCGATTGAGGAGGTTGAATTTTCCATAACCCACAATCGAGGTTGCTTCGGTGCGTGTAACTTTTGCTCGATAGCGTTTCATCAAGGTAGATTTGTTACAACGAGAAGCAAGGAATCCATTATCAACGAGGCTAAATTGCTTACCGAAAAGCCGAATTTTAAAGGCTATATTCACGACATAGGCGGTCCGACCGCAAATTTCAGACGCACAAGCTGTCTTGTTCAGCTTGAAAAAGGGCTTTGCAAGGGTAAAAAATGCCTTGCACCGACTCCTTGTAAGGCGTTGAAGGCCGATCACAGCGAGTATCTTGACATTTTGAGAACCGTTCGTTCCTTGCCGAAGGTCAAAAAAGTTTTTATCCGTTCGGGAATTCGATATGACTATATGCTTAAAGATCCGGACGATACATTTTTTCGCGAACTTGTCAAATATCATGTCAGCGGTCAGCTAAAGGTTGCTCCGGAGCATTGCTCGGCTGCCGTGCTTGACAAGATGGGCAAGCCGCATATTGAGGCATATATTGAATTTTCAAAGAAATATTTTGAAATCACTGATTCCGTCGGCAAGGAGCAGTATCTTGTTCCTTATCTTATGTCGTCTCATCCAGGTTCGACCCTGAAGGATGCAATCGAGCTGGCTGTATTTTTGAAGAAAAGACATATTCGTCCCGAACAGGTTCAGGATTTTTATCCTACACCGGGTACGATCTCTACCTGTATGTTTTACACGGGGCTTGATCCTTACACGATGAAAGAGGTTTATGTTGCAAAAACTCCGCTTGACAAGGCATTGCAGCGCGCGCTTTTGCAATATTATGATCCCAAAAACAGAGATCTCTGCGAGGAAGCACTCAGGAGAGCCGGCAGACACGATTTGATAGGTTATTCCGAGAAATGTTTAGTTGCGCCTAAGCATATGAACTCAGGAAAAACCCAAAAGGGCAATTTCAATAACGGTAAGAGATATGAAAAAAAGAAGAAAAAATATTGATTCAAAAGCCGTGACCGGTATAATTGTCCTGATTATTGCCGCTCTTTCGGTTATCGGGACACGGTTTATAGGCGATTTTAAAACCGTTTATGAGGATGCCGGGCTGAGAAATACATTGCAAAACGATTCCGAGAAGATGTATGTCAGCTTCATTGATGTCGGTCAGGGTAATTGTACTTTGCTGAGGTGCGGTGATGAAGCTATTCTTATTGATTCGGGAGAAGTCGGAGCTGCTCAAACGGTAATAAACTATGTTAAGAATTTGAATATCGACACGCTTGACTGTGTTCTTGTGACCCACCCGCATTCCGATCATATGGGTGCAATGACAAAGCTCCTTTATGAATTTAAAATCAAGGATTTTATCATGCCGGAAATTCCGGAGGAGCTTGTTCCGACGAGTAAGATTTACGAAAAGCTTTTGACGGCTGTTTCGGATAATGCCGAGAATGTTATTGCCGCCGAACCGGGCGAGACTTATTCTTACGGTGAAATGACCATGGAGATATTTGCGCCGCTGCGTGATTATGATGATTTGAACGATATGTCGGCAGTCACGAGAGTCAGCTACGGGGACACATCGGTTATGTTCACGGGCGATGCGACGGCAACGGTTGAAGAGGATCTTTTGAATCAAGACGCCGATTACAGCGCAACGATTTTGAATGTCGGACATCACGGCAGCAAAACATCATCAAGCGAAAAATGGCTGAAAGCCGTTGATCCGAAGTACGCAGTCATTTGCTGCGGAGAAAACAACGATTATGGCCACCCTCATTATGCCGTTACAAACCGACTTGAAAGCATGGGCATAGAATATTACCGCACGGATTTGCTGTCAACGATTGTTTTTGAATCGGATTCAAAGGAATTTACAAAAATTGATTGACTTTAATATGCACTAAAGCATATAATAATCGAGGCAAAACCGCTCAAATTGCGATATTGATTTAATTGGTTTTTAAAACTCAAATTACAGGGAGTTGTATTTATGGAATGGACAGGACTTAACGAATTGAGAGAAAAATTTCTTTCGTTTTACGAGAGTAAGGGGCATTTGAGGCTTCCGAGTTTTTCTCTTATTCCGCAGGGCGACAAAAGCCTTTTGCTTATTAACGCAGGAATGTCACCGATGAAAAAATATTTTACGGGCGAGATAACTCCGCCGAGATCGAGGGTTACCACCTGTCAGAAATGTATCAGAACGCCCGACATCGAAAATGTCGGAAAGACGGCACGTCACGGCACATATTTCGAGATGCTTGGCAATTTTTCTTTCGGCGATTATTTTAAGCGTGAAGCTATAACATGGGCGTGGGAATTCTGCACCGAAATAATGAAAATGGATCCCGAAAAGCTCTATATCAGCGTTTATCTTGACGACGATGAGGCCTATAATATCTGGACAAAGGAGATCGGAGTTCGGGAGAGCCATATGGTTCGTTTCGGTAAAGAGGATAATTTCTGGGAGCATGGCGCAGGTCCTTGCGGTCCTTGCTCTGAGATTTATTACGACAGAGGTCCGGAACACGGCTGCGGAGAGCCCGATTGTAATGTTGGCTGCGAGTGCGACAGATATGTTGAGTTCTGGAATCTTGTTTTCACTCAGTTTGAAAATGACGGACACAACCATTATACTCCGCTTGCTCATCCCAATATTGACACGGGCATGGGTCTTGAAAGGCTTGCGTGTATTTCTCAGAATGTTGACAATCTTTTTGAGGTTGATACGATTCAAAATATTATGAAGCATATCGCCAAAATTTCCGGCGTTGAATACCACACCGACGAAAAGAGCGATGTTTCGCTTCGAGTTATAACAGATCATATCCGTTCGACAACCTTTATGATCGGCGACGGAGTTATGCCCTCAAACAGTGGCAGAGGCTATGTTCTTCGCCGTCTGCTCAGAAGAGCGGCAAGACACGGCAGGTTGCTCGGTATAAACAGGCCGTTCCTTGCCGAGGTTGCCGATACGGTTATCAATGAAAATAAAAACGCTTATCCAAACCTTGTTGAGAAGCGTGATTTTATCGTTAATGTTATTTCGACCGAGGAGGAGAGCTTTAACCGAACGATAGATGCCGGACTTGATGTTCTCGAAAAAATGATAGAGGATTCAAAGTCTAAGGAGCTTAACGCCGAGGATGCGTTCAAGCTTCAGGATACTTTCGGCTTCCCGATCGACCTCACCAAGGAGATACTTGAAGAAAAGGGTATGACCGTTGATGAGGAGAAGTTCAAGGAGCTTGTTCTCGTTCAGCGTAAGCGTTCCCGTGACGCTCATAAGGGCGCAGGAGCTGAAGGCTGGAACGATACGGGCGTTGTCACAAAGGGCATTGCCAAAACCGAGTTTATGGGTTACGCTTCATACGAAGCGAAGGGCAAAATAATTGCTTTTATAACCGATGGAATCAGATGTGATGCGCTTGAAAACGGCGCAGATTCGTTCCTTGTAACGGACAAGACCTCGTTCTATGCCGAAAGCGGCGGACAGGTCGGCGATACAGGTTATATCTGCGGCGACGGTTTCAAATTTGAGGTTGAGAACACAACAAAGACCAATGACGGCGTGTTCCTGCATTACGGCAGGATTATTGAGGGTGACAACGCAAAAACGGGCGACAGCGTAAAGACGATTATTGACGCAAAGAGAAGAAATGCGATTGCAAGAAATCATACGGCCGCTCACCTTCTTCAGGCGGCTTTGAGAAAGACGCTCGGCTCTCATGTTGAACAGGCGGGTCAGCTTGTAAACGAAAATGCAGTTCGTTTTGACTTTTCTCATTTCTCGGCACTGACCTCAGATGAATTGAAAACGGTTGAAAACGAAGTCAACAATATTATCCTTTCCGCCGAGAGCGTTACAATGACGGAAATGCCGATCGAGGAAGCGAAGAAAACGGGAGCAATGGCACTTTTCGGCGAAAAATACGGTGATGTTGTCCGTGTTGTTAAGGCCGGAGATTTTTCAACCGAGCTTTGCGGCGGTACTCATGTTTCAAATACGGGTAAGCTCGGACTCTTTAAAATTATTACGGAAACCTCTGTTGCCGCAGGCGTAAGACGAATTGAAGCCGTGACAGGCACGGGTGTTCTCGAATATATCAACTCCCTTAATGCGAAGATTTTCGGCACTGCGGCAGCCCTCAAGGTTGCCAATCCGGCAGATATCGAGAAGAAAGCCGTTTCGCTTTCCAATGAGCTTAAAGAAAAGGATAAAGATATCGAAGCGCTTACTTCACAGCTTACCGAAATGCGTTCCGGCAGTCTTTTTGACAGTGCGGTTGAGGTTGGCTCGCTCAAGGTTATTGCAGCAAACGCAGGCGAGGTCACAGTTGATGAGCTTCGTCAGCTTTCCGATAAAGCTAAGGCGGAGGGTGATAATATCGTTGCCGTATTTGCTGCCGTTAACAACGAAAAAGGTTCGGCTAATTTTGCGGCATGTTGCGCTTCGCAAGCTGTTAAAAGCGGAGTTAAAGCCGGTGATGTTGTTCGTGCCGTTGCAAAGCTCGCCGGCGGAAACGGCGGAGGAAAGCCGGATTTCGCAATGGCAGGAGCTAAGGATATCGGTAAGGTCGATGAAGCAATCGCTGCGGTTGCGGATATCGTTAAATCACTTATAAAATAATTTAGGAGGCATGATTATGGATTGTCTTTTTTGTAAAATAATCAACGGGGAAATTTCCTCAAACAAGGTATATGAGGACGATTTGGTTTTTGCGTTCCGTGATATCGAGCCTCAGGCTCCGACACATATTCTCATTATTCCTAAGCAGCATATCAAGTCGGCAGCAGAGATCGACGAGAGTAATAGTGCGGTTGTGGCTCATATTTTTGAGGTTGCGGCTAAGATTGCCAAGCAGGAGGGTCTTGACGACGGATTCCGCATTGTTAATAACTGCGGGGATTCGGCAGGTCAAACTGTTAAGCATCTTCATTTTCACCTTATGGGCGGCAGAGAATTCGGTTGGCCGGCAGGCTGATTAAAGTATTTTTATTTTTTTAAAAGCTTGAAAGGAAGTTTTATAAATGTCAGAAACATACAAAATGAAAATTGCTGGACTCGAAAGAGAGCTTCCGGTTTTTCCGCTCAACGAAAATGTTTCGATTGCCGGTTTCATTATTTTCGGCGATGTTGAAATGACTGTTTCCGCCGCAACCGAGCTGCTCAAAAAGCTCCCGGAGTTTGATTATATCGTTACACCCGAAGCTAAGAGCATTCCGCTTGCTTATGAAATGTCCCGCCAGTGCGGTAAAAAGTATTTTGTCTGCCGCAAAAACGAGAAGTTATATATGCGTGATCCCGTTACTGTTTCGGTCAAGTCTATCACGACTGCCAGCGAGCAAAAACTCGTTCTGGACAGTTCGGACGGCGAACAGCTCAGAGGTAAAAGGATAGTTGTTCTCGACGATGTTATTTCAACGGGCGAGTCCCTTTCTGCTGCTGTTGATCTTGTCAAAAAGTTTGATGTCGATATCGTTGCCAAGGCAGCTATTCTCGCCGAGGGTGACGCTGCGGAAAGAAAGGATATTATTTTCCTTGAAAAGCTTCCGCTTATTTTTAAGTGAAACTGAGATACAGGCCCATGGCGATCATGGGCTTTTCATCGTTATCGGTTCTGTTTCTCTGCGCATATTTTGACGACAGATTTTCATTTGCTGCAATAGGCGCAGGAATTTTAATACTTTTGCTGACGGTTTTTGTTCGCAAATTTCGAGAGCGTGTGACTCCTTTTTTTATTGCCGCTGCATTGATATTTTCGGGAGTATCGTTTGAGGTACTTTCAGATTATAAAATTTCTTATGCCGAAAGCCTGACGGACAGAGAAGCTTTCGTCGAAGCGACGGTTCTTGATGAGCCGGAATTCAAACGCTCAAAGTATTATTATGTTATTGAAACGACCTCGATAGACGGAATTGAGTATAATGTAAAGCTCAGTCTTTCGGCTTCGCAATATATAAATACCGAACCGTACGACAAAATTAAATTAAATGTCAAACTCTATGAGATCGGTTCTTTTTCAAAGGATATTAAGCTTTACTACCAATCAAAGGGCATATTTCTCGGCGGATATATCGGCAACTATGACGATTATCCCATTGAGATTATCAAGCCCGAAAGAAAACCTCTGAGCTTTCGACTATTGAAATTCAGAAAAACCGTCGAGAGCAGAATACTTGACAAGCTGCCGAATGATTACGGTGGCGTTACCGTGGGTATGTTGACGGGAAACAAGGATTTTATTTCCGACGGACTTACGGAAAGTATCAAAGCGGCAGGAGTTGCACCGGTGTTTGCCGTGTCCGGTATGCACCTTTCGGTTTGGGTAATGGGACTTTATTCGATACTTGAGCTTTTCAAGGTGAAGAAAAGATTGAATTCCGTAATCGGTATTGTTTTTACACTTTTCTTCATGGGCGTTACGGGCTTCTCGCCGTCTGTTTGCAGGGCAGGTATAATGCTTCTTGTGATTCTTTCCGGAAATCTTTTCGGCAGGAAAGCCGATCCTGTCAATTCACTTGGATTTGCAGCTCTTATTCTCGGAATCGTTAATCCGCTGATCGTCGCAGATATCGGATTTTTACTTTCGCTTTCTTCGACTTTCGGAATTGTTGCGCTTAACCCTTGGTTTTCAAAAAAGCTTGAAGCGTTTTTTAACGGTGGATTTTTAAAGAGTATATTAAAACTGATTGCGGAATCGGTATTTATTTCCGTATGCGCAACCCTTACATCTTTGGGTTTTATAATTGTTTTTATCGGCTACATATCTTCGTATTCCGTGCTTTCAAATTTGCTCATAACCTATGCCGCTTCTCTTTGTATGCTGTGCGGCGGAATTGTTGCGTTGCTTTACCCGTTTGGTTCGGCAAGTGATTTCTTTGCCGTGGCGACAGGCTGTTTGTCAAAGTATATTGTTAAGGTTGTCACCGCAATTTCGGATTTCCCGTTTGCAACCATCAATACAGTCGATGAATATTGGACTTACGGAGTTATAATATTTTATGCGATAGTTTTGGCAGTATTTATCATGTTCAAGCGTAAAACCGCCTTTAAAGTTTCGTGCGTCGGTCTTGCACTGACGATTACGCTTTGTTGTTCGCTTTATCATCTTGAATATGCCGGATATACTTATTTCAAAATCTTAAATGTTGACAAAAGCATTGCAGCAATTATAACAAAGGACAAAAAGAATGCTCTGATCTGTTCGCAGAGCTTTAACAAATATTTTTCATCGACCGTTTCATCGTCGCTTGAGGATTCCGGCTTTAAAAACTGCGATATGATGATTGCCGATATAAAAAACGGATCATCTTCCGGAGTGTTGTCCGCAATTAAAGAGATTTCACCAAAAGGATTGATCGTGCCTCGAATTGACAGCTCTTTGACATCGGTTTTGTCTGAGGATAAAATCACAAAGGCTCCGAATGCGCAAGCTAAGCTTATGAAAAATGTTAATGTTGAATTCGTGTCAAATTCTCATTTTTGCGTTGCGTATTGCACTGCGGACGGAGTAAGCGTTTGCTTTCTTATGCGTTTTGACGATATTGAAAATATTCCCGAAAAATTTCTTGATGAGGATATTCTTGTTGCCGATGAACCGTATGATGGCTTTAATTACGAGAACATTATTGTCACCGGAGAAGATGACGACTATGGTCTTGTTTCTACCGAGAAATACGGAAATATTGATATCAAAATTAAAAACGGAAATTATAAAATAATCGTGGAGGAGGGTCGATGATGCCGCAGCTTAATGAAATCGAATTAAAAAAGCAGATAAGCTCGGGCAATTTTGCACGCTTGTATTTTCTTTACGGTGACGAAAAATTTCTTGTTAGACATTATACGGCCCTTATTCAAAAAAAGTCGATCGACCCGACCTTTGCCGATTTTAATTTTCATCAGTATGACGGCAAGGAGATTGATTTTGACGAGGTGGCTCAGGCGGCGGAAGCATTGCCAATGATGAGCGATCGCACACTTATTTTGATTAAGGACCTTGCCGTTGACAGCCTCAATTCCGAATCCTCGGAAAAATTTTTGAAGCTTATTTCGGATATTCCGGAAGCAACGGTTATTCTTGTTTCAAATCCCGGCGCAGATGTAAATATGAAAAGCGCAAAGGGCAAAAAGATACTTGCCGAAATTGACAAATTCGGCTGTTCGGTTTCATTCGAGCACGCAGGACTTAACCAGTTGGTCAAGCTTGTAGAAAAAGGCTCTGCATCGAGGAATTGTTCAATTTCTCAGTCAAATGCAAGATACCTGCTCTCTCTTATCGGCGACGATATGACTGTAATAACCAATGAGCTTGACAAGATCTGCTCCTACAGAAAAGAAGGCGAAATCGGGAAAGAGCATATTGACGCCGTTGTTGTCAAGACTGTGCAGGCGAGGGTTTTTGACCTTACAAAGGCATTGACTTCGGGAAATTGCGACCTTGCAATGGATATCCTTGACACTCTTATGTCAATGAAGGAGGAGCCGATCAATATTCTCGGTGCGCTTATCACTCCTTATGTTGATATGTACAGGGCGAAGGTTTATTCAAGCGGCGGCTTGAGAGCAACCGATGTAGCCAAAGATTTTAATTACCGCAACAAGGAGTTCAGACTTACCAACGGAGCAAGAGCTGCGTCGAAATACTCTGTTGCTCAGCTCAGAACATTTCTTGATGTCCTTGACGATGCCGACAGACTGTTAAAATCCACATCTATTGACGGCAGACTTGTTCTTGAGCAAACGATAACAAAACTTTTTCTTGTTTCAAACGGTGAAAAAATATGATAAAGGTAGATAAGGTTATCGTTGTTGAGGGTAAATACGATAAAATTAAGCTGTCTTCGATAATTGACGGAATCATAATCGAAACAGAGGGATTTGGAATTTTCAAGGATAAGGACAAGCAAAAACTTATCAGAAAGCTCGCAAAAACGAAAGGCATTGTAATTCTGACCGACAGCGATTCGGCAGGCTTTGTTATCAGGAATTTCATAACCTCGATCGTTCCGAAGGAATATATAACCAATGTCTATATTCCTGAAATATTCGGCAAAGAAAAGCGAAAGGACGCTCCGTCAAAGGAGGGCAAGCTCGGCGTAGAGGGTGTATCGGTTAGGATTTTGGAGGAAGCATTTGCAAAAGCCGGGATAGGCGTTTCAAAAAGCAATAATTCCGAAAAAAAGGAGATCACACTCAATGATTTCTACGACGATGGACTAACTGGCGGCTCGGAAAGCAAAAAAAGAAGAATTTCCTTGCTTAAAAAGCTTGATTTGCCTGAAAAAATGTCAACCAAAGCAATGCTTGATATTTTAAATACATTCGTTAGCTATGATGAATATAAAAAACTCGTTGAATCGGAGGAGATCTTATGAGAATAGGACACGGATACGATGTGCATAAGCTTGTTGAGGGTCGGGATTTGATAGTCGGTGGCGTCAAAATCCCCTATGAAAAGGGTCTTTTGGGTCATTCGGACGCCGATGTTCTTCTTCATGCCGTCAGTGATTCGCTTTTGGGTGCGGCGGCAATGGGTGATATCGGAGGAATGTTTCCCGATAACGACCCAAAGTTTCTCGGTGCCGACAGTCTTGTACTTCTTCGTGAGGTTTTTGAAGAAATAAAAAAAAGCGGATACCGAATCATCAATATCGACGCAACGATAATTGCTCAAAAGCCGAAAATGAAGCCGTATATTTCCGAGATGAGAATGAATATTGCTGCTGCTCTTTCGACCGAAATCGAAAATATCAGCGTCAAGGCGACAACCGAAGAGGAAATGGGCTTCACAGGTAGGGGAGAAGGAATTTCCGCTCATTGCGTTTGCCTTATTGATAAAACTTGAATTATATGTTATAATTAGGGTAACACTGCGCAATCCGCACACTTCAATTGTGGTGTATTGCCTAAAAAAATCGTGCAACTTGATTGTGCGTCAACGACTTAAAATAAAAATTATCGGAGAAAAATATGAATGCTTTAATGGAAAATGTCAGCGTCCTTTGGGAAAAGTTGGTTGCCTTGTTTTCTTCCTACAACATAATAACCGATACGCTTGACATCGCTTTTGTTGCGTTCCTGATCTTCAGCGCAATAAAAATGCTCAAGGAGACGCGGGGAATTCAAATTGTAAAAGGTCTTGTGCTCGTTGCGATAATCTATGCTATAATCAGTCTTTTGAATATGCAGGCGAGCACCTATCTGTTCAAGACGATATTGCGCGACTTTATCCTTGTGCTTATCATTTTGTTTACGCCGGAGATCAGACACGCCCTTGAAACGATGGGACGAAGCAAGTTTGCGTTCCTTAATTTCTTTGGTGCGCAGCAGGGTGACGCACTTTACGAGAGAAAGAAAAGAGCGGTGCTTGAAATTTGCAAAGCTTGCCGTGATATGAGCGATAAAAAAATCGGTGCATTGATTATTTTTGAGCGCAACACGATGCTCGGAGATATTGTTAATACCGGAACGGTGGTTGATGCGAAAGCGTCGAGAGAACTTATAAATTCGCTCTTTTTCCCAAACTCTGCATTGCATGACGGCGGAGTTGTTATTCGTGACGGCAGGATCGTTGCAGCGGGCTGTATTCTTCCTTTGACTGACAATAATCTGCTCAGCAGCGAATTGGGCACAAGGCACAGAGCCTCCCTCGGTATCTCGGAAAAAAGCGATGCGGTCGCAGTTGTTGTTTCCGAAGAAACCGGCAAGATTTCCATCGCCTGCGGAGGAGAGCTTGAAAGAGGCGTTTCCGATGGCGTGCTTATGGAAAGACTTATGGATTATATTCTTCCCGATAACGCCGGAAAGGAGAAAAAATCCTTCTTTTCGGTTCTTCTCACTAACATAAAGGAGAAGCTTAAAAAATGAAATTTAAAAAGTTGAGCCTTAGACAGCTCTTTTCCAACACAAAATTTCTTGTCGTTTTTTCAATCGTTGTAGCTTTTATTTTCTGGATCGTCGTAGCGTTGGAGTATGCTCCGGTTATCGAAAACGAGATCAAGAATATCCCTGTTAAGATCGACATGAATAACAGCGTTCCCGATAAGCTCGGACTGCAAATTTTCGGTCAGAGCGAATATACGATCAATGTAACGGTAAAAGGCAACCGATACATTGTCGGCGGCGATCTTTTGACTGCTGATGATTTTGAAGCAACGGCGCAGACAGCTTATGTCGATTCCGCAGGAAAGCACAGTCTTGTTGTTAAGGTAACGGCCAAGGACGCCAACGCCGACTATGAGATCGTTTCAAAATCAACTGATTATATCGAGGTCTATTTTGATAAATATGCCGAGAAAGATGTTGAAGTCACTCCG
Source organism: uncultured Coriobacteriaceae bacterium (assembly GCA_963648385.1). GTDB lineage: Bacteria > Bacillota > Clostridia > Oscillospirales > Acutalibacteraceae > CAG-488. Next base: position 57,339 of record CAVJDU010000007.1, on the reverse strand, counting down.
AGGATCGTTTCGGATCTTGACGATTACACCGGCGACGATTATATGTTTGACAAGGCGGATATAATCTGCGAAACCAAAACAGTTAAAATTACCGGAGCGCAAACCGAAGTCAATTCCGTCACCGAGGCTTTTGCCGATATACCGATAGAAAAGAAGCTTACGCAAAGTGAAACGGTTGACGCCTCAGTAATGCTCAGCAACGGCAGCGACCTTGACTTGAAATATGTTGAGATCAACGGCGAGAGCAGTCTTAAAATTCCCGTTACTTTGCCTGTTTACAAGATGCAGGCATCTGCCGTTTCCGTTTCGTTCAAGAATTCGCCCTCGGATTATATCAACAGTCCGCTGGTTTACAGCATTACGCCGAGCAGGGTCAGAGTCGCTGTTCTTCAGAACGGTTCGGATACTACCAATACGCTTGAAGTCGGTTCGATTGATTTTTCGCAGATCACTCCGACCAACAACAGTTTCACATTCCTCGCTTCAAATGTTAAAACCGCAAAATTCCTCGACGGAACAACATCGTTCACCGTTGAGGTCAACACGGACGGACTCTCAACTCAGTCGCTTGAGCCGAGCATAAATTCTGTTAAAATCACGGGTGGAAACGGAGTCAGTTCAGGCAATGTTAACCTAAGCTCAATAGGCAACATTACCGTAGTCGGAACTCAGACTGCACTCAAAAGCGTTAAAGCTGATATGCTTGAGATCGGCATTGATCTGACGAACACCAAGCTTGAGAAAGGAGAGAATACCGTTCCCGTTACGGTTACTCTGAAGAACTCAAATAATTGCTGGGTAAGCGGAAGCTATACTGCGGTAATTGTACAAAACTAAAAAACTGACCGACTAAATCGCTTTATGGCAATTGGTCGGTCTTTTAATTATTAAATCTCTGTTAAAATTTTCGTAATTTTATATTTTTACTGTTGTAAAAGGGTTACACAGTGTGTTATAATGTTATGACTGTTAGAATGGGTGTATTTTAGAAAGTAATACCAAACAGGTAAATCAGATTTATAGAAGAAACGAAAGGAGAGATTGTTTTGAAACGGCTCAAAAATTGCTTGGCGCTTGCTGTTATAATTACTCTTTTTGTTTCCTTCAGCGGCTGTTCGTTCAGGTTTTCTTCTTTCGACAATCTTCTTCGTCCGCCGAAGCTTTCGGGAAAATATCAGGGTCTTCAGGATTCCTTTGAAAAGCTTGTCGATAAGGACTATAACCTTTCAACTCCCGAAAACGGACTTTATCGTTCTGCATTTATAGTTAACGATTTTGATTCCGACAAGGATGAGGAAGCCATCGTTTTTTATATTGAAAAGAAAAAGCCGGATTTTGTAAAGATATATTATTTTGAATTTAAAAATGATAATTGGGTTCCCGTTAATGCCTATGACGGACTTGGAAGTTCGGTCGATGAGGTCAAGCTTGCCGACCTTAATCAAGACGGAAAATCGGAAATTATAATCGGCTGGAACCTTTATTCAAGCAAAACAAACAAAGCCTTTGCGGTATATGATATATCCGCAGGTGATTTGAAGCTTATTTCGTCGTTTCCATATTCTTATCTTGATATAATTGATGTAAACGGCGACGGTATTGACGATGTTTTTACGATGAATGTCGATTCAAGCTCCTCAGAAATTTATACATCGACGGCAACTGCGTTTACCTATGATTCAAAAACGAATTCGCTCCAAACGCTCAGCTCCGTTAAAACCGACGGCAACATATCTTCTTATTCCGACATCAAGGTTGAAAAGGTTGACGATTTACGGCTTATCTATGTTGAAGCCTTTAAGGGTGATAACGATATGATAACCGAGGTTATTTATTGGAATGACGAAAAAAATATGCTCGTTGCTCCGCTCTTTGATGTTTCTACCCAATCCACATCGTTGACCCTGCGTCACAGCAAGCTGCCGGCACAGGATATTAACTCTGACAATTTTATTGAAATTCCGATAAGCGTAGATATGCCCGGTTCGTCCGTTGTCGATCACAGCTCGAATGCACTGCTCCTCGGTTCTTCAAGCGACAATGCGTCAAATCCCACAAAAAGCCTTTACTACACCGAATGGGCTAAATTCCGCAATGATAAGCTGAGAGCCGTTCAGTATTCTATCGTTGATGAGGAGGGCGGATATATACTCAATATACCGAGCAGCTGGGTAGGAAGAATAACCGTTCTCGGAAACGACGGTCAATGGGATTTCTATCATTGGGACAGCTCGGAAGGGAAGCTCGGAAAGCTGCTTTTCAGCATTTACTATTACGATAAGAACGATGAGCAAAGCGATACAAAATACAGCAAAACGAAGCTTTTAACCTCATACGGAAGCACGACCTATGTTTATTCCATAACGCAGGATGGTACGGATTTCGGAGTTAAAGACGAAATTCTTACCGAAAATTTCAATACAACGATTTTGGGAGGAAAGAAATGAATCCGATAAAAATTTTGGTTGCCGAGGACGAAGAAACGATAAGAGAATTTATCGTTATCAATCTCAAAAGAGCCGGCTACGATGTTGTTGAGGCGTTTGACGGTCTTGACGCCTACGAAAAATATACTCTCGATCCAGAGGGTATATCAATTGCCGTTCTCGATATCATGATGCCGAGAATGGACGGGCTTGAGCTTTGCAAAAAGCTCAGAGCGTTGAGCAACAACATCGGAATTATGATGCTTACGGCAAAAACGCAGGAAATGGACAAGGTCAACGGACTTCTTCTCGGAGCGGATGATTATGTTACCAAACCGTTTTCTCCGTCGGAATTCACCGCAAGGGTCGATGCGCTTGCCCGTCGTGTTTCTTCGTCGTCTAAACGAGGAAACGATGATGACGATGAAAATGTTATTTCCTCCGGTGAATTTAAGCTGGACTGCAAAAGCCGTACTCTCACCCGTGCAGGAAAAAAGATTGATGTTACACAGGTTGAATTTCAGATTCTCGAATACTTCTTCCGCAATCAGGGTAAAAACCTCAGCAGAACCGATATTCTCAATCATGTTTGGGGAACAGAATATTTCGGTGAGGAAAAAATCGTTGATGTTAACATAAGAAGGATCAGGAAAAAGATCGAACCCGATCCGTCGAATCCGAAGCATTTGCTCACCCGTTGGGGCTTCGGATATGCTTGGATCTGATCGTTCAAGGCAAGGCAGCGCAATTGTGACGCACGCATTGATCGATATTTGGCACACCCCGATTTGTGTGGTATTGCCTTAAAATTACATAGCCTGAATAAAGGAGGTGGTACGGATGTCGAAAAAAAACAGGAAATTGAAATTCAAGGGCGGACTCACAAGACGCTGGCTTTTTCAAACCTCGACTATAATCGTCGCCGTTTTGCTTATCATCTGTATCGCCGCAGCTTATTTTATTCATACCTATTATTACACTTCCGTCGAGCGGAAAATAAAAACCTACGCCAACGGAATTGTTGATATTTATTTTGAAAACTTTGCATCTACCGATGACGCTGTTTTTGAAAAGGGCGCACGGGAATATATCAGTGATTTTACGGATAAGGCCTCCGTTGAGGTTTGGGTGCTCGATAAATACGGCAGCGTATTCATTTCCTCAAGCGGATTCCCTGTCACAAATAAGGTTAAAATTCCGGAATACGAGGATGCTGTCACAAACGGAACATATACCTCTATTTGGCACGGCGAAGATTCAAACGGAGAAAATATAATCGCACTGACCAAAATTATTACCGACGCCGAGAATAACCAGGTCGGCTCGGTGAGATATATGATCTCGCTTGTTGAAATCGACAATCAGATCGGAACATGGTATTTTATTATTTCGCTTGTATTTTTGCTTCTTGTTCTTTTGCTCGTCATTTCAGGAACAGTGTTCATAAGCTCCATTGTCAGACCGATTCAGGAGGTATGCGACACCGCAAAAATGATTGCTGACGGCAACTATGACGCCAGAATCGACCATTATCTCTACAAGGACGAGATTGGTCTTTTATGCAATACAATCAATGATATGGCGGAGAAAATCAGGACATCGGATAAAATCAAGAACGATTTTATTTCAACGGTTTCTCATGAATTGAGAACGCCGCTGACGGCAATAAAGGGTTGGGGAGAAACGCTTTTGCAAATAGGCGACACCGATCCTAACTTGACCAAAAGAGGCATGAATGTTATAATCGGCGAATCAACAAGGCTGAACGGAATCGTTGAGGAGCTTCTTGATTTTTCAAGAATGCAGAGCGGTAGAATGGTTCTCAAAAACGAAAAAATGGATATTCTTGCCGAGCTGGATGAAACCGTTTTTGCCTTTAAAGACAGAGCGATGAGAGAAGGAATTGAGCTTGTTTATAACGCTCCGAATCTTCCTGCTCCGATGGACGGCGACCCCGACAGAATAAAGCAGGTCTTTGTCAATATTCTTGACAATGCCTTAAAATACACAAAGCAGGGCGGAAAGATCGTTGTTTCAACCGATATTCGTGACGACAAAATCAAAATCGTTATTTCGGATACGGGATGCGGAATTTCCGCAGAGGATCTTCCCCATGTTAAGGAAAAATTTTACAAAACAAATATGACTGTTCACGGTTCGGGAATCGGACTTGCCGTTGTTGACGAGATAGTTCGATTGCATCACGGAACATTTGATATTGACAGCGTTCTCGGTCAGGGAACAACCGTTACAATAAGCTTTGATATTGATCATGTTGAGCTTGAGGATGTATGGGATATTGATGCTGCGATAGCCGCTGAAAATGAAAAGAAAGCAATGGAGGAAAATGAAGATGCCTGAAGAAAATAAAATCAGCGTCGGCGGACAAGCACTGATGGAGGGCGTTATGATGAACGGCCCCAAGGGAGTTGCGATGGCGCTGAGACTGCCTGACGGAAAAATTGAAACACAGCTTAAAGAAGCTCATTTCCTTAAAGATAAATATAAATTTGCGAGAATTCCGTTTATAAGGGGACCTATCAGCTTTGTTGAGCAGATGATTTTCGGTTATAAATGCCTGATGGAGTCCGCCGAGAAAACAACGGCACTTGAGGAAGACGAAACCGAAGAAATGTCGAAGCTTGACCGCTGGCTGACTGATCATTTCGGCCCCAAGATGATGACGGTTATTGGAATTATTTCCGGTATTATAGGTTTTGTTCTCGCTTTCTTCCTTTTCATGTGGCTGCCGAGTCAGGTTGCCGACCTTATTCTTCGCAATGTTGACGGCAATACATGGAAGCCTGCAATAGAGGGCGTTATGCGCATTGTTATTTTTATAACATATATGTGGGCGGTTTCGCTTATGAAGGATATAAAAAGACTTTTCATGTATCATGGAGCGGAGCACAAATCAATTTTTTGCTACGAAAACGGACTTGATTTGACTGTGGAAAATGTCAGAAAACAGCGTCGTTTCCATCCGAGATGCGGCACGAGCTTTATATTTCTTATGCTGATAATCAGCATTCTTGTTTCAACGATAGTTGTCCTTATTTTCCCCGGTGTGCGTGATTATAAAGCGCTTTGGATGATAATAAAGATTCTTATTTTGCCTTTGATAATGAGCATCGGCTATGAGGCGATAAGACTTGCCGGTAAAAAGAACAATCTTTTTACACGAATTATCTCGGCTCCCGGTCTTTGGATGCAAAGACTTACGACTAAAGAGCCGACCGATGATATAATCGAGGTCGGAATCGCTTCGTTGAAGGTTGCTCTCGGCATGGAAAAAGAGAACATTAACGATATTTGTGAAGAAAATGATTCAGAGCTTGACAACGGAGAAGGCGCAAATGAATCTGAATGATTTGATTCGCAAAGGAACGGAAATTCTGAAGGCTGCAGGAATTGATGACTTCGATTTTGACGCACGATGTATTGCCGAATTTGTTTTAAAACCTGTGTTTGCAAATAAAAATTTCTGCTTGAAAAATATTTTTATTTTCGGTAATGAGTTTATAGATGAAGAATATACTCAAAAATTTATAAGCATTATAAAAAAAAGAGCAGATGGCGAGCCGCTCCAGTATCTTCTGGGCGAATGGGAATTCATGGGTCTGAATTTTAAGGTCGGAAACGGCGTACTGATTCCTCGACCCGAAACGGAATTGCTGGTTGAATATGCAATCGAATTTTTGAAAAGCAAAAAATCTCCCGTTGTTCTTGATCTTTGTTCTGGAAGCGGTTGCATTGCGATAAGCGTTGCAAAATTTTGTCCCGAAGCAACGGTTTATGCCGTTGAAAAATCGGATAAAGCTTTCCACTTTTTGGAGGAAAACATTAAGTTAAACAATGCAAACGCTGTAAAAGCGATCAATGGCGATCTCTTTGATAAAAATTTGCTTTTGGGTGTTTCTCCCGATTTGCTTCTTTCTAATCCACCGTATATCCGATCCGGAGATATTGACGGATTGCAGGAGGAGGTCAAAAGAGAACCGATCATGGCACTTGACGGCGGTAAGGACGGATTTGATTTTTACCGTGTGATTGCATCCGATTGGCTCGTTCGGCTCAAAAAAGGCGGTGCTTTTGCCGTTGAATGTGCCGAGGATCAGACAGATTTTATTTGTGATTTATTTTCTGAAAATGCATCGAAAATTCAGGAATACAGAGATTTGAGCGGTTTGCCGAGAGGCGTAACCGGTATTATATAGCTTTGGAGAAAAAATTATGTTACTTGATTTAATAAGAGGCGGCAATGCGCTGTCAATATTTATGGGTGTATGCGTCAGTGCGTTTGTTATTTTTTGCGTTATGCCGATTCATGAATGTGCTCATGCTTTCGTCGCTACAAAGCTCGGAGATCGAACGGCAAAATTAAGCGGCAGGCTGACGCTTAATCCGATGGCTCACATCAGCCCTTGGGGAGCAGTGATGATTTTACTTGTCGGCTTCGGCTATGCCAAACCGGTGTCGGTCAATGTTCGCAATACCAAAATGAAGAATAAAAAGCTTGCGACGGCTCTTATTGCACTTGCGGGTCCGTTATCCAACCTGATAATTGCATTTTTTTCGGTTATGGTCAGATATATTCTCATTACTATTGCTTCAAACAATGGCGGAGAAATGTCTACCGCTCTTTTGGCTTTGAATATTTTCTTCCAATATTCAGCAATTATCAACATCAATCTTGCTGTGTTTAATTTTATTCCCATACCGCCGCTTGACGGATCGAGAATTCTCTTTGCAATTTTGCCGAGTAAATATTATTTCGGCATAATGAAATATGAAAGATATATCATGATTGCAATGTTTTTTCTGCTCCTTACCGGAGCTCTTACAACACCGTTGTCATATCTTTCCAATCTGATTTATAATGCGTTTAACCAATTTTTCTATTCGATTTTTTAAAAAGGAAAGGTCATCAGCATGGAGGCTATATCATATAAGCTTGATGTGTTTGAAGGTCCGTTGGATCTTCTGCTTCACCTGATAAGCAAGCATAAAATTGATATAAACGATATTCCGATTCTTCTTCTTGTTGAACAATATCTTGATTATGTTCGTCAGATGAAAGAGGAAGACATGGAGGTTGCCAGCGAATTTCTTGAAATGGCTGCAAGACTGATATATATCAAAACCGTTTCCCTACTTCCTGTTCATGAGGAGGAGGCGGACGAATTAAAAAAAGAGCTTCAAGGCGAGTTGCTTGAATATCAGGATTGTCGGCTTATGGCGAAAAAGCTTGCCGCTCAGGCGGATGGATTTGAGCAGTATTCAAGAATCCCCGAAAAGTTTCCGCCGGACATGACCTACACACGCTTGCATCAGCCTATTGAGCTTTTAAAGGCATATATTAACGCTGTCGGTAGAGGAAAGCGTAATCTTCCGCCTCCGTTTGAGGCATTTTCCGGTATTGTGGCTCACAAAATCGTGCCAATCAGGGAGCGCGTCAGCTATATTATGGGAAGCCTTTTTCGCAAGAAAAAGCAACGGTTTGTTTCTTTCTTTGAAAAAGCGGAGTCCCGTTCGGAAATGGTGGCTACTTTTCTTGCGCTTCTATCGCTTGCCAAGGACAAAAAAATTACTTTGACTCAAAATGAAGATGAGCTTGAGGTTGAGATGATAGATTCCGATATTAACATTGATGTGGAGGACGATTACACGGATGAAAATGAATGAATTGCAGGGTGCGGTTGAGGCAATACTCTTTGCGGCGGGCGAACCGCTTGAGATCGACCGAATCAGTCAAGCTCTTGAATGTGAAAATGAGCCTGTTGAGGAAGCTCTCAGAGGTATTGACGAGGCCTTGAAATCGATAAACAGCGGAATAAGGCTGGTTAAAATGGATAATATGTATCAGCTTTGCACCCGTCGGGAATATGCCGACAAGGTAAGAGCCGTGCTTGAAATAAAGAAAAATACACCGCTTTCCGCAGCTGCATTCGAGGTGTTGGCGGTTATAGCTTATAACCAGCCGGTGACAAAGTCGTTTGTTGAGCAGGTCAGAGGCGTTGACTGCTCCGGCGTTATAGGAACGCTAATTGCAAAGGGGCTTATCGAAGAACGGGGTAGGCTGGAGCTTCCGGGCAGACCGCTGATTTACGGAACGACGCCCGAATTTCTCAAATGCTTCTGCGTGACCAGTCTTGACGATTTGCCGGATCTACCGGAGCATGAGGATATGCCGAAAAATGACGAAATCAACGATCAGCTTGAAATCAATCTTGATGACGGCGGAATAATCGAAAATAAAATGCTCACAGGCGAGCCTGTCAGAGTGGCAGAAGAATAATCCACGGAGGTGATCGAATGACAGCTTTATATATAATTCTCGGAATTATTGCTTTTTTTGTAATCGTTCTGAGCATTCCTGTCGTTCTTGATCTTGAATATACCGATGCAGTTCGCTGCAAAGCTTCATGGCTTTTCCTGAAATTTGATATTTATCCTTTCCAGGAAAAGAAAAAGAAAGAAGAAAAACCGAAAGAGGAAAAGAAAGAGGAGAAACCCGAAGAAAAGAAAGAAGAAGCTCCGAAACCCAAAAAAGAGAATTTTCTCAAAACATTTTATAATAATCAGGGATTATCCGGAGTTATCGAGCTTCTTAACAACTGCGTTGCTGCGCTAAAAAGATTTTCGGTCAAACTTATTAAACGAGCCGTTATAATTAAAAAATTTCATCTTGATATTCATATCACTGAGGACGACGCAGCCGCTACGGCAATAAAATACGGTAAGGTTTGCTCAGGTCTTTATCCGTCACTCGGATTTATATGTTCAAACATGAAGGTCAAGGATTATAAGGTTAATGTTTTTGCCGATTATTGCGGAGAAAAAACAACGGTAGAATTTATAACAAAAACCGCATTTATTCCGAGAGCTTTGATAAATGCCGGAATTGTACTTGTATTCAGTTTATTGAAGCAACTTTTATTGGTTGCTATTTCAAATAATAAAGCGTCAAAAAACAAAACATCAAACAATAATAATCAAAGAAAGGCGGACTAAACATGAAAGATCAGTCAGCATCAGGAATTCTTGCAACAGCCATTGATAAGATTAAGGATATGGTTGATTGCCAGACAATTATAGGCGATCCCATCGACGCAGGCGACGGAATCAAGGTTATCCCTATATCAAAGGTAACCTACGGTTTTGCTTCCGGCGGTTCGGATTTCCCGACCAAGGGTACAAAGGAGCTTTTCGGCGGCGGCGGCGGAGCCGGTGTTACGATTTCTCCCGTTGCTTTCCTTGTTATCAACAAGGGTGAGGTAAGCGTTAAGTACATCTGCGAGGGTTCGGAAAGCTCTGCGGAAAGAATTATCGGCATGGTTCCCGATGTTGTTAACAAGGTCGGCGATATTGTCAATAAGTTTAACGGTGACAAGAAAAACGACAAAGACGATTCCGTTTTTGTTGAAGAATAATAATTGACCAGACCTGCGCATATAGCTTCTATATGGCAGGTGATGGGTGTGCTTAAAAAAATAGGCAATACCGCTCGATCGGTATGTGCGAATTGCACAGTAAGATTTTTTGTTAGGGCGTGCAGAAATTTTGCAGGCTTGCTGGCGCAAGTCAAGAAATTTTTGCGCAGTATGACCGAAACATATCCAATCAGAGCGTGCACCTCAATTCATATGGTATTGCCAATACTTTTTTTGACTGTTTTTTGTATAATGACGGTTAGCGTTACTGCGCTTGAATGCTCCGATATATCTGCAGAGTGTGCGGTTCTTATTTCCGAGCAAACGGGTGAGGTCGTTTTCCAAAAAAACGCTTATCGGCATCATTCAATGGCAAGCACGACAAAGATAATGACTTCCTTGCTTGCGGCGCAATCGGGCAAGCTTCACGATGAAATCGTCGTCTCAAAGGAAATGACGATGGTGGAGGGCACCTCAATGGGGCTGCTTCCGGGCGACAGGGTATCGGTAAAAGAGTTGATTTACGGTATGCTTTTACCGTCCGGCAATGACGCTGCCAATGCTGCGGCATATTATCTCGGTGGAAATGTTGAAAAATTTGCAAAGCTCATGAACGCAAAAGCAAAGGAAATCGGCATGAATGAGACAAATTTTGTAACTCCGTCGGGACTTGATGACGATGATCATTATTCGACCGCATATGACATGGCTCTCTTAGGCAGATTTGCGGTCAGTGATCCTGTTTTCAGATCCGTTTGTTCGTCAAAAAAAGCGACATTGAGCTTCGGCAATCCACCGTATAACCGAACATTATACAACCACAACCGGCTTTTGGACAGCTATGAATTTGCTCTCGGAATAAAGACAGGTTTCACCAAAAAAAGCGGGCGATGTCTGGTTTCCTATGCCGAAAAAGACGGTACAGGCTTGATTGCAGTAACGCTTAATGCACCGAACGACTGGAACGACCACAAGCTTATGCTTGATTACGGTTTTGCAAGTTTGAAAAGATATGCTGTTGATCCGACAATTCCCGACACGATAAGCGTTGTCGGTGGAAATGTTGAAAACTTGAGAATATTTTGCGAGCAATTCGAATATGACGGATTGGAACAAAGAAATATTGTTCGAAAGCTTTTTATTGAAAAATTTGCATATGCACCGATAACGAAGGGCGACAAGCTCGGCGAGGTCAAGTTTTATGCTGACGGAAAATATATCGGTTCAACGGATATTTATGCTGCAGAAAATGTCGATCTGTCGGAACAAAAGCAAGAAGAAAAAAGCTTTTTTCAAAGAATTAAGGAGAGATTTTCAAAATGACTGATGATAGAATCAGGCTTCAAAAATACCTTTCCATGTGTGCGGTCGCTTCACGCCGCAAGGCGGAGGAGCTTATCGCACAGGGCAAGGTCAAGGTAAACGGCAGGATTGCACAAATCGGCGATAAGGTTAGCCCGAGACATGACACCGTTACAGTCGGCGGCAGAAAAATCGTCGGCAATAAAAAACATTATTATATTATGCTTCACAAACCGAGAGGCTATATAACAACAATGGACGATGAAATGGGCAGAAAATGCGTTGCGGAGCTTGTTCGTGATTTAGGTGCAAGGGTTTATCCCGTTGGCAGACTCGATAAGGACTCCGAGGGACTTCTTCTCATGACAAATGACGGCGAATTTGCAAACCATATGACGCATCCGTCAAAGCACATTCCGAAAACCTACAGGGTTACGGTTCGTCCCGATGTAACTGAGGACATGCTCACGGCTTTTGCTACCGGTATGGAAATTGACGGAAGAATAACCGCCCCTGCCGACGCTCATGTTATCGAAAAGCAGGATAACAGAGTTGTAATGGAAATTGTTCTTTACGAGGGCAGAAACCGTCAAATCAGAAAAATGTGCGAAACGCTCGGACTTGAGGTTGCAAGGCTCAAGAGAACCTCAATGGGTTCTTTGAAGCTCGGTATGCTGCCGCCGGGGAAATGGCGTGAACTTAAAGAGGACGAGGTTCACAAGCTCATGGTTTCATCGGGCATGAAGGTCAATAAATTCTGAAGGTGACTATATGATCAAATTTTCACCAGTTACGAGCGATAAGCTCCCCGAACCGTTTTGCGGCGACAAAAACTTAAACGGCTATTTGGGCTTTGATATGTCCGACGGCGGTGCAGAGTGCGGATTCTCCGTATTCAGGCTTAACGGCTATACAATGGAAATTCTTGATGTTGTGACTGAGAGCGATAATGAAACTGTCGAGGGCTTTATAAGAAGTTCGTTGAACTACGGCGCAAACCGCGGAGCTTATATTGCATATTACAAAGCCGAAAGCGGCATTGATGTTGCAAAAACGCTCGGCTTTAAAAATAACAAAGAAAATATACTTGAAGGGGAGATCCCCGAGCTGCTTGCAGGAAGCTGCTGCAAGAAAAAATAATTCGGGAAGTTGGTTTAGTATGGTTAAAAGCATGACCGGCTACGGCCGATGTCAGGAAATGATCGACGGAATGAATATCACCGTCGAAATTAAAAGCGTAAATCACAGATATTTTGATTTTTCGTCAAGAGTTCCGAGAAACTACGGTTTCCTTGACGAAAAGCTGAAATCATTTGTTCAGTCTAAGGTTTCAAGAGGCAAGATCGAATGCTATGTTCAGGTGGACAACCTTGAGGACGATACCGTTGTTGTCGAGGTCAACAAATCACTTGCTGACGGATATGTTAAAGCATTCAACGAGCTTTCCGAAGCTTACGGAATCGACAACAATCTCAATGCAGCAATTCTTGCAAGAATGAACGATGTTCTTGTTATTCGCAAGGCGGAAGCCGATGAGGAAAGAATATGGAACGCTGTTAAAGCCGTTGCTGAAAAGGCAGTTGATAAATTCATCAATATGCGTCAGATCGAGGGTGAAAAACTTCGTGACGACATTGTTTCAAGAGCCGATCTCATTCTTTCATATGTTGAATTCGTTGAAGAGCGTTCGCCGGAAACAGTCAGGGAATACAACGAAAAGCTTCTTGCAAGGATGCAAGAGCTTCTCGGCGATATCCATGTTGAGGAAGCGAGACTTCTTACCGAGGCGGCTATATATGCCGACAAGATCGCCGTTGCCGAGGAAACCGTGCGCCTAAGAAGCCATATTTCGCAGCTTAAAGATTTCTTTAATTCAACAGAGGCAATCGGCAGAAAGATGGACTTCCTTGTTCAGGAAATCAATCGTGAGGCAAATACGATCGGATCAAAGGCTAACGATGTTGAGATTGCAAGGCGTGTTCTTGAAATCAAGTCCGAGGTTGAAAAGATCCGTGAGCAGGTTCAGAATATTGAATAACGGGGTGAAAATATGAAGCTTATCAATATCGGCTTCGGCAATATGGTCAATGCGGACAGGATCATTGCTATCGTCAGCCCGGAATCGGCTCCGATAAAGCGTATAGTTCAGGACTGCAAGGAGAAAGGTACGCTCATTGACGCAACCCACGGCAGAAGAACAAGAGCGGTTATCATAACCGACTGCGATCAGGTTATTTTAACCTATCTTCAGGCCGAGACGGTCGCAAACAGATTTGACGAAGATAAGGATTATGAGGAGGATGAGGACGATGAAGAATAACGGAATGCTTGTTATTCTTTCGGGTCCGGCCGGCTCAGGTAAGGACACGGTTATTGCAGAACTTTTTAAAACCGATATAGATATTACAAAATCGGTTTCCATGACAACAAGAGCACCGAGAGACGGCGAGATCAACGGCGTGGATTACATATTTGTAAATGAGGAAAACTTCCTTGATTCGGTTGAAAAGGGCGAGCTTTTGGAGTATGCCCGCTACGGGATCAATTATTATGGAACGCCAAAAGCACCGGTTGACAAGTGGCTCTGCGAGGGTGAAACCGTTATTCTTAAAATTGATGTGCAGGGCGCAGGCAATATAAAAAGAATGTATCCGGATGCCGTAAGCATATTTATCATGCCGCCGAACATGGAAATTCTTGAAAGTCGGCTTCGCAACCGAGGCAGCGAGGAGGAGGACGATGTTATTCGCCGTCTGAAAATCGCAATCAAAGAAATAGAACGCTGCCGCAACGAATATGATTATGTTGTTATCAATGACGATCTTCAGGACGCCGTTGACGACATAAAAACGATTATCACTGCCGAAACACACAGAGTAAGCAGATGTAATAAATTTTTTAGTGAGGTATGTAAAAATGTTTGATCAGAACAAAAAATTCAAATTCAACCCGGATTTAAGCTCGGTGCTTTCAAATCACATCAGCCGATATTCGCTTGTAAGAGCAACGGCAAAGCGTGCAAGAGAGATTTCCGAAGAAGCGGAAGAAGAAGGAATCATACTTGTTGAGAAGCCGGTAAGCATCGCTCTTGACGAAATTCTCAACAACAAGTACGAAATTGTTGAGCCGGACGAAATCAAGGATCTTTAATATTTTATGACAAAACCGCACAATTGAAGCGTGCGAATTGCGTAGCAAGATTTTTCGTCATGTTATGAAAAATTTGCGGCATGATGAGAACATATTCAAGGGTAACCGTTGGTTGCCGAACAGGGCGTGCGCCGCAATTTGTGCGGTGTTGCCTTAAATCGGAGGTACAAAATGACTGGCGAAAAAATTGCGGCTGTTGCCGTGGAAAACTCAGCGTTTTCATTTGACAAGCCCTTTTTATACCTCCTCGGTGAGGAAAAATGCTGTCCCGGCTGCCGTGTGCTTGTGCCGTTCGGTAGGGGAAACAAGTGCCGTCAAGGCATTGTTCTCTCGGTTTTGGACTATAACGGTAAAGAAAAATTAAAACGAATATCTCAGGTTATCGACGAGTCTCCGATTCTCAACGACGAGATGCTTAAGCTTGCCGAATGGCTCAAAGAACGAACTTTTTGCACATATTTTGAGGCTGCAAAAGCTGTTTTGCCGTCGGGAATGTGTCACAGAACCGTTACGACCTACACCGCTGTTCCGAACCTTGATTTAAGCGAATGTTCAACCGACGAAAAGCAGATCTATAACTTCCTTCTTTCTCAAAAGGACTATGTTGAGGGTGAAAAGCTTCTCAAAAAGCTTGGATTTTCGCCTGAAATCTCGCTGCTTGAAAAAATGGTAAAAAAAGGTCTGTTGATAAGAAACTTCGACTCTGTCAGAAAAACAGGCGATCTGACCGTTAAAACCGTCAGGCTTACCGATGGTGGCAGAGAGATACTTGAAACGACCGAAAGGTTGACAAAAAAACAACTTAACGCTCTTGATGTTCTTCGTGATATCGGAACAGTTTCCGTTAAGGAACTTTGCTATTTCACGGGATTCACCGCTTCGGTCGTGCAGGCACTTGAAAGAAAGGGTCTTGTTGAAGTTTTTGAAAACGAGATTTATCGAGATCCTTATGAAAATAAAACGGTTACTCCGCAAAGAAACAAAATTGTCCTCAACGATGAGCAGCAAAATGCCTTTGAAAATATGCTCGGTCAATATTCTGCGGGCAAGGGCGGAGCTGCACTTCTTTACGGAGTTACGGGCAGCGGCAAGACGATGGTCTATCTGAGACTCATCGACGAGATGCTTGACAAGGGAAAAAATGTTATCGTTATGGTTCCGGAAATCGCTCTGACTCCGCAAACGCTTAATTTGTTTATGAACCGTTACGGCAGGGAGGTTGCTGTTTTCCACAGCGCACTTTCGGCTGGTCAGCGGCTTGACGAATGGAAAAGAGTTAGAAACGAAAATGTCAGGATAGTTGTCGGTACAAGAAGCGCCGTGTTCGCTCCGCTCGAAAATATCGGATTGATTATTATAGATGAGGAGCAGGAGCATACATATAAATCCGAACAAACACCGAGGTACAGCGCCAAGGATGTTGCCCGTTTCCGTTGCGCCTATCATAAGGCTTTGCTTGTATTCTCCAGCGCAACGCCGAGCGTTGAAACATATGCCAAGGCACAGGCGGGTCAATACACCTTAAACAGACTTACAAAGCGTTATTCAAGCTCGGTTCTGCCTGATGTGCGTATCGTTGATATGCTTACGGAAGCGTTGTCGCAATCTTCGAATTTCAGCGAGGAGCTGAGATCAAGGCTGCAATATAACCTTGAAAACGGAAAGCAGTCGATTTTGCTTATAAATCGCAGAGGCTATAATACCTTTGCGGAATGCAAGGCGTGCGGTCATGTTTTGACCTGTCCTTCATGCAGTATTTCAATGACCTATCACCACGCAAACGGCAGACTTATGTGCCATTACTGCGGCTATTCCGAGCCGTTTACCGATGTTTGCCCCGAGTGCGGTTCACATGATGTCAGATATTCCGGCACGGGAACGCAGAAGATAGAGGATGAATTGGCGGCATTGTTTCCCGAAGCGAGGATTCTCAGAATGGACGCCGACAGCACGATGGGGCGTTATTCCCATGAAAATAAGCTGAGAGATTTTGCCGACGGAAAATACGATATTCTTCTCGGAACACAGATGGTCGCTAAGGGTCTTGACTTTGAAAAAGTAACGCTCGTCGGAGTTATCAACGCCGATCAGCAGCTCAATAATGATGATTTCAGAAGTCAGGAAAGAACATTTGACTTGCTTACACAGGTTGTCGGCAGAGCCGGCAGAGGTCAATATGCGGGAACGGCTGTCATTCAGACCTGTAATCCCGAAAACGATGTTATTAATATTGCCGCACAGCAGGATTACGACGCTTTTTTCAAGGGCGAGCTTAAAACCAGAAAAATGCTGATTTATCCTCCGTATTGCGATATTTGTCTGATCGGTTTTGTCGGCGAAAACGAGCCGAAGGTTAGGGTCGCTTCGCAGAAATTTACCGACAGACTTAAAGAAAAGCTCGGTGGCGAATATAATGATTTGAAAATTATCGCTCTCGGTCCTATGACGGCGAGAGTCTCCAAAATAAGCAATAAATTCAGATACAGATTGATTCTGAAATGCAAGAATACAAAGCGTTTCAGAGCCTTGATGAATGAGCTGATGAAATACACCGGCACGGACAGGGCATACAATGATGTATCTGTTTATATAGATATAAATCCGGAAAATATAATTTAAGCGGTTTGAAAGGTTCGATTATTAAAATGGCAATCAGAAATATTGTAAAATTCGGTGATCCTATTCTCAATAAAAAAAGCAGAACGGTAGAAAAGTTTGATGAAAAGCTTTTTACTTTGCTTGACGATATGAAAGATACTCTCTATAAAGAAAAAGGTGCCGGCCTTGCGGCGGTTCAGGTCGGAATTCTTCGCCGAGTTGTTGTAATGGACTGCGGCGACGGCTATCTTGAGCTTATCAATCCTGAAATCACCGACAGATCACCCGAATTACAGCATGAGGAGGAGGGGTGCCTTTCTCTTCCGGGAAAGTTCGGCGTCACGGAGCGTCCGAAAACCGTTATGGTCAAGGCTCAGAACCGTGAGGGCAAGTGGTGCGTTTACAAAGGCTCGGATCTTAAAGCAAGATGCTTCTGCCATGAGATAGACCATCTTGACGGAATTCTTTACACCAGCCACCTTGTGGACGGTCTTGAAGAAAATTGATTGAAACGGAGCGGTCGTTAATGAGAATTGTATTTATGGGAACGCCGGAATTTGCCGTTCCGTGTCTTGAAAGACTTGTTGCCGACGGTCATGAAGTCGTCGGAGTTTTTACGCAGCCCGATAAGCCGAAGGGAAGGGGTCATAAAATGCAGTTTCCGCCTGTAAAAGAAAAGGCGATTGAATATAATATTCCTGTTTTTCAGCCGACAAAGATGAAGGACGGCACGGCATACGGCATTTTGAAGGAGCTTTCTCCTATACTGATAATCGTTGTCGCTTACGGAAAGATAATTCCGCAGGATATACTTGATCTGCCGAAGTACGGTTGCGTAAATATTCACGCTTCGCTGCTTCCGAGATACCGGGGAGCTGCTCCGATCCAGTGGTGTGTGCTTAACGGAGAAAAGAAGAGCGGCGTTACCTCAATGCAGATGGACGCAGGGCTTGATACGGGAGATATGCTGGTCAAAGCCGAAACGGAAATCGGCGAAAACATGACCGCCGGCGAACTTCATGATAAGCTTTCTGCGCTTGGTGCGGAGGTCATGTCGCAAACAATAAAAAAAATCACGGACGGAACGCTCGAAAGAGAGAAGCAGGACGATTCTTTGTCGAATTATGCTCCGATGCTTTCCAAAGAGCTTTGCCCCGTTGACTGGAAAAAATCCGCCGATGAGATTCACAATCAGGTCAGAGGTCTTTCACCGTGGCCGGTTGCAACTGCCGCATTAAACAGTGAAATTTACAAACTTCATAAGACCGAAAAGATCGGAAAGACTAATGCTAAAGCCGGTGAAATAATTTCGACGGACGGCGGACTGAGTGTTGCTTGCGGTGACGGTAACGGTGTTAAGATTTTGACGATCCAAGCTCCGGGCAAAAAAGCGATGAGTTGTGCCGATTTTTTGAGAGGACATAAAATTGAGGTCGGAGAAAAATTCAAATGAGGTGATTCTATGATTTATTCGTTTTCGGAATACATTAGATATCTTATTTTTGCCGCACCGGTGCTCATTTTTGCAATTTGGGCACAGATAAGAGTAAAGTCAACATATTCCAAATACTCCAAAATCAGAAATTCAAGAGAATTGACGGGCGCAGCGGCAGCTCAGTTGGTTCTGAAGCATTACGGCATTACGGATGTTCGTATCGAACCGTGCAAGGGTGAGTTGACCGACTGCTATTCTCCAAAGGAAAAGGTAATCAGACTTTCCGAAAAGGTGTATAATTCATCTTCGGTTGCCGCCGTGGGAATCGCTTGTCATGAGGCGGGTCACGCAGCTCAACACGCAGAGGATTATCTGCCCAATAAAATCAGAACTGCTATTGTTCCGGCAACCAATTTCGGTTCAAGATTCGGCCTTATAATCGCTTTTGCAGGCTTTTTTCTTGCTTATCTCTCCAATTCTGCGATTGGATATTATGTTATTATTGCAGGTCTGCTTTTGTACGGACTCGTTGCTCTTTTTCAGCTTGTAACGCTGCCGGTCGAATTTAACGCAAGCAAACGAGCCTTGAATGTGATTGATGAAACCGGAATACTCGTCGGTGACGAATATAAGGCGGCAAAAAGTGTTCTCACTGCCGCTGCGTTGACATATGTTGCGGCACTTGCAACCGCAGTAGCCAACCTGCTTTATTATGCGTCAAGACTTCTCGGAAATTCAAGAAGAGATTAAAAGGATATTTATATGAAATCAGCCCGACAGACAGCGTTTGAAATTCTTAATAAAATACAGCGTGACGAAAGCTATTCAAATCTTGCGCTTGACTCCGCACTCGAAAAAGCCGAAATTGATATAAAAGATAAACGATTTGTTTCCGCTCTTGTTTACGGAGTTACGGAAAGGCGAATTACACTTGACTACAATCTTTCGCTCTATCTTTCACAGCCGCTGAAAAAGCTGAAACCGCAGGTTTTGACGGCTCTCAGGCTCGGTGCATATCAGGTTTTATTTATGGATAAAATTCCCGATTCCGCAGCGGTCAATGAGAGCGTAAAACTTGTAAAGAAAAACGGTGCGGCTTTTGCTTCTGGGCTTGTCAACGCCGTACTACATAAGATCGTGAAAAACGGTCTAAAGACCGATGGCAGAATGAGCGTGAAATATTCCGCACCCGAATGGCTATGCAAAATGTGGTGCGACAGCTACGGCGAGAAAAATGCCGAAAAAATTCTTGAAGCTTCGTTCGGAGCTGTTGACATTGCGCTTAGAGTCAACACGACGAAAACCAAAGCCGAGGAGCTTTGCGAAATTCTCTCTGCCGAGGGTTTTAGCTGCGAGATCGGCAGTGCGGTTGAGAATTCGCTGATCGTTAAAAACGGCGGAGCTGTTCACAAAAGTAAAGCATATGCCGACGGCTTATTCCATGTGCAGGACATTGCGTCCCAGCTTTGCTGTAAAGCGCTTGATGTGCATGACGGAGAGACGGTAATTGATGTTTGTGCCGCTCCGGGAGGAAAAACCTTTACTCTTTCGGAACTTATGTGCAATACAGGCAAAATTATTTCAAGCGATATTTATCCGCATCGGCTGAAGCTTATCAATGACGGAGCAAAAAGACTCGGATTAACGAATATAAATGCTGTTCAAAACGACGGATCGTTATTTAACTCTTCGTTTTCTTGCGCCGATAAAATTTTATGCGATGTTCCGTGTTCGGGGCTGGGCGTTATACGCAAAAAGCCGGAGATAAGGTTCAAAAAAAGTGAAGAAGTTGACAAATTGATGAATTTGCAGTATTCTATACTGTGTGTTTCGAGCCGTTATCTTAAAATTGGCGGGAAATTGGTCTATTCGACCTGCTCTCTCAATCCCGAGGAGAACGAGAATATTATCAAAAGATTCCTTTCCGAGCACAAGGACTTTAAGAGCGTTCGGATTCTGCCCGAGCTTAAAAGATATGCCGAGGATACCGATTATCTAACGCTTATGCCGCATATTCACGGCAGTGACGGTTTCTTTATTTCATGTATTGAAAAGCTTTAAGGATGTGTTTGTTTGTCCGAATACGACATTAAATCAATGACGCTGCCCGAGATCAAGGTGGTCATGCGTGAGCTTGATCAGCCTGAATTCAGAGCGGGACAAATTTATCAGTGGCTTCAAGCTCACGGAGCGATGGATTATTCCGAAATGACGAATATTTCAAAGCATCTCAGGGAGTTGCTCGGAGAAAAATATCCGATACGCTATTGCGAGATCGAGCTTAAACAGGTTTCCAAAATCGACGGAACGGTAAAATATCTTTTTAAGCTTTGTGACGGAAATTTCATTGAATCCGTTTTGATGAAGTATAAATACGGCTATACGCTTTGCATTTCCTCGCAGGTCGGCTGTAAAATGGGATGTGTTTTCTGTGCGTCAACCAAAAGCGGATGTGTTAGAAGTCTTTATCCGTCCGAGATGATCGGACAGATTCATGCGGCTCAGAGAGACATGAATGTTCGAGTTTCCCATGTTGTTATGATGGGAATGGGTGAGCCTCTTGACAATTTTGACAATGCAATGCGATTTTTGGAGCTTGTCGGTGATGATAAGGGTCTGAATTTATCGCTGAGAAATATTTCTCTTTCCACATGCGGAGTTGTGCCGAGAATTTATGATTTGATGGACAGACATCTCCAGCTTACTCTTTCGGTTTCGCTGCACGCTCCCAACAATGAAATGAGATCAAAGACAATGCCTATTAACAGAAAGTATCCGATAGAAGAGCTTTTGAAGGCTTGCCGTGAATATACAAAAAGAACATCAAGAAGAATTTCGTTTGAATATGCGATGATTAAAGATGTAAATGACAGCGACGCCTGCGCCTATGAGCTGGCATCTCTTTTAAAAGGAATGTTATGTCATGTAAACCTTATTCCCGCAAACGAGATCGTTGAAAGCTCACATAAGCGCAGCACAAACGAAAGACTTGAAAAATTTATAAAAATACTGAATTCACGAGGAATAAATGCGACTGTCAGACGCAGCCTCGGTTCGGATATTGACGCTTCCTGCGGACAGCTGAGAAGCCGTCATAACAGAGAAACAGCCGAAAAGGAGGGAAACAAATGAAGATTTCCGCAAAAACCGATGTCGGAAAGGTACGCTCCGGCAATCAGGATTCATATGCGGCGGGGGATCTCACCTCAGAGGTTTCATGGGCAGTTGTTTGCGACGGTATGGGAGGCGCAAACGGCGGCAATATCGCAAGCGAAGCTGCGGTTAAGGTCATTTCCGATAAACTTAGTTCCGGCTATCATGACGGAATGAACGACAATTCGATTAAAAATTTGTTGATATCTTCCGTCGAAGCCGCAAATATTACGCTGTACTCAATGGCTAAGAATAATGAAGAACTGAGCGGCATGGGAACAACTGTCGTTCTGGCTGTCAGAAATGCCGATACTCTTTATATCTCCAATGTCGGCGATTCGAGAATCTATGTTGTTTCCGACTCGGGAATAAATCAGGTCACAACCGATCATTCCGTTGTCCAGATGATGATTGATAACGGTGAAATTTCGCCGGAAGAGGCCAAGGAACACCCGAAGAAAAATGTTATTACAAGAGCATTGGGCGTTGATCCTGAGGTAAGAATCGATTATTCCCAGGAGCAGCTTAACGAAAACGATTTGGTTCTGCTTTGTACGGACGGATTGACAAATTATGTTGACGACAATGTAATTTATGAAATATGCAAATCCGAGGATAAATATTCAATAGCCGATAAGCTTGTTGATCTTGCAAACGAAAACGGCGGCGGAGACAATATAACCGTTGTCACCGTAAGCGAGTAACAAAGAAGGGATTCTTTTTATGGAAAATTATGTTGGAAAAAGACTTGACGGACGATATGAAATACAGGAGATCATCGGTGTCGGAGGTATGGCTGTTGTTTACAAGGCGTACGACAATATCGATGACAGAACGGTTGCCGTAAAAATCCTCAAGGAGGAATTCCTTGCAAATGAAGAATTCAGACGCCGATTTAAAAACGAATCAAAGGCGATCGCCGTTCTTTCACATCCGAACATTGTAAAAGTTTATGATGTCAGCTATGGCGACAAGGTTCAATATATCGTTATGGAGTGCGTTGACGGCATAACTCTCAAGGAATATATCCGCCAGCAGGGAGTTATCAACTACAAGGAAGCCGTTTTCTTTGTAACACAAATACTTCGCGCACTTCAGCATGCGCATGACAAGGGAATCGTACACCGTGATATTAAGCCGCAGAATATCATGCTGCTTGAAAACGGAGCTATTAAGGTAACCGATTTCGGTATTGCAAGATTTTCACGGAGTGAAACACGCACAATGACCGATTCAACGATCGGTTCGGTGCATTACATAAGTCCCGAGCAGGCAAGGGGAGACATTACGGACGATAAGGCGGATATATATTCCGTCGGAGTAATGCTTTATGAAATGCTCACCGGCAAGCTCCCGTTTGAATCAGACAACACGGTTTCCGTTGCAATAATGCAGCTTCAGCAAGAACCGGTAAAGCCAAGAGATATCAATCCCTCGATCCCGGTAGGTCTTGAGCAGATCGTTCTCAAGGCGATGCAGAAGAATGTTAATGACAGATACCAGTCCGCAGCGGAGATGCTGCTTGACCTTGAGGAATTCAGGCGCAATCCCTCAATCCAGTTTGAATATGATTATGCAAACAGCGAACCGACGAAATATATCCCCGATTTGACATCGTCGATTAAGAATATCGAAACGGTCGATGCGGATGAAGAAGACGAAGACGAGCCTGTTGTTAAGAACAGAACGATTCCGATCCTTGTCGGTGTTATCACTGCGCTTGTAGTTGTGCTCGGCGTTGCATTCGGTTTGCTTTTCAAATTCGGCTACCTTACCGGCGATTCAAAGGTTAAAGTACCCAACTTTGTCGGTGTAATATACGATGAGGAAGAGTTTAAAAACAAATATCCTAACTATATGTTTGATGTAACGGAAAAGGTCGATTCTGAGGTTTCGCCGAATGAGATAATTTCTCAAAATCCAGAAAAAGGAACGAAGATCGACCCCAAAAAGACAAAGATCGAATTGGTTATCGCAACTAATGCGGAGATGGTGGAAATTCCGGATAATTTGATTGGAACGGATTATGTTACCGCCGTTACAAGGCTTAACGGACTCGGCTTAAATGTTAAAGAAAAAGAAGTTCAGCAAAACGATTATCCGGGTATCCCTGCCGGAACGGTTGTAAGCATCAATCCTAAGGGTGGCAACAAGGTGTCCGAGGGCTCGTCGGTTACTCTTGAATATGTTTCCTACGACGAATCGAAAGAAACCCTCGTTATCGTTCCCGATGTTTCAAATCTTGACGAAGCGAGTGCCAAAAAGGTTCTTACGGCTTCCGGCTTTACAGTCTCGACAAAATCCGAATACAGTGACAGCGTCACCAAGGGATATGTAATTTCAAACACCTTCAAAGGATCAAAAATCCCGTCCGGCTCAAATGTTGTTATAACGGTCAGCAAGGGTAAGCTTGTTGAGCAGTCGATCGATATTGCGGTTACTCTCCCGAAATACAACGGACACGGTAATGTTTCCGCAACTCTTGACGATACTACGGTATATTCCGGTACAGTTACACTTGACGGTACGGAGGTTAAAGTTTCCGTCAGAGGTCATGAAGCGACATCGGTTTTCAAATTCTTTGTTGACGGAAAGCTCATATATAAATGCAATGTTAACTTCACCTCGTCTCCCGTTGCATTGAGCAATATAACGACCTATGAATATCTTGACGCAACTACAACGACTCAGTCAGCCGAATACTTTGTACCGAATGTTGTCGGCAAAACCTATTCCGAGGCTGTCGTAATTCTCAGAGCTGCCGGCTTCAAAAACATTGTAACCGCTGACGGAGTTACCACCGGCGTTGTTGTTAAGACGGAACCCGCTAACGGAGTCAGCGTTTCTACGGACAAGGTGATAACCTTGACTATGGGTGGCGAAAGTGACGAATAACGGAATAATTATAAAAGGAATCGGTGGCTTCTACTATGTAGAGGCCGCTGACGGCATAATATACGAATGCAAGGCGAGAGGGATCTTTCGCAAGGAAAAGATCGTTCCTCTTGCCGGCGACAGGGTTGAAATTACCGTTGACGATAACAATAAAAATTCTATCGACAAAATTCTCGAAAGGCGCAATAAGTTTAAGCGTCCGCCTATTGCGAATGTCGATAAGCTCGTCATTGTTTCTTCGGCTTGTGACCCCAGACCCAATTTGCTTATAATAGACCGTCTGACTGCCGTTGCCGTATATAAGAAAGTTGAGCCGATAATTGTTTTTACGAAGAATGATTTGCAAAATACGGACGAATTTGTTGAGATTTACAAAAAATCCGGCTTTAAAACTTTTACCGTCTCCAATGAAACAGGCGTTGGGATTGACGAGGTAAAAAAAGCAATCACAAACGGAACGGTTGTTTTTACCGGCAATTCCGGCGTGGGTAAATCTTCGCTTATCAATAAAATGTATCCGAAGTTTTGTCTTGAAACAGGGGAGATAAGCAAAAAACTCGGACGAGGCCGCCATACGACACGCCATGTTGAACTTTTGAAAGTTGATAACGGATATATTGCAGACACACCCGGATTTTCATCTCTGGATTTTGAAACAAACGACCTGATTAAAAAGGACGAACTTGCATATTGCTTCCCTGATTTTGCTGATTTTATTGATTCATGCAGGTTTTCTTCCTGCGCCCATGTTAATGACAAGGGCTGCCGCCTTGTCGAAGCCGTTAAAAACGGAGATGTTATGCCCTCAAGACATGATAGCTATGTTACGATGTATAATGAGGTCAAAGATATTAAGGATTGGCAGCTGTAACAAAAAATCTAAACCGCCATAGTATGTAATAAGCAACCGATTTTTCGGCTGCAAAAAATGCTGTGGTGGTGTTTTTATGAGGAGAGGCAGACGATGTGGCTGTAGATTAGGCTACTATTTTTCAGCCTTCGGACTCGGAATGATCATCGCAATGATCTGTCCCAAGTCGTTTATCGTAGCTGTTCTTTCGTGCGCCGTAATTATTCTCGGATTCATCATCAGCAAATAACGGAGGGTGCTTATGAAAGTAATTATGATCGACAAGCCGAAATTTTGGGGTGGAATACTCAGACTTTTTTTCGGAATAAAGAAGGATAATAATATTACATAATTGTAAAATTTACTCGTTTTATGTTCGCTTGCCGTCTAAATGACGGCTTTTTTCTTGCAATGTATACTGATTTATGATAAAATAAATAATATGTAAAATTATATAATGGAGTTCGTGTAATGTATAAGAAAAAGCTTAGATTTAATAAAAACGGAAAATTTACGATCCTTCAGGTTAGCGACGCTCAGGATATGCATATTCCGAGAAAAGCAATGTTTAAAATGTTGGACAAGACCTACGACAAGGTGAAGCCTGATTTGGTCGTGCTCACGGGTGACAACATTCTCGGCAACCATATTGACGACGCACTTATCGGCAATAAAAAGAACGCAAAAACAAAAGCTGCAGTGCTTAAAAGAATGCGAAAAGCTCTCGGCTTGCTGCTTGATCCGATAGAAAAAAGAAAGCTTCCTTTTGCTTTTATTTACGGCAATCATGACGATATGAATATTATCTCAAAAAAGGAGCAGGCGGAGATTTACGGCGAGTATGATTATTGCGTTCCGTATAACACGGATGACGACAGCGTTGACTGCGATACCTACAATATTCCGATTTATTCGTCAACCGACGATAATAAGATGAAGTATAATATATGGATGCTTGATTCGGCAGGGTCTGACGAGAACGGCAACCCGACCTATGGCAGAGTTCAGCCCGAAACGATCGAATGGTATGAAAGAAAAAGTCGACAGCTTCGTTTTGAAAACAACGGTCCGGTTATGTCGCTGATGTTTCAGCATATTCCCGTTGCGGAAACCTTATCCTTCTTCGAAAAATGCAATGCAGACGATAAGGGAGCGATAAGGTTCGGCGAAAACGGCTATCTAAGACTTAATCCGCAAAAAGCAAAAGGCTTTGCTTTCGAGCTGGAGGGCAATGATGAACCTGATCACGGACAGCTTACCGCAATAAAAAAATGCGGAGATGTTTGCGGTCTTGTTTTCGGTCACGACCATACGAACTGCTTCACGGGTGAAATTGACGGGGTCAACATAGTTCAAACTCCGGGAGCTTCGTTCAGAAGCTACGGAAACATGATCTCGAGAGGTACAAGAGTCTTTGTTATAGACGAAAAAGATACAACCGTTTTTGAAACATATACTATAAGTTATTTTGACCTTTTCGGCAAAAAATTCGGTTCGGTTCTCGGCTATATTTTCAGTGCGGACGAATATGAAAAGGTTAAGGCTCTTATTCTTGCTCTCGGCGGCGTAATTATTGTCGGACTTGTTGCATATTTCCTTGCTATTTTTAATTTATTCGGATTTTAAACAGGAGACAGAAAATGAAGAAGATATCGGATTTAGTTGTCAATAAGCCTAAGTTGATTGTTCTTATATCGATTTTGCTGCTTATTCCGGCGACTGTTAGCTTTATTTTTACAAATGTAAATTATGATATTTTGAGCTATCTTCCGTCAAAGCTCGATTCCGTCAAGGGTGAGAATATTCTTGAAGAAGATTTCGGCGGCGGCTCAATGACAATAGTGCTCGTCAAGATGATTGATGAAAACGGTAAAAAAATTTCTCCGAACACCGTCATGAACTTGAAAAACAGTATTTTGGAGATTGAAAATGTTTCAAATGTCCTTTGGGCAGATAATGTTATCGACACAAGCGTTCCCGGCGATATTTTGCCCGATGAAATAAAGAATATTTTTTACAGCAGCGACGGCGAGTATACAATGATGTTTGTCAGCTATACGGACGATGCGTCGTCGAAGGATATTATTAAATCCGTAAACCGCATAAAAAAACTGCTTCCCGAAAACGGATATTTGAGCGGAATTTCCGCCATGAACTCCGACACAAAGGAAATGACTGACAAGGAATCGCCGATTTATATTCTTATTGCCGTCTCGCTTGCGATAATCATAATGATTATTACAATGGATTCCTTTGTTATGCCGTTTATTCTGGTCGGCGTTATCGGTATTGCCGTCATGTATAATATGGGAACGAACTTTTTCATGGGCGTTTCATATATCACGCAATCCATTGCGGCAATTTTGCAGCTCGGCGTTACGATCGACTATTCCATCTTTCTTGTTAACAGATATAACGAAGAAAAGAAACATTCAAGAACAAAGGAAGAAGCAATGTCAAGAGCGCTTCACGGCTCGTTCATTTCTCTTTCCGGCAGCTCGTTGACCACTCTTTTCGGCTTCCTTGCGCTTTGCTTTATGCAGCTCACGCTCGGGTTTAACATTGGAATCGTTATGGCAAAGGGAGTTATAATCGGTGTTCTTTCCGTTGTTATTATTTTCCCGGCATTTTTGCTCGTTTTCGACGATGCAATAAATCGTCATAAGCATAAACCTTTTACGCCGAATTTCGGCAAACTCGTAAATCATGTTATAAAGCGAAAAAAAGCTTTTGCTGCTCTGTTTATTTTAATTATTATTCCGTCGCTTTTGCTTTCCGCAAATGTTAAGGAAAATTATAACCTTAACACAGAGCTTCCCGATGACGCTTCAACAACAGTCGGAACAGCCTTGCTTAAAGAAAAATTCAATATGACTACATCGCATTTCATTATTGTTGACGATTCTATACCGACCAGCAAACTTGTCAGCATGGAAAATGAAATAAGCAATGTTAAGGGCGTCAGCAGTATGTTGGCTTACGATATGTTTGTCGGCTCGTCAGTTCCGGATTCGATAATCCCCGATGAAATTATTGATATCGTAAAGCAAAACGGGCAGCAGGTAATGCTTGTTAATTCGATTTACGAATCCTCAACCGATGAGTGTAATGCTCAGGTCGAGGAGATCGAGGATATTGTAAATAAATATACCGGCAGTGACCATTACGGATATGTAACCGGCGAGGGTGCTCTTTATAAGGACCTTATCGAAACTACAAAGGTCGATTTTGCCGTTACAAGCGTTATTTCAATCGTTGCAGTTTTCATAGTCATTGCGGTTGTTTTCAAATCAATTTCCATTCCGTTTATTCTTATTCTTGCAATAGAGGTTGCAATATGGATAAATCAGGGTATTTCAACGCTGTTCGGTACGGCTATTCCGTTCATTGCGCCGACGGTTATTTCTTGCATTCAGCTTGGCGCAACGGTTGACTATGCGATTCTGCTGACCTCACGCTTTAAAGAGGAACTTCAAAAGGGTCACGGCAGAACTGCAGCGATGAAGATCGCAGCTAACGAAGCGATTCGTTCCGTTTTCCAAAGCGCAATGCTTTTCTTCTTCGCAACTTTCGGAGTTTACCTCGTTTGCAGTATCTCAATCGTAAAATCTATCTGTGCAATGCTTGCGAGAGGTTCGTTGATCAGCGCTCTGGTTATTGTTTTCTTTGTTACGCCGATCCTTCTTCTTTGCGAAAAGCTCATTTCCAAAACAACTAAGGATTGGGGCACTCACGACGATACTTCCGAGCCTGAACCGGCAGTAATAATGAATGCAAAAACCAACAATGAAGAATATGAATTTGATGTTGAAACAAGTTTTACATTTACCGATGATGACGGAGAGGATGAATGATATGAAAAAGATAAAAGGTATATTTTGCATTCTTCTTGCCCTTGCGATGATTTTTCTTTGCGCCTGCGGGGAGGATTCGACAACCGAAGCCGAGGAAGAAGCAAATACCGTTAGATACACCGTGCCTGCGGCGTCGGTCAAGAAAACCGAAACGGTTTATGTAAATCTTGACAATACGGGCGCTCAAAAAAGCATTAAGGTCAGCGATTGGCTTCATGTTCCGCAAGCCGGCGTTTATGTTGACGATGTTACAAATTTGACTTCGGTCGTCAATGTTAAGGATGATTCAAAGCCACAGATTAACGGCTCTACGCTTCGCTGGCACATGAGCACAACCGACCTGTATTATCAGGGCGATTATTCGGGTGAGCTTCCTCTGGAATTCAAGATAAGCTATACCCTTGACGGCAAGTCGATCTCCGCAAAGGATATCGCCGGAAAAAGCGGAAATGTGAAAATAACGGTCAAAATGAACAATGTTGACTCGTATTCCGTTAAGGTTAACGGCGTTAATATGACGATGTACAATCCCATGCTTGTTGTCGGCGGAATTTCACTGAGCGAAACGAAATTCCAAAATATCACCGTTGAAAACGGACGGGTTATCGGTAACGGAAACACACAATATGCCGTTCTTGCCGGCTTCCCGGGGATTAACGAAAGTCTCGGACTTTCAGCTATTTCCTCAAGTTCCGATTCAACCTATAAGTTTAACGATACTTTTGTTATATCTGCTGATGTTCAGAATTTTGAAATCGGAAACTTTATGTTTTCCGCAATTCCCATTGCGTCTCTTGATATCGGCCTTAACAATATTTCCGATTCGGTTGACGGACTCAGGGAGAATCTTCAAAAGCTTCAAAATGTTCAAAAAAGCTTGCAGCAGATAGACGCATCGAAGCTTTTGAACACCATTTCTTCAAATCCGGACAAGCTTAGCAATTTAAGTTCGCTCGTTAAGCAGGCGTCGTCACTTTATAATGACAATGCGGCGCTTATAAATGTGCTTAATAAATACACCACTCCGCAGAATCTTGCTACAATTCAAGTGCTTGTCGAATACATCAGAACAGCAGATTTTAACGGTCTTGAGGATGCGCTTAATGTTATCAACAGCATTTTCGGAGACGAAGCAAGTCAGGAAACAATAAATCAGGGCTTGCAGCTCCTCAAAGAAATGTCCTCCGACCTCAACGACCCTCAGGTTCAAAAGGCGATCGACAATCTTCCGACGACCGTAAATACTCTTTCCGAACTTCAAAAAGCTGTTGAGGAAAACAAGGATCTTATCAATGCGCTTCAAGCACTTTCTGAGTCGAACGCCCTTTCTTCGATCGATTCGACTCTCTCAACCATTAAAGGCTCGATTGCCACCGACAGCCTTTCCTCTCTTTCGGGAGTGGACGCAAATACGCTTTCGGCAAAAATGACGGCATGGCTCGAACTTGGAAAAACATATACGATCTTTACAAAAAAAGCGGATACGGCGTCATCAAGCGTTATGTTTGTTTATAAAACAGACAGCGTAAGAGTTAATTCATCAAATAATGAGTCGGAAAGCGAAGCCGTTACCGAGCAAAGCACCGACCAATCCTCCGAGAGCGGAATAAAGGGATTTTTCAACAAAATTTTCAAAAAGAACGAGGGCTGATAATGAGCTGTAAGGTTTCTGTCATCATACCTGTTTACAACTGTATAAAATATCTCGACAAAGCCGTTGCTTCCGTTATTTCACAGACGGAATTTGACAGCTTGGAGCTTATTCTCGTTGACGACGGTTCGAGCGACGGATCGGAAAAGCTTTGTGACGCATATGCAAAGAAATATAAAAATATTTTTGCACTGCATCAGGACAACTCCGGCGTTTCCGTTGCCCGTAATACAGGCCTTGATGCCGCAAAAGGGGAGTATATAGCTTTTTTGGACAGTGACGAT
This sequence comes from uncultured Coriobacteriaceae bacterium, assembly GCA_963648385.1. Lineage (GTDB taxonomy): Bacteria > Bacillota > Clostridia > Oscillospirales > Acutalibacteraceae > CAG-488. The sequence goes on along the minus strand of CAVJDU010000007.1, from coordinate 26,308 downwards.
GAATATAAACCGAGCTTCGTCTTTGAAATGCTTCAAGCAGCGGACGCCGACCTTGTTTGCTGCGATTATTTTGTAGAAAATGATGAAGAAAAAAACCTCGGGGCTATTTTTAAAAGTGGTTTTTACAAAAAGGAAAGCTTTGATTTAAGCTTCTTTTTGAATATAATTTCCGAACAATTTTATTCGTGCTGGGATAAGCTTTATAAAAATGAAATTATTAAAAATAATAAGCTCAAGTTTATGCCAGGAGTAAAATACGGAGAGGACATGATTTTTGTTTTTGAATATTTAAAGCATTGCGATTCTTTCCGATATACGGATAAGCGGCTTTATCACTACAATATAAATCCGAACAATGCCACTTGCGTTGTAAAAAACGGATTCGATGTTCGGCATTTTATTTACGAATATCAAGTGGATTATTTCAAGGGAACGCCGTTTGAAAAAGAAATTACCGACGCCGTTTCCGACAGGTTTGTATTTTTAACGACAAACACCGTTAATTCGGAAATAACTTATGAGAATTTTTTCGCCGCTTACAGGTATGTAAAAAGAGTTCTTTCGTCCGATTTTTACGGATTATATTTGAAAGCGGATTACACTGAGTTTAAATGCACCTATGACAGAGTTTATTTTACTCTTTTAAAAAAGCGTATGGCTCTTGCTGTTGTGCTTTGGAGAAAATTATTTGATTTAAGGAGCAGACTTTTTCATGACTGAATTGATTAAATTGCCGTCATACGAATGGTTTCTCGGACTGATAAGCTTTGGCGGCAAGGGGAATACCTATGCCGGTTCATACGGCACAGATCCTTATCTCGGTTGCCTCGGCAGACCGTCTTTTAGGTACAGAGTATGGATCAAAAAAGATGAAAACGACGAAAAACAGCTCAAAGCGGTTCATTATGTCGGTGACGACTGCTTTGACGAAACGGATAAAGAAAAAATGACAGAAAAAATATTTGAAGCCTCTGCCGCAGGCATTATTCAGGCGCAGGAATGGCTTCTCAATGAGCTTGAAAGCTTTAAGGGGGTGCAGAAATGAGCCGCTTGAAAACACGCTGGACTGATTATGTGAATCTCGAAAAACCGCTTTGCGAATATCCCAGACCGCAGCTTGTCAGAAGCGATTGGCAGTGCTTGAACGGAAAATTTGATTTTACAATAACCGGCAAGACCGACGATATTCCGCAGAATTTTGACGAAGAAATTATCGTTCCTTTTGCACCCGAGAGCTATCTTTCCGGTATAGAGAGAACGATCGAACCGAAAGATTATCTTTGGTACAGGAAAAAATTTATACTGGACGATTGCTTTGAAGGAAAACGCTGTGTTCTTCATTTTGAAGCCGTTGACTGGCGCTGCATTGTTTATTTCAACGGCAAACCGGTCGGAACTCATCAAGGCGGATATCTTCCGTTCTGCTTTGATGTTACCGAATATCTCAGAGAGGGCTACAACGAGCTTATCATCCGTGTTAACGACCCCACAGAAACCAATTGGCAGGACAGAGGCAAGCAAACAAGAAAAAACACGGGCTTTTGGTATACCGCCACAAGCGGAATATGGCAGAGCGTTTGGCTTGAGCCGGTTAACGAAAAACATATTGAAAATATTCGCCTTACGCCCGATATTGATTCCTCGTCGATTAAAATCGAAACAGAGCTGAAATATTCTGAAGAAACCAAGCTCAGAGCTATAATAAAAAAAGACGACGACATAGTTTTTGCCGGTAGGATCTCGACAGATGAAACGGTCAAAATCAAGGATGTTCGGCTTTGGAGTCCCGAAGACCCGTTCCTTTACGATATCGTAATTGCTCTTTGTGACAATGAGGATAAAATTCTCGATGTTGTCACAAGCTATTTTGGTATGAGAAAATACAGCATTGGTTATGACGACAGGGCAATTCCGAGACTTTATCTTAACAATAAGCCTTATTTTCAAACGGGATTGCTTGATCAGGGCTATTGGCCGGATGGAGGTATGACGCCGTCATGCGACGAGGCGATGATTTTTGACATTGAAGAAATGAAAAAGCTCGGATTTAATATGCTGAGAAAACATATTAAAATTGAACCGAGACGCTGGTATTATCATTGCGACAGACTCGGCATGATCGTTTGGCAGGACATGGTTTGCGGAGCGAAGAAGATAGATATGTTCTTCGTCGGTGTGCTCCCGAATATGTTTATCAGAAGTTTACCGGACAGTCATTATAAATGGTTCGGAGTTGAAAACGCAGAATGCCGCAGAGAGCACGAAAAGGCTGTTTTCGATACGATAGATCACCTTTATAATTGTACATCTGTCGGCTGCTGGGTCCCGTTTAACGAATCATGGGGACAGTTTGACGCAAAAAGGATCGGTGAAGCCGTCAAGGAATACGATCCGACAAGAATTGTTGATCACGCAAGCGGTTGGCACGATCAGAAGGGACCTGAACTGAAAAGCGTACATCAGTACATTTTACCTTTTATTCCGCCTAAGGGTGACGGCAGACCGCTTGTACTCAGCGAATTCGGCGGATATAGCCGTGTAATCGAAAACCATGTTTGGAACAGAGAAAAAAGTTTCGGCTATGTTATGTATAAGACCAAGCAAACGCTTACGGCGGCTTACAAAAAGCTCTTTGAAAAGCAAATCATTCCCAACATAAAAAAGGGCTTGAGCGCAACGGTTTATACTCAGGTCAGCGATGTTGAATTTGAGGTCAACGGAATTTATACATACGACCGTGAGCTTCTTAAAATTGACGCAGAAACCATCAAGGAAATCAATGCTCGTTTAAAATATTGAGGTGATTACTGTCATGAACACGAGTGACCACGGACTTAGGCTTCTTTTTCTTGCCGATATATTTAGAAGACAGACAGACGAAAACCATGTTTATTCCGCTGTGCAGCTCGTTTCAATGCTCAGCGAATACGGCGTGGCATGCGAAAGGAAATCAATATATCGGGATATCGATAACTTAAAAGAGTACGGAATGGATATCGTGAATATAAGAACTCCCATCAGAGGATATTATCTTCGGTCAAGAAAGTTTTCAACACCCGAGGTAAGACTTCTTATTGATGCGGTTCAGGCTGCCAAGTTTATTTCCGAGAAAAACACAAAGAGCCTTATTTATAAAATCGGCGGACTTGTCAGCGAATATCAGGAGGAGGAGCTGAGGGAACAGATCTATGTGGACGGCAGTTTCAAAACCGATAAGGAGGATCTTTATGAAACGATCCGCATACTTGACAAGGCTATCAAAAGCCGAAAACAGATCATACTCAAATATGCAAGGCGGACAATAGAAAATAAATATCTTGTTCGCAACGATGGCAAAACTTTTCTTGTCAATCCCTATGCTATGCTTTGGTCAAACGATCATTATTATCTGATTTGCAACAACAATAAATATTCAAATCTCATGCATCTTAGGCTTGACAGAATTGTTGAACTTGAGATGCTCGATTCCCCCGTGAAACATTTTTCAAAGGTTTCGCAGTATAGCGATAAATTCGATATTGCCGATTACTCAAACAAGATTTTTAATATGTTCTCCGGTGAGGAAGCCAATATCACTTTATCGTGTTCAAACGCAATTCTTGATGAAATTCTTGAAAAATTCGGTGATAATGTTCCTATCAAAATTGATGAAAACGATCGATTTCGCATTAAGGCGGAGGTTGAGATGAGCGAGGGACTCGTCAGCTGGATTTTGCAGTACGGTTCGGACATCAAGGTTCTTCACCCGAAATCACTTGCCCGTGCCGTTAAAGAAAAAGCGGAAAGAATTTTGGAATTATATGAATAAACCAAAAATATACAGTCAAAAATTTACTTGCAAATCATCAAGTAAGGAGTTGACTGTATGTCTTTCGGCAAAAAAATAAAAATCTCAATTTGCATGGGCGTTATCGTTGCGCTGCTGCTTTCCATCTGTTCCTTTGCAAAAACCTCCGAGGATATCCGTTGTGATGTGCTCAGGCTTCATGTTATAGCCAATTCGGATTCATGCGCCGATCAGAATTTAAAGCTACGGCTTCGTGATTTTATTCTGCAAGAGGGTAAGGATATTTTCGACGGAAGCGTGAATGTTGAAAATGCCGTTGAAAAAATCGAACCGAGACTGACGGAGCTTGAAAAATCCGCAAAAGAATTTATCAGGAGTACGGGCTATGATTACAATGTCAAAATAACGCTTTCAAAAGAGTATTTCACAACAAGAACATATGAAAGTGTAACGCTGCCTGCGGGAAAATATCTTGCATTGAGAGTCGTTATCGGCTCGGGTCAGGGACACAACTGGTGGTGCGTAATGTTCCCGCCGATGTGTGTTCCGGCAGCAAACGAAAAGGATGAAATCGAAAATATCTTTACCGATAAGGAAATAAAGCTCGTTGAAAGCAAGCCGAAGTATGAACCGAGATTTAAGATTATCGAAGTTTATGAGCAAATTAAAGAAGTCATTTCCGAAAGAACAGGACAAGCTGAATAATATAATAAAAATCTATAGTAATATATAATAAAAAACCTGCTTTGTTTTTGTATGAAAAGTAGGTTTTTATTTTTTTGATTTACAATCCGACTGCAAATATGTTAAAATTAGTTAAGAAAATATACTTGGCAAGTTATATTTTCTTAATAGCAGAGAGAAGGTATTTTTATGGCTAAAAAGAGTTTTTGGCACAATTTGTTCGGCACAACGCCAGGCAAAGGTATTCAACCGAAGGAGGTTATCGCATACAGCATTACCGGCTTCGGTCAGAATTTTATCTGTACTATTATTGGTTCGTTCCTGACTGTATTCATGACTGACGCACTTCTTTTCGGCGCAGTCGAAAAAGGAACATTATTTAAGAGTATGTCGGGCGCAATGGCTGTTGCTTTTCTCATGCTTTTCACAAGAATTTATGACGCATTGAATGATCCGATCATGGGTTCGATCGTTGATAAGACGAGAACAAAATGGGGCAAATGCCGCCCCTATCTCAAATGGATGGCTATTCCGATTGCGATAACGACCGTTATGTGCTTCTGCCCGTTCCTTGAGGCAAAGACAAAATCCGCTTTCGTTGTAATTTCCGTGCTCTATGTAATATGGTCAATGGTTTATACCGTTGCCGATGTTCCTTATTGGGGACTTTCGACCTGCATGACCAACGATACCGTTGTCAGAGGTAAGGTTCTGACCTTTGCCCGTCTTGTTTGTACTCTCGGAGCCGGAATCGTTACGGTAGGTGTTCCGCAGATAACGAATGCCGTTACGGCAAAGTACAGAGACGGCGACGGTAATGTTTTGCCCGAATATATCGCACAGAATGCAAATACCCTCAAATGGACATATTTTATCTGTGCTCTCGTTCTTGTCGTTGTTTCGATACCGATGTTTTATTACGGATTCAAAAACACAACAGAGAGATTCACATCAAAGGACGATCCTCCGTCGTTCGGCCATAACCTCAAGCTTTTATTTAAGAATAAGCAGCTTTTACTTGTTGTTCTGTCGGGTATACTCGGCGGCGCAAGAACGGTTTACACATACACGGGCGGACTTTATTTTGCAAAATATGTACTTAATAACGAAGGACTTTTCAGCCTTATAACCATGCTTATTGTTCCCGGCGGACTTGTCGCTTCAATTCTTGTCCCGTGGATGACAAAAAAATTCACGAAAAAATGGGCATATATCTATGTTCATATTCTCGGCGCAGTAGTAATGTTTGCAATGTATTTTGTAGGCTACGATGCTCCGTGGAAGCTTGTGTTTAACGCAGTCGGTCTTGTTCTTCTCGGAATTCCGCAGGGTGTTAACAATATCATAACCTACGCAATGATAGGCGATACCGTTGACTACCTTGAATGGAAAACGGGCGAAAGAGGCGAGGGCATATGCTTTGCAATGCAGACGCTCATCAACAAGATCGGTATGGCGATCGGTGCATTTGTCGGCGTTTTCTCTTACAGTTGGGCGGGAATTAATCCGGAAGCAAGTCCGGCAATTACAGCGGACGGAAAGCAGCTTCTTTGGAATGTTCTCATTCTTTCCGGTGCAATAAGCATGGCGGCGACAATTATCCCGATGCTTTTCTATAACATCACAGAAAAGAGGCAGCAGCAAATGGTTGCGGAAATCGCACAGCGAAACAAATCGAAAGGCGGCAATAAATAAATGTCAAAATTTATGATAATCAATGCCGATGATTTCGGCTCGTTCAGAGGAGCAAACCTTGCGATCTCCGATTTGCTCACCGATCCCAACAGTGCGTTGACATCTTCAACAATAATGGCTCCGTGTCCGTGGGCACCCGATGCCGTTGATTTTGCAAGGAAAAATCCAAAGCTGTGTATCGGTGTTCATTTGACTTTCACCAACGAATGGTACAGCTATCGTTGGTCGCCGGTTGCCCATCAAAACACCGAAAGTCTTCGTGATGAATTCGGCTATATGCACCATGAAAGTGATGACTTTGAAAAAAATGCTGACCTTGAAGAAGCATATTTCGAAGCCGTGGCGCAAATCGAATTGCTCAAAAAGCTCGGACTCGAGCCATCTCATATTGATAATCATATGGGCTCGATCTACGGCGTTGCAACGGGCAGATTCGAGCTTTTGAATGTGGCGTTTAAGGTCGCCGCCGAATACGGGCTGCCTTTCAGATTTCCGGCAAACCTTGCCGATGAGCAGTTCTCGAATTCGATGCTCGACATTCAGGTTGAAAAAAACACGGTTCTCGGACTTTTAAGCAGCGTTGTTGAGCAGGCAAAAAGTCTTCGTGTTGCGATTCCGGATTACCTTATTCCGAACGAGTGGAGCGGACCGCAAAGCGACAGCTATGATAATTTCAAAGAATATATATATGAGCTTTACAAAACATTTCCGGATGACGCAGTGACGGAAACATATATGCATCCGTCATTCCCGACCGAGGATTTAAAGGGTGCTTCGGGCGTTTGGTTCAGGCGTGAATGGGAATATAAGCTTCTCAAAGATCCTCAAACCAAGCAGCATATTGAGTCGCTCGGATTTAAGCTTATTAACTACAGAGATCTTGCAGAAATGAAAAAATAAAGAGGGATTGCTATGTCAGAATTTATTCAGCACGAAATTACTTCAAAGCAAAAACTTTTAAATGCAAACGGCAATATTACCGAACCGGGCTATGCAAAAAAACTCTATTGGGATTACAGCAGGAAAGATATCAAAGCTCCCAAATTCAGAATCAAGGAATGGGATTATTATTACATCGGCAATCAAGACTGCGGAATTTGCTTGACAATTTCCGACAGCGGATATGTCAGCTGTTTGAGTATTTCACTCCTCGAATTCGGTGACAAGCCTTTTCAGATGAACGACAGCGAGATCGGAGCATTCCCTTTGGGAAAAATGAAATTGCCCTCCACAAGCGAAAAGGGCGATATTCATGCCACTATAGGCTCATGCGATATGACCTTTAAAAACGACGGAAAAACACGCCGTCTTTACGGCTCGTACGGAAATTATTGCAATTCGCATAAACTCTTGACATTTGATATCACGCTGACCGATATCCCGGAGGAAAGCATGGTTATCGCAACTCCGTTTGACAAGGACAAACATTTCTATTACAATCAGAAAATCAATTGCATGAGAGCGAACGGCTGGCTTACCTTCGGCGATATTCGTTGGAAATTCAACGAGGATAACCAATCGCTTGCAACGCTTGACTGGGGCAGGGGAGTTTGGACTTATGACAATACATGGTATTGGGGCAGCGGTCAGATGATCCTTGACGACGGAAGCCGCTTTGGTTTCAATATCGGCTACGGCTTCGGCGACACCTCGGCGGCAAGCGAAAATATGCTTTTCTATAACGGCAAGTCGCACAAGCTCGATCAGGTCGAATTTCATATTCCATACAGAAACGGCGAGTATTTCTATACCGAGCCGTGGACATTCACGAGCAATGATGGCAGATTTGAAATGAGCTTCGATCCAATCATTGACCGTGTTGCTCCGGTTGATATAAAAATTATCTGTATGCTACCCCATCAGGTATTCGGCAAAATTTCCGGCAAGGCGATTCTCGACGACGGCAAGGTGATTGAAATCAAAGACAAGGTCATTTTTGCGGAAAGAGTACATAATAAACTGTAAAACCAAAGTAATAAACCTCTGCTTATCGGCATAAATTAAAAATAGCTGATAAACGGAGGTTGTTTTTTATGTTTGTATTTTCTTTCAAGGCGAACAAGCCCAAGCTGATCGTTGCACTCTGCGTTGTTGTTTGTATTCTGGTTGCCGGAGTTATCGCTCTCGGAACAGGAAAAAAGCCCGTTGTCAATGACGGCGCAATAAGTTATAAGGCAAAATCTGCCGCCGACTGTATATCTTTTCTTTCTCAGTTCGGGTGGACGGTCAATGAAGAACCTGTTGAAGTCAGGGAGGTTATCATTCCGTCTGAGTTTAACGATACATATGAGGCTTACAATGTTATTCAGAAAAATCAAGGTCTTGACCTTGAACCGTACAAGGGCTTTCGAGTGAAAAAATGGATATTTGAGGTAAAAAATTACCCCGATTATCCTGCCGACAGCGGATATATCAGGGCAACCTTATTGGTTTATGAGGGAAGCGTTATCGGCGGAGATATCTCGTCGATCGAACAAAACGGATTTATTCAGGGATTTGAATTCCCGAATATAAATGTTACCGTTCCTTCTTCTTCGCAGGCAGCTGCGCAATGATTATTGCCGTGAACATTACCGCACAGCCGATGTATTCTACACCTGTCATTCTTTCGCCGAGAATAATGAATGAGAATACAACAGAGAAAACCGATTCAAGGCAAAGGAGCATACTTGCAATTGTCGGTTCGGTGTATTTCTGACCGATTATTTGGAATGTGAATGCGCCGCTGCAGCTCATGATACCGGCATAAAGGATCGGAATTGCCACAGCGAGAATATTATCCGGGTTCGGTTTTTCAAAAATAAACATAAGAATACAGGTGATGATACCCGTTACCATATATTGACCGCATGAAAGAACTATGCAGTCGATTTTTGAAGCATATTTGTCTATAACTATGATATGAAGTGCATATGCCACGGAGCCAAGCATCGCAAGAAGCTCTCCCTTGCCGATTGAAAAGGACGACGAACCACCCATACAGATCATATACAGTCCGGCAACACCGAGAATGACGCCGATCCAGGTTGTAATCGGTTGCTTCTTTTTATAGAGAAAGAACGAAAGCAACGGAACGATAAGCATATAAAGCGCAGTGATAAAGCCGACCTTGCCGGGCTCAATATAGTTAAAAGCGAACTGCTGAAAATTAGAGCCTAAGCAAAGCATTGTGCCGACAATGAGAATACCTTTTATGCTGTCCTTTCGGTTTGAATTTTTCTTGTCGGTTAACAGCTTTTCGCTGCTCTTATTTTTTACACCTCGGAAAAAGATAACGGGTAATAGCGCAATTCCGCCCAAAAGGCTTCTTATTCCGTTGAAGGTAAAGCCTTCGACATATTCCATTCCCTGCTTCTGTACAACAAAGGAAAGTCCCCAAATCATCGCAGCCGAAACAAGCAGAATGGGACCGAGTATTTTCATTTTCTTAGCCATCGGATGTTTATCCTTTCGATTTTTTTAATATTTTCCGAAAATTTATTTTATCAGCCGAAGCTGAATATGTCAAATATTTTTTAGGGCAATGCGGTGTTGCTTCAATAATTCATTTGCTTGATTTTTTCTCCCTGTGTGGTATAATAAAAACATAAATTTCATTTCGGAGGTACTGAAAATGGCTGTTTGTAATGTTATCTCACACAGAGGTTCAAATAAAATTGCTCCGCAGAACACACTACCCGCATTCAGAAAATCCATTGATTTTCACGCTGACGGGTTTGAAACCGATGTACACATGACATTTGACGGTGTGCCTGTCATATGCCACAACTATACAATAAACGAAACCTCAAACGGCAAGGGAATGATTATGAATCAAACGCTTGATTATCTCAAAACTCTTGATTTCGGCTCATATTTTCACAGAGCATATAAGGGCACAAAAATCCCGACTCTGGAGGAGTTTCTCAAACTTTGCGAAAAGGCAAAGCTTAAAATTCTCAACATTGAAATTAAACCGCCGAAAAACAAGGATTATTCAATCGTTGAGAAAACAATAAGCATGGTCAAGTCGCACGGGCTTTTTGACAAGCTTCTTATTTCAAGCTTCGATCCGCTTGCGCTTACTGCCTGCAAGGAAGTTGACGATGACTGCAAAACCGGTTTTCTTTACAGTCCGAAAAGTCCGCATTTTTTCAGAATTTTCGGTCAGGAGGTTGAATTTGCCAAGTGTATCGGCGCTGACGCTCTGCACCCGTTCCTCTGGCTTGTGGACAAGCAACTGGTTGACCACGCCCACGAGAATGACATGACTGTAAATCCGTGGACGGTGAACAACGAAAGAGATATAAAAAGACTTGTCGGCTTCGGTGTTGACGGTGTTATAACCGATGTGCCTAATATCGCAAAAAGGGTTATTGAGGAAATTTAAGGCAATAAATAATGATTTTACGAGCTGTATTGAAACGATAATACAGCTCTTATTTTTTGTTAATCGGTGTTGACTTTTCAATATGGTTAAGCTATAATAATTACATTAGCTTGATATATGAGGTTTAACTATGGATTTACGAAAAGCATTGGACACATTTTATTACAGCTCGGCATTATGCGATCTGCGGCTGATGAACAAACAATTTGTAGATGAAAACATCACATACAACAGCCTGCTGTATATCGAATTGATTTACACAATGAACGGCACTTGTACGGCATCTAAGTTGGCGGAGTTATTGAATGTTTCAAAGCCGGGAGTTACATCAAAGCTCAACGAATTGCTGCGGCAGGGGCTTATTACGAAAAAAACTGACACGAACGATAAACGCAAGAATTACCTGACCGTAAACGAGGAAGCTATTCCGCAGTATAAGGTGTTCCGCCGTCAGGACAGTGAGGCTATTAAACGCATTACCGAGCGGTATTCGCCGGAGGAGATCGGCAAGTTTTGCGAAATGCTGGATATTATTTCGGAAATCAATTTTGAAGAAATTAACGGAGCGTAAGATTATCATATGAAGCAGAGAAAAAACGATTTTTTAGAGGGAGCAGTTTTGCCATCGCTTTTAAAATTTGCCGTTCCTGTGCTTTTAACATTGATATTGCAGGCTCTCTACGGCGCAGTCGATCTATGGGCTGTCGGAAAATTCGGCACGACTGCCGATATATCCGCCGTATCCACCGGAAGCCAGACCATGCAGATCGTTACGGGCATTGTAACCGGTCTTTCTATGGGAACAACCGTGCTGCTGGGGCAGCGTATCGGTCACAAAGACGACGAGGGATCGGCGCAGGTCGTGGGAACAAGCGTCAAGGTTTTCGGTATTCTCGGAATTACATTGAGCATTGTTATGGTATTCGCTGCGAAACCGATCGCTCATTTGATGAACTCACCCGAAGAAGCTTTTGCGCAGACTGTCAGCTACATACAGATCTGCGGAGGAGGCAGCCTTTGTATTGTCGGCTATAATCTGCTCAGTTCGGTTTTCAGAGGGATGGGGGACTCAAAATCGCCGCTTATTTTTGTGTTGATAGCTTGCGTGACAAACATCGTGGGTGATATTACTCTGATTGATGGATTAAAAATGGGTGCCGCGGGAGCTGCAATTGCAACCGTTGCGGCGCAGGCGGTCAGCGTTGTACTTTCACTTGTTCTGATAAAGAAAAGAGGATTACCGTTTCATTTTGCGAAAGAAAATTTTTCATTACATAAAAAGACAGCGGTGGGCGTTATTAAACTTGGAACACCCATTGCTTTGCAGGATATGTGTAACGAAATTTCATATCTGATTATTATCGGAATTGTCAATGCTTTGGGCGTTACTGCATCTGCAGGCGTTGGCATTGCTGAAAAGCTCGTCATTTTCATTCTGTTGATCCCAATGGCATATATGCAGTCTATTTCCGCTTTTGTGGCACAGAATATCGGTGCGGGAAAATTTGACCGAGCAAGAAATGCACTGTGGAGAGGAATGGGTACGGCAGCAGTTCTCGGCGGCATTATGGCATATGTTGCTTATTTTCATGGCGATGTGATTTCCATGATATTTTTGAGCGACGCCGCAGAGAAACAGGCGTCTGTAATACAGAGCTCGGCTGAGTTTCTTCGAGCAACCTCCATCGAGTGTTTTGTGCTGTCTGTCGCTTACTGCCTGACCGGATACTTTAACGGTCTTGGTAAGACGAACTTTGTTATGATTCAAGGATTGTGCGCCATTTTTCTTGTGAAAATTCCGTATGCGTATTTTGCAAGTCATAAGCCGAATCCTCAGCTTTTTGATATCGGCTTATCCACGGCATTTGCCGCTTTATTCACTCTGGCTGTTTGCCTGATCTACTATTTTTATTCAAGCAGAAAATCAAAAAAAGTGCTTTAATGTGGAGTCGATCATTGCTGCATCAATTACATGGTTGTTTATTTTCCAACGTTTCGCATTGCATTTATATATATTTCAAAAAAGTGAGGTGAACGACATGGACTCCGGCAGTAGTCCGCGATGGCAAAGAGTAAAACGGAATGATGCGGAGTTTCTGTGTCATTCCGACTATTGCTCTTGCCTCCGATAAAATTATTCGGGAGGTAATGACCTATGAACAAAAAAGAAAAGTATGTTATTTCTCGTCAGGAAATACCAAAGGGACCACTTCGTGTCGATCATAATGAATATTGTTATTAAAAAATGAAGATACTCTTTCAGACGCAATCTCCGGCTTTAACCATCTTATCAGGATTCTCAGCAGCTATTTTTTGATAAAACATTGTTGATAAATGTCCGAAAATGTGTTAGAATTATAAAAATTTAGCAAATATACTGGGGGTTGCATAATGAATTGTTGCTGTAAAAAAAGCGATTTATCGTTTATTAAGCCCGTGCTTGACAAGTACGGCGATATTGAGGGCAGTCTTATTACCGTTCTTCAGCAGGCGCAAGATATTTACGGATATCTTCCGACCGATGTTCTTTACTGTATTGCGGAAAGAATCGGCGTTTCGCCGGCAAAGGTTATGGGTGTTGCCACTTTTTATTCTCAGTTCAGGCTTAAGCCTGTCGGCAAATATCTTATCATGCTCTGCCAGGGCACGGCTTGCCATGTCAACGGTTCGCAGAGGATTGAGGCTGCCATAAACCAAGAGCTGGGCATTGTTGACGGCGAAACGACCGACGACGGACTTTTTACATTGAAAAATGTTGCTTGCCTCGGCTGTTGCAGTCTTTCTCCCGTTATGATGATAAACGGCGAAACCTACGGAAGTCTCACTCCGTCAAAGACGATCGAGATACTCCGAAAGCTTAAGGAGGAGGGCTGAAAATGAAAATTGTTGTTGGCGAGGGCAGCTGCGGAATTGCAGCGGGTGCAGCAAAGGTGTATTCGGCAATAGAAAAGCTTATTGGTTCGACGACCTCGACGCTTACGGTTACGGGCTGTATCGGTATGTGCTTCCTTGAGCCGATAGTCGATATTTATGACGGCTGCGAGATGAAAAAGCGTCTTGTTAAGGTTCAGCCCGAGGATGCCGAAAAGATAATCGCATATGTAAACGGTGATGAAAACGCTGTTAATGATATTGAAATTTCGGACGATGATAAGCTTTTCCTTGAGAAGCAGACAAGGATAGCGCTTCGTCACTGCGGACTGATAAATCCGGAAATTATTGACGAATACACTGCTCAAGATGGTTATAAAGCACTCGAAAAGGTACTCAAATCCATGACTCCCGAAGATGTTATCGAAGAGATTAAGCTTTCCGGTCTTGCAGGACGAGGCGGCGCAGGATTTCCGACATGGTTCAAGTGGAACGCCGCAAGACAATCACCTGGTGAAACAAAGTATCTTATCTGCAATGCGGATGAGGGCGACCCCGGCGCATTTATGGACAGAGCCGTAATCGAGAGCGATCCTCATAATCTCATCGAGGGTATGCTCATCGGTGCATATGCCATCGGCGCAAAGGAAGCCGTAGTTTATGTCCGTGCAGAATATCCGCTTGCGATCGAAAGACTTAAAGAAGCTATCCGACAGGCGGAGGAAAACGGTTTCCTCGGAGAAAACATAATGGGTACGGGATTCTCATGCAAGATGAGGATCAAGGCGGGCGCAGGTGCGTTCGTTTGCGGCGAGGAGACGGCTCTTATAGAATCTCTACAGGGCGAGAGAGGTATGCCGAGACTTAAACCGCCGTTCCCGGCTCAGTCGGGCTATTGGTACAAGCCGTCTAATATCAACAATGTTGAGACTTTCGCAAATGTTTCGTGGATCATTCTCAACGGAGGCGAAGCTTTTGCGGCAATGGGAACCGAGGGCAGTAAGGGAACAAAAGTTTTTGCCCTCACCGGTAAAATTAAAAAAGGCGGACTTGTTGAAATTCCTATGGGCAAAACGCTCAGAGATGTTATTTTTGACATCGGCGGAGGAATTAAGAACGATAAAAAGTTTAAGGCTGTTCAGATGGGCGGCCCTTCCGGCGGCTGTATTCCTGCCGATTTGCTTGACACCGTGATCGACTATAAGGCTCTCGGCGCAACGGGAGCGATCATGGGCTCAGGCGGTATGGTTGTAATGGACGAGACTACCTGCATGGTCAGTATGGCTCAGTTCTTCCTTGATTTCACAGCTAAGGAGTCCTGCGGTAAATGCATACATTGCCGAATAGGAACAAAGAGAATGCTGGAAATTCTCAACAGGATTGTCAAGGGTGATGGAAAGGAAGGCGACATTGAACTTCTCGAGGAGCTTTGCTATTCTATTAAGGATGGTGCGCTCTGCGGCCTAGGTCAAACAGCTCCCAATCCCGTTTTGACAACGATCAAGTATTTCAGAAATGAGTATGAGGCTCATATTAAAGATAAAAAATGTCCGGCAAAAAGCTGCCCCGAACTCTTGACTTATTCTATTGATGCCGACAAGTGCCGAGGCTGTACGCTTTGCGCAAAAAAATGCCCCGCAAATGCAATTTCGGGCGAGGTTAAGTCGGCACACATTATAGACCCGGACAAGTGCATCAAGTGCGGCTCATGCGTCAGCGTATGTCGCTTCGGCGCGGTCAAGGTTGATTGAGAGGTGGTTTGAATGGATAAAATTAAAGTTACAATAAACGGCAATGAACTGACTGCCGAAAAAGGTCAAACAATTCTTCAAATTGCCCGTGATAATAATATCGACATTCCGACGCTCTGCTACATTGATGAGGTCAAAGCTTACGGTGCTTGCGGACTCTGCGTTGTAGAGGCTGAGAATACTCCGAAACTTTTAAGAGCCTGCGCAACTGCGGCATCGGACGGAATGGTAATCAAAACCGATACACCGAGAGTCCGTCAGTCGAGAAAAATCGCTCTTGAACTTCTGCTTTCGGATCATACGGGCGATTGCAAAGGTCCTTGCTCGCTGAATTGTCCTGCCGGAACGGACTGTCAGGGCTATGTAAAGCTCATTGCCGAGGGAAAATTTAAGGAAGCTGTCGAGCTTGTTAAGGAAAAAGTTCCGCTTCCGGCTTCAATCGGTCGAGTTTGTCCGCATCCCTGCGAGACTGCCTGCCGAAGAAAACTTGTCGAAGAACCGATTTCTATTGCCTTTCTCAAGAGCTTTGCCGCCGATGAGGATCTCAAATCTGGCAGCAAGTTTATGCCAAAGATCAACGATGCAAGCGGAAAAACCGTCGGAATAATCGGCGGAGGTCCTGCCGGATTGACAGCGGCATATTTTCTTGCGATCAAGGGTCACAAAGTCACCGTTTACGATGCCATGCCGAAAATGGGCGGTATGCTGAGATACGGAATTCCGCAGTACAGGCTTCCCAAAGAAGTGCTTGACGCTGAGATAGCCTCAATTGAGGAACTGGACGTTGAGATGAAAAATAATATTAAAATCGGTAAAGATATAACGCTTGATGAGGTTAAAAATAATCACGACGCCGTCATTGTTGCAATAGGCGCATGGACGAGCAGCTCAATGGGCGTTGAGGGTGAAAAACTTAACGGAGTGCTCGGCGGAATTGATTTTCTGCGTTCCGTTGCAATGAAAAATCCTGTTGACATCGGCAAAAAGGTTGCCGTTATCGGCGGCGGAAACACAGCAATGGATGCCTGTCGCTCGGCGGTAAGGCTCGGTGCTGATGAGGTCTATGTGATTTACAGAAGAACAAGAGCGGAAATGCCTGCCGAAAAGATCGAAATCGACGAAGCGGAGGAAGAAGGAGTAATTTACAAGTTTCTTTGCAATCCGTCGGAAATTATAGGCGAAAACGGTAAGGTTAAGTCTGTGAAGCTTCAAAAAATGCAGCTTGGCGAACCCGATGCCGGCGGTCGTCGCAGACCCGTTCCGATTGAGGGCGAGTTTGAAACAATCGAGCTTGACACGGTCATCATGGCGATCGGCCAGAAGATAAATATCAAGGGATTTGAACAGCTCGAATTAACAAACAGGGGTAACATTGCCGCTGACGAAAAATCATTCAGAACTTCACTTGACGGTGTTTTTGCCGTCGGCGATGCGACCAACAGGGGAGCTTCGATCGCTATCGAGGCGATAGGAGAGGCGCAGAAGGCTTCGGAGGTCGTTGACAGATATCTTTGCGGTGAAAATGTGAGCTACAAGAAGCCGTTCGTAGTTGAAAAGACGGTAACAGCCGCTGACCTTGCCGACAGAGAAAAGTGTGCAAGAGCCAAAATGCCTCAGCGTTCTCCCGAGGAGAGAAAGCATGATTTTGACGAGATAAATCTCGGACTTACCAAGGCTCAGGCGATGGGCGAGGCTAAACGCTGCTTGCAGTGCGGCTGCCATGACTATCATGAATGCAAACT
This sequence comes from uncultured Coriobacteriaceae bacterium, assembly GCA_963648385.1. Taxonomy (GTDB): domain Bacteria; phylum Bacillota; class Clostridia; order Oscillospirales; family Acutalibacteraceae; genus CAG-488. Next base: position 9,409 of record CAVJDU010000007.1, on the reverse strand, counting down.
TATACGATATGCAAATCAATATGATGTTCACCCGGAGCGTTTTGCCGGCGATAAGCATAATTGCCCCAAGGAGCAGAAGCTCGTTTGCATCGAAAGAGATCAGAACAAGTGTATTCTTTGCAATCTTTGCGTTCGTGTCTGTGACGAGGAGGTCGGAAAGGGCGTTCTCGGACTTGTCGGACGAGGATTTACCACGGTAATAAAGCCTGAATTTAAATCTGTCGAAACAGTTGAATTCTGCAAGAGCTGCCGCAAGTGCGTTGATTCCTGCCCGACGGGCGCATTGAAATCTCTGTAATTTGAATTTTTATACATTTTTTCAACCGGGCGGTCTAAAAGGCTTCCCGGTTGTCAATATTTTTTGCAACAATAAAAAACGAGTTAACATGAGTAAAACAGAGTATTTAAGAGTAAAAAAGAGTATTTTTAAAATCTTTCAAAAAAACTGATGATTTCATGCAGAAAATTTGTAAAAAATTGTTGACATTTGCGTGTTTCTGCACTATAGTATATGGTAATATCAGAAAGATATATACCGTGTTCGGTAAAGAGAGGGGCTGCATAATTGAAAGACAATGTTATTATTGACCTCAAAAACATTTCGGTCAAGCTGGGAGACGCTCAAATACTTGAAAATCTCAGCATGTACATTCGAGACAAGGAATTTATAACCTTGTTGGGGCCTTCGGGCTGCGGAAAGACAACCACACTGCGCATTATTGCCGGCTTCCTTGAACCGGACAGCGGCGAGGTTGTTTTTGAAAATAAAGTAATCAATGGTGTACCGCCTCATAAGAGACAGGTTAACACCATTTTTCAGCGTTATGCGCTGTTTCCGCATTTGAATGTTTACGAGAATATAGCGTTTGGTCTTCGTGTCAAGAAGATGAGGGAAAAGGAAATCAGCGATACGGTTAAGGAGATGCTTAATCTGGTTAACCTCAACGGTTTTGAAAGGCGAAACATAAACTCCCTTTCGGGCGGTCAGCAGCAACGAGTTGCAATTGCTCGTGCGCTTGCCGTTAAGCCGAGGGTGCTTCTTCTTGACGAACCGCTCGGCGCCCTTGATCTCAAGCTTCGCAAAGATATGCAGGTCGAGCTTAAAAACATTCAGCAGAGACTCGGCATAACATTTATATATGTCACTCACGATCAGGAAGAAGCTCTTTCAATGTCGGATACGGTCGTTGTTATGGACGGCGGCGTTATCCAGCAGATAGGCACTCCGCAGGATGTTTATAATGAACCGAAGAACGCTTTCGTTGCCGACTTCATCGGAGAAAGTAATATCCTTGACGGAAAAATGCTTCAGGACTTCAAGTGTTCTTTCTCTGGCGCACAGTTTCAGTGCCTTGACAAAGGATTCGGAATCGGAGAATCGGTCGATGTTGTCGTAAGACCGGAGGATGTTGATATTGTTCCGGCTGAAAAGGGTATGCTCAACGGAATCGTCACCTCCGTTACCTTTAAAGGCGTTCATTTTGAGATTATCGTTGATATCGGCGGCTTTAAATGGATGATACAGACGACGGATTACGAGCCCGTCGGCAAAAAAATCGGTCTTGACATCGAACCTGACGCTATTCACATTATGAAAAAATCAAAATATTCGGGACTGTACGGAGATTACAGCTCCTTCAGCGATGAACTGGAGCATCTTTCCGACATCGTTGAGGAGGAATAAGCCGTGAAAAAAAACAATTTGACTCAGCGGCTTTGCACCGCACCTCACATTGTTTGGTCGGCGATTTTTATTATCGTCCCGCTGATAATGGTTTTATATTATGCGTTTACGGACAAATCGGGCGCATTTACATTTAATAATATTACCCGTCTGTCGGATTATACAAGTACATTCCTGCGTTCGTTATGGTTCGGCATAGTTGCAACCGTCATATGCCTTTTGATTGCCTATCCTTTGGCTTATATCCTTTCGAGAATGAAGCTCAGAGCGCAGAGCACAATGGTAATGCTGGTTATGATTCCGATGTGGATGAACTTCCTCCTCAGAACCTATGCATGGATGACGCTGCTTGAGGATTCGGGAGTTATCAATAATATTCTCGCTAAAATCGGAATTGCGCCATTTCACATGATAAACACTTCCGGTGCGGTCATATTGGGAATGGTTTATAACTTTCTGCCATATATGATTTTGCCGATCTATTCAGTTATGACAAAGCTTGATAACAGCCTTGTTGAAGCGGCGCAGGATCTCGGAGCAAATAAATTCCATGTTATCAGAGATGTTGTTTTCCCGTCCACACTTTCGGGAGTCGTTTCAGGTATAACGATGGTTTTTGTTCCGTCCGTCAGCACATTTTATATTTCCCAAAAGCTTGGCGGAGGCAGCTTTGCGCTTATCGGTGATATCATTGAAATGCAGTTCCAGGTTTCCAACAATTTCAATTTCGGCGCTGCGTTGTCTCTTGTTCTTATGATACTGATACTTATTTGTATGGCTATTATGAATAAATTCGGCGACAGTGAGGAAGCGGGAGGTGTTGTTGCATGAAAAACAATAAGCTTCATCCCATTTCCGGAGTTTATCTTGCGTTGGTTATGCTTTTTCTCTACCTGCCGATATTTATGCTTATTGTGCTTTCTTTCAATTCATCGAACAGCACGGGAGTTCTTCAGGGCTTTTCATTCAGATGGTATGTTGAGCTTTTCAGGGACAGTGAAACGATCAACGCCTTGACAAACACGCTTATTCTTGCCGTCACTTCCGCAATTACGGCGACCGCCATAGGTACTCTTGCGGCAGTTGGAATCGATAAGATGAAAAAAGGCTTTGCAAAATCAAGCATAATAACTGTAACGAACATACCGATGATGAATCCGGAAATAGTTACTGGCGTTTCGATGATGCTTCTCTTTGTGTTTATCGGCTCGCTTCTCGGTGCAAGCGGCGTTCTCGGCTTTTGGACGCTTTTTATTGCGCATGTAACATTCAGCCTGCCGTATGTCATTCTCAATGTTTTGCCTAAGCTCAGACAGACGGACTCAAACCTTTCGCAGGCTGCTCAGGATCTTGGTTGTCCTCCGGTTAAGGCTTTCTTTAAGGTCGTGCTTCCGTCGATTCTTCCCGGAGTCATCGCCGGACTTATTATGGCATTTACATTATCCTTTGATGATTTCATTATCAGCTATTTTGTCAGCGGTCCAAAGTTTCAAACGCTTCCGATAAGGATTTTTTCAATGACGAAGAAGCGTGTTACACCGGATATGTATGCGCTTTCAACGATAATGTTCCTTGTTATTCTTGTGCTTCTCGTGCTTGTCAATGTTCTTCAGGCTCAGGGAGATAACAAGAAAGAGAAGAAGGGCGGTGCGGTAAAATGATGAAAAAGATATTTTCTGTTTTATTTGCCGTTACCGTTGTTGTTCTTTCCTGTTCCGCTTCATTCGGAGCTGCCGCAAAGCAGATAGATATCTCCAAGCTCAAGGGTACCGAAATCAATGTCTATAACTGGGGCGAATATATTTCCGACGGTGCCGAAGGTACGCTCGATGTTAACAAAGAGTTTGAGAAAGAAACTGGAATAAAAGTTAATTATACGACATATGATTCAAACGAAAATATGTACAATAAGATCAAAGGCGGCGGAGCAAGCTATGATATTGTTATTCCGTCCGACTATATGATCGAGCGAATGATCGACGAAGATCTTCTTGAAAAAATCGACTTCAATAATATTCCTAATTATAAAAATATTATGGAGAAGTACAAGAATCTTTATTTCGATCCCGAAAATGAATATTCTGTTCCGTACAATGTCGGAATGGTCGGACTTGTCTATAACACAAAAATGGTCGACGGCACTCCCGACAGCTGGAGCGTAATGTGGGACGAAAAATACAAGGGTCAGGTGCTCATGTTTAACAATCCCCGTGACGCTTTCGGAATTGCTCAATTTCTGCTCGGTATTGATATCAACACAACGAATGTACAGGATTGGGAAAAAGCTTACGAAAAACTGAAGGAACAAAAGCCCATAGTTCAATCCTATGTAATGGACGATGTTTTCAATAAGATGGAGGGTGGCGAAGCTGCAATAGCGGCATATTATGCCGGCGACTGTATAAGCATGGCTGAGAATAACCCTGACCTTGCATTCGTTTATCCGAAAGAGGGAACGAACATTTTTGTTGATTCAATTTGTATTCCAAAGGGCTGTCAAAACAAGGAAGCGGCAGAAATTTACATCAATTTTCTCCTCAGAGGCGATATTGCACTTGCAAATGCCGAGTATATGTGTTATGCTACTCCTAACCAAGCGGTTCTTGACAACGAGGAATATTCGCTCAGGGATAATGAAATGCTCTATCCGGACGAGGAGAGTGCTCCTCCGACCGAGTATTTCCACAATCTCGATTCCGAGATGCTAATGCTCATGACTTCGCTTTGGGATAATCTTAAAATAGAGGGCAACAATGACCGTTCTGTATACATCGGTCTGATTTCTTTCGCAGTCATTGTTGTAGTCTATTTCATCTACAGAACGATCAGGAAGAAAAAAAGAGAGAGTATGTATTAACTTCAATAAGATTTTTTTCATGCTTCTTTGAGAGGTGTAAAGGAAAATGAAGAATGTCAGCTTCATAAAGATCATTGCAATGCTTGTGTGTATCGCAACCGTTTTCGGCTCTTTTGCCGCTTGCTCTTCAAAAAAGGCAACTCCAAAAGCTGTCAGCTCGTCAGAAAATGACGCTCCGCTTACCGATCCGAAATGGGTCATTGTTCCGTCAATGGATGCGGAAGCTATCGAACCACTTGTCAGAGCCGATTACAACGAGAGCACAAAGCATTATGATATCAGCTATGCGGACTGCTTCAAAATCAAAAGGGACGGAAAATACGGTATTATCGATTACAACGGCAAAATAGTTGTCGAACCAAAATACGACAGTATTGTCGCTATCAGAAACAAGGTTGATTTTGTTGCCGTTCGTAAGAATTCAGGCGAAGATACCGATCAATTTTATATCAATTATAAGGACTTTTCGGTTGAACCGTCCTATAAAAAATACAACACGCTGAGATACGAGTATCTTTGGGATTCTTCGGACAATTCCGTTGTATTTATTCAAAACGATAACGGAGAAATTTACAAGGACGAGCTTAATGCAAGTCTGCCGGAATCGCTCAGAGGAGTCAAGGTTGTTGACGGTGAATATGAAAGCAACGGAACATACGGACTTTACATTAACGGAATAAATGTTATGGGTATGATTTATTCCGGCGCAGGATGCTTCTCAAACGGTATGGCGGCGTTCAAATCAAACGGAATTTGGGGTTATATTGACTCCAACGGAAAAACCGTTCTTCCGTTCAATTATGACGCTGTTAAAGGCTACAGCGCATTCGGCGGAGAGGATACCCCCTACGAAAGCTATGACGGATATGTAACCGTTACAAAGGACGGAAAATTCGGAGTATTTACAAATGAGGGTAAGGCTGTAACCGACATGGTTTATGAATGGGCAACACCCGTTGTCGGCGGCAGAGCCTACATACTCAAGGACGGAAAGTGGGGACTTGCCTCATTCGGCGACTCCTCGGACGCCACCGCAAGAACCGAACCCGTAACGGAAACGACGACCGAAAAAGCCACTGAAAAAACGACTGAAAAGACAACCGAGCAAGCTACGGAAGAAACTACCGTTGAGGAGACAACGAGCGCAGCGGATGATTCCGAAACCTATGTAGTCAACACTGACGGATTGAAGCTCAGAACCGACATCGGAACATACAACGATATTATTCTTGAGCTGAGCGAGGGCACAGTTCTCAAAATTGACCGTGTATCCGACGGCTGGGGGCATACATATTATGACGGTAATGAGGGTTGGGTAAGCCTTGATTATCTCGACAAGGAGTAAGCGATGCTTCAGCGCCTTGATAAAATAATTGCCTCTCAGGGAAAATACAGCCGCAGAGAAGCTCAGGAGCTTATCAAAAACGGAGCGGTCAAGCTGAACGGAATAACGGTTCGCAACAGAGGAATCAAGTCGGATGACGAAAAGGACGGTATAACAATAAACGGCGAACGGCTCGATATTCAGCGTTTCGTTTACATTATGCTCAATAAACCGAAAGGTGTAGTCAGCGCAACAAACGATAGCAACGAAAAAACCGTTATTGACCTTGTGCCGGCGGAATATAAAAGAAGGAATCTTTTTCCTGCAGGACGGCTCGATATAACGACCACAGGCTTTGTCCTTATCACCGATGACGGCGACTTTGCTCACAGAATTCTTTCCCCGAAAAATCATATCGAAAAAACTTATGAGGCTCGGCTTGCGCAAAGAGTTACCGACGATCAGATAAGAGCAGTCTGCGAAGGGATAGAACTCAAGGACGGAACAAAATGTCTGCCCGCAAGAGTCAGCGTTATCGAGGACAAAGACGAACCACTTGTCGAGATCAAAATTTGCGAGGGTAAATATCATCAGATCAAAAGGATGTTTGCTGCCGCAGGCAATGGTGTAATCGGGTTGAAGCGTACTCAAATGGGCGGACTGAAACTTGATCCGGGTCTTTCGGAGGGTGAATGTCGATTGCTCGACCCCGACGAAATAAGGTCGATTGAAAAAAATTAGGACAATTGGGTTGTGCGGATTGCGCAGTAAGATCTTTTCGTTATTACGGGAATATATTTAAACAAGGTGTGCGCCTTGATTGTGCGGTGCAGCCTTGAATATCAGATATAAATTACAATATCGGACAAAATCCGAACCAAATCGGGAAAAGTCGGTTTTAACAAAAAACTTGACTTTTTCCGTTTGATACATTATAATAGTCATATTGCTGTACTTTGGTGTTTGAAGTACAGGCTTTTGTCTGTATCACAACCAAAATACCGAGTAATTGCATTGAAAGGATGAAATTTATGGCACAGGAAATCTTGCTTACAGCCGAAGCTTACAAAAAGAAAAATGATGAGCTGGAGTATCTTAAAACAACGGGACGTGACGAGATAGCCGAAAGAATCAAAGAGGCCAGATCATTCGGAGATCTTTCAGAAAACAGCGAATACGACGAGGCGTTGAACGATCAGGCCAAAATGGAGGCTAAAATCGCTCAGCTCGAAAATGAAATGAAAAACGCAAAAATTCTTGATGAGAGCACGATTTCAACCGAAGCTATTCATGTCGGATCAAAGGTCAAAATTCGTGATGTTGAATACGGCGATATTGAGGAATACAAGATTCTCGGTGAGAGTCAGGCTAACCCGGACGAGGGAATTATTTCAGATCAGTCCGCTGTCGGCAAGGCGCTTATCGGTAACAAGGTCGGCGATGTTGTTAATGTTCATCTTCCGAACGGCAGCGTAATAGCCTTTGAGGTTCTTGAAATTTCAATATAAACATATCGGGCGCAGGCTTTGACTTACGCCCGCTTTGATTGTTAAGGCAATACTGCACAAAATGCTGCGCACACTTGATTGGCAAAGTTTAATAAAAGTCAAAACGCATTTTTATGCATCAATTGTGTTGTATTCCCTTGAAACTTTTTTGCTGTGAATGGAGAGTTAAATATGGCAGAAGAAAAAAACACTCCCGTTATTGAGACGGAGGAAAACACCAACGAACTTAGAAAAATCAGGGTTGAAAAGCTTCTTGCGCTTCAAGAAGCCGGCAAAGACCCGTTTCGCATAACGACCGCCGAGCAGTCAGCGACCGCAGCCCAAATTTCTTCGGACTTTGAAAAGCTTGAAGCCGAAACAAACGAGCTTCCAGAGGATCAAAGACCCGAACAGGTCAGAATTGAGGATGTAACCCTTTGCGGCCGTATCATGACATGGCGAGACATGGGAAAGGCAAACTTTATTGACATCACGGATCGTTCCGGCCGTATGCAGGTCTATGTCAGAATGAACGATATCGGCGAGGATGAGTTTGCAGAGTTCAAGAAATGGGATATCGGCGATATTATTGAGGTCAAGGGCTTCATTTTCAGAACCCGCAGAGGTCAAATCTCCGTTCATGCTCAGAATGTGCGACTTCTTTCAAAGTCGCTTCTTCCACTTCCCGAGAAGTTCCACGGACTCAAGGATACGGACACAAGATATCGCCAGCGTTATCTTGACCTTATCGTTAACCCAGATGTTAAAACGACCTTCTACAAGCGTTCGCTTATTATAAAGAAAATAAGAAATTTCCTTGACGAAAAGAATTTCATTGAGGTTGAAACTCCGATCCTTGTTTCAAACGCAGGAGGTGCGGCGGCAAGACCGTTCGTTACTCACCATAATTCGCTCAACGAGGACTTTAAACTCAGAATTTCCCTTGAGCTTTACCTCAAGCGTCTCATTATCGGCGGCATGGAGAGAGTGTATGAAATAGGAAGAGTATTCCGTAACGAGGGCATGGACACAAAACATAACCCGGAATTCACTCTCATGGAGCTTTATCAGGCATATACCGACTACCACGGAATGATGGATTTGACGGAAAATATGTTCAGGTATCTTGCGACGGAGGTTTGCGGATCAACAACCATCACCTACGGTGGCAAGGAAATTGACCTCGGAAAGCCGTTTGAAAGGCTCACAATGACCGACGCTGTTAAGAAGTACGCCGGCATAGATTTTGACACGGTTAAGGATGATGCCGAGGCTAAAAAACTCGCAAAAGAGCATAATGTCGAATTTGAGGAGCGTCACACAAAGGGCGATATACTCAATCTTTTCTTTGAGGAATTCTGCGAGGACAAGCTCGTTCAACCGACATTTATAATGGATCACCCAGTTGACATTTCTCCGCTTACAAAGAGAAAACCGTCAAGACCCGATCAGGTTGAGCGCTTTGAACTTTATATCAACACTTGGGAGATGTGTAACGCATATTCCGAGCTTAACGATCCGATTGATCAGCGTGAACGCTTCAAAGCTCAGGATGCAGCGGCGGCGGCAGGCGACGAGGAAGCCAACCATACAGATGAGGATTTCCTCACCGCTATGGAATACGGTATGCCTCCGACAGGCGGTATCGGCTACGGTATCGACCGCCTTGTAATGCTCCTTACCGACAGCCCGTCAATCAGAGATGTTTTGTTGTTCCCGACGATGAAATCTTTGGAGAAGTAAAACCCAGTGTTTATGCGGCTTCCCGAGCTTTTATATGTAAGTTCTACCAAAAGATTTACCAAAAGTGATTTGGTATGAACAGCAATACAGCAGAATAGATAAAAACAAACTCTCGGAGAATGGTAAAACATTTTTCGAGAGTTATTTTTATGTCCTGAGAACTGTGAAATCAAAATCCGCACATTCGCAATCGTTTCAGATTCACGCTACAATGTGATTACAATAAATTCAGGAGGGCTGATTATGAATGTGCAGTACGAACAGCAAGGTGATTTCCTTATCCCTTGCGTAAGAACCAAGGAACAGAAAGAAAT
>CAVJDU010000006.1:0-92528 GCA_963648385.1 uncultured Coriobacteriaceae bacterium | reverse complement strand
ACCTCCGTGATTTATTTTCACAATTATCTTACCATTATATGGAATTTTTGTCAATACTTTTTTCGATATTTTCATAAAGATTTTCAACGAATAAGTCAAAAGGCTGCACCGCAAAAAATTAACCGCCATGCAAGCACAGCGGTCTTATGTAAGTATTTACTTAATCAAAGAACCAAAGAATGAGCTTAATATAATTCCAAATTGTTGTCAGCAAGAATTCAAGCAAGTTCGGTTTTTGAGTTTCGGGACTATCCTGCTTCGGCTCATCGGCCTTAACTTCAACACTCTGGTCAATCAGGTTGAGATATTCGTTGTACTCCGAAGAAGTCTCGAGCAGTTCTTCTGTTGACTTTGTCTGGTCAACACTCGAAAGAAGCAGTCCTGCCTGATTGAGCAAGTCTACATCGGCTTGGTCGATCGTACCGTCATGGTTGCAGTCAGCTGCCAGCCAAACAGCCTCGCCGACCTGCTCACGGGTAAGCATTCCGCTTGCAATCATATTAACCATGATCGCATCTTGACCGTCATACCATCCGTCACCGTTGACATCACCAAAAACAATCACAGTATATGTTGCGGCAACACCATTTTCATACATAACATCTATTTTACTTGATGTTCCGAAGCCCAACTTCCCTGCAGTTTCGGAAATAGTGAATCCATCGCCTACATAAGCGTAATGAGTTATCGTCTGTAAGCCGATATCAAGTCCATATACAAATTTTTTACTATTATCAATAACTGTATTTGTATCCTCTTTAGGGAGTAACAGATCACAGGCAAAAACTTTTCCGTTGTTGCAAACAAGCTCTAATTCCTCAAAATCCTTATTAAATGTATCAACCTTGGAGTAAGTCACAGAAACATTTTGTACTCCCTCTTTAAGAACCTTGAAACAAACAGTAAAAAGCTCGCCATTTTCTTTAATATCAATATCATCTTTGTTTGTTACCCATATTACGGTTATTTCTCCGTTCTTAAATCCGAGATTATTATATTCTCCTTGATAAAACTCGCCATCTTTTATACTTTCGGGAGATAATGCCATTGGATCAAAACTTATTTTTATCTTATAGCCTGCAATTCCGGGATTATTTTTTATGCATATTGGAACAGCAACCGTGGTGTTGATTTTTCCGATAGCATTGTCCGAATAAATTGTCGGCTTTGTCAATAAATTATCTTTTATAACAACAGCTCCGTTCAGTAAATCAATGTCATCGGTCGATGTTAGTGTTATAACAGCCTGAGTAACTGCCTTTGTTTTCATACTTACATAGGCAACGACTGTCTCATCGGAACATTCTTTCAATGAGGTCATGTTTATGGTAATCAATCCATTGTTTGAAGTGCAGGATACTTCGGCAACATCGGAGTCCACGGAAACAAAATCCAAAATCGTGTTATCGTATTTAAGCCCAAACAAGATTGATTTTGCTCCATTTTGATTCTTAATTTTTATCGGTATGGTGACTTTATCGCCGCATATTACCGTTTGATTCTCAACATACAGTAATGTTTTTATTGATGAGCTTTGTGTTACTTCAATCAGTCCATCCTCACATTGCGCCGTTATATCATTCAGATTTTCGTCGAATGTATTATCCGAATCATAAGAGATTTTGAGTGCATAAGCCCCTTTTGCGTCACCGGAAACTTTAAACACGACTGTATAAAGAACATCATTTTCCGTAGAAGTTTTTGCGCTGTAACCGACAACATTCAATTCACCGGGAGTAAGCTTTTCGAGATTACTTACAATATTTCCGGCATTGAACGCCGCACCTTTTTTTACTTCAAAAGGTGTAAACGCAGTGCTGTCGTATGATATTGTTGTTGCAAAACCTTTAATTCCTGAATTATTGCAAATTCGGACAGGTATTTCGACTACTCCTCCCGACATTGTTTTTGCAGAATCTACAGTAAAAGAATATGCAACATTTTCGTTGGTCTGCATCTCGCTCGCCCCACAAATTACGGTAAACGATGCAATCTGCAAAATGCCCAAAAACATTATTGAGGCTATCAATATAGACAAAACCTTTTCTGTCGGTTTTTTCATACACTCACCTCTTATTTGAACAGGTTTCTGATAAAATCAAAAATTTTATTAAAGAAATTGACGATTCTGTTCCAAAAAGTTATGTTATTGTCCGTATCGGAATTATAATTGTCGGGAACAGAAATTACAGCACTTCCGCAGTCAAATGTTACATCATCATACTTTGCATTGAAAGTGTTATCCTTGTCATAAGTTATTTTAATGTTATAGTCACCCGCAGCATTGTCGGGTAATTTGAACATCACGGTAAACATTACACCGTTTGCTTTGTTTTCGATATTGCTGTTCCATACAACATCGAAGCTATTATCTTCGCTGTTATCTGCATTCTGAACAAAATTTCCGTAATTGAAAACATTTCCATTTTCAACAGATAGAACCTTCAAGTTTTTATCATAACTAATCGTTATTTTTGTTCCTGAAAATCCGGGATTATTCTCAATATAAACGGGCATGACAACTTCTTGACCCGCCTGAGCCTTTATGCTGTCCATCTTCAACGCCGCAGATACGCCGAGCGAAGCAACAGAGCCGCACACCAACAGGACAAGAACCATAACAATTGAAAGTGAATTACGAATCAGTTTATTCATTTTCCTACTCCTTTTTAGGTATAATGCCGCACAAAGAATGTGCGGCATTTGAGCTTTAATTAACCGTTAATGACATCAAGCTTTGCAATGAAGCGAGCAATCAACGCCGCATCCTTATTGTTCACAAAGCCATCGCCGTTAACATCCGACGCACCTATCTGATAGGGAGCGAATTCTTCAGTTTCAAGCAAATACTGCATAATATGAGTTGAATCTTTAAGAGTACATTTGCCGTCACCGTCAACATCGCCTGTGATTACGAATTTCGCCTCGTCGGAGATAGCCGAACCGTCCATAAGTCTGACAATTGTGCCTGTTCCGATTAAATCCGTATCACTTAAAACAACTTCGTTTCCGTCTTTGTCAATGTTGATAAATTTAATATTCTCATTGATAAATTCATTCTTCACTTCGGAAACGGGTGTCTGAAGTGCAACTTGTCTGATATATCCGATATCATCTCGGTTGAGCTTAGAGGCTTCTTTAAGCATGAGCTTTGATGCAAGATCGGACTGAACGGTGATCGTGCACGATGCCGTTTCTTTGTTTTCAACGACCTTTGCCGTAATAACGGTCTGACCCGCCTTGAGAGCTGTTACCTTACCGTATTCGTCAACCGTTGCAACGGACGGATCGCTTGAGCTCCATTCAATTTCCTTGCCGACGAGATCGCTCGGAGTAATAGTTGCGATGAGATCGAAATATGTGCCCATGTAGAGAGCAACGGACGATCTGTTAAGAGCAATTCTCGGGTATTCGGACTCTTTGTAATATCTTCCGGTTATTATCATATCTTCTGTAATAAAGCTGAAATCCTTATCCCATCCGCCGAATACATATCCATCAAGATCATCTGAACCCGGGTCAACTGCCGAACCCATATATTCAACTTTCTGCTCATCAACTATAACACCGTTTGGCATTTGGAATGTAACAGTATAGGTTTTCGGAGTGTATTTAGCATAGAGTTCCAGACTTTCTAAAACTGCTGTATTAACATTGAATATAGTCTTATAGTCTTCGTCCTTGTAAAGACCCTTGTAATCAAAGCCATAAAGATCACTTACAGCAGTTGTGTCAACCGTTTCACCGTCTCTTACAAACATTATTTCCGGATAACTATCCATAGTGTAAACCGTTACAATGTGGTAGTTTGATGTTGAATATCTGTAAACATCTGTTGTTTCAATTTCTCTGGTATCCGATGATATCGGAGGAGTAATTCCCCAACCTGTCCACTTGTAATAGTTTGAAACCTGATAACGGGAACGGTATTCGGTCATAACCTTTCTTCTTGAATACCATGGCTGTCCGTCATAAATATAGCTGTATGTTTCAGGGTCAATGTTAATCTTTTCGTCAAGATAAATTTCCTCATACTTACAGTCAAATCCGTCAACGGTATTCTGTGAATACTGTGTTTCGCCGCTCTCGTCAACATATTTATAATGTGAGTATAAGTAACGGAATTCCTGACCGTCCGTAGCGCCGTTGTTTGTATCAACCTCAAATCCAAGCTTTGAAGAATCAACATCAATCTTTTCGTCCTGCCAATCGGTATAATCCGTATATGCTGTACCGATAAGCGTCCAGCCGTTATCGGCAAGATTTTTAGCAGTTGCAACATCTGAAGTCTCGGTGACATCTTTAAATTTATAACCGGTGGCTTTCTCAATCTTGTAATCGCTGTCTTCCTGGCCGATTGCATTTCTGACTGCTTCGGGAAGCTCGTCTATCGTCATCCAATCGGACATTGTGTCGCCGGTGTTGATGCAATAATAATTTGTGTTGGGTTCGCTGTCGTTCTTACCGAAACCTGTTGCATAATAAGTTATGGAGCAGGTTTTGTCGATTGTGATCGGACCTGTGTATTCGATTTCTTCGTTATGATCCGAACCGTTGATTGAATAATAAATTACATCATTCTCATCATTCGTTGAAAGAGTTATTGTAATAGGTGCATTATACTCTCCGTTCGGACATTCGACCTGCTTGCCGTCCTTTTCGTATGTAACCGTGGGCATCTCGGCGGTTGTTTCGTAGTAATAAACGGGATATACATAAGCGTCGCCGTTTACATCGGTATAGCCATTATCCTGCCAGCCGGCAAAAATTCTGCCATCATCCGCAGTTCCGGCATTGTCGGGAGCAACAGCATCCTCGCCGAATTTAACGGTCTGATCGGAAATAACGTTATTATCATATCCAATAAATTTAATATTGTACGATCTCTTTGAATATTCGGCGGTAACAACCATATCCTCGGTAACAACAAACGTACCGTCAATGATCTTATCCCAACCGTCAAAGTTATAACCCTTTACTTCAGAGTAATCTGGTGTCGAAAGAACATCATTATATTCATACTTTTTACTTTCGATCAAACGATTATTCCAGTCTATAAATGTAACTGTAAACTGCTTCTTCTCAAAGATAGGATTAAGCTCTACATCTTCTTTAATGTTTGCAATGCTGTTATCCCAACCGATGAAGTCATATCCTTCTCTCTCGGGGTTTTCGGGCAAAGTCGCCGTCTTGCCCTCGGATACGGTCTGTTCGCTGAGAATTGTTCCGTCCCAATTATAGAACTTAACCGAATAGGTCGGTACGGGAGCTTCGATCTTTCCGACTTCCGTGAGGTTTGATGTGCCTTCGATACCGATAGCAACCGTAAAGTCGCCTGTCTTGACTGTCGGCTCTTCACGAAGTTTGAAATTATTGAAGCTGTATGAACCGTCGGAAGCAATGACTGTCTGACCGATAAATTCATTCGTATAGTCGGAAGCACCGTCTACCTTATAGATATAAAGGGTAAGCTGCTTTCCTGCGTATATGCTGTCAACCTTATTGCTGAAAGAATATGTCTTTCCGCTGTCATCTTCTTTTGCACGGGAACTGCTCTTATATCTGTATGTTGTTCTTGTATCAGTTTCTCGATTTTCATTTGCAACAACAGAATTTGTTGACCATTCTGACCAAGGTTTGAATCTAAAGAATGTATATGTATTGGTATATGTGCAGCTACGGTACATTGTTCTATTATAATACCTATAAATCGGTTCGCCCGGTATCCACATTCCACCGGCATTACAAGAATTACATTTGTATGTTCCATACCACAGAGCGCTCGGTCCCTGCCACCTTGCCGATAATTGATATGTTAAATTAATTTGGTGATATACATAACTGCCAGGATTGTCGCTTAACCAATCCCTGTTTCCGTCCCACCAATGGTAGTATACATATTGATCAACTTCAGATGATTTAACAGGTTCAGTTTTTTGTTCCACTTTAACTCCGCCATTAGCATTAGTGCTGCTTTTTAATGGTGCATCTGTCCAACCCGACCAATCTGAAAATATTGGATTACCGTTTTTCAAGAAAATCCAGCCATCTGTTCCGTCCTTGCTCTTTGTGATTTCCGTTGAAAATTCCTTGTCTCTATAACGATACTCTGTTCTTTGTTCAAGTGTATAGTCTGAATTTGCCTTTATTTCATTCAGATCCTCATTCGATAATGTGTCCCAATATGTCCATCTTTCTTTGTTGCTAATGTCAACAGTCTTTACTTCCGAAATGGGAACGCCAGATGAATAATTGTCAACAATAATAACCTCAATCGTGCTGCCTGCTTTTTCGCTCGGAATAAATACCTCAAAGTTATTCTTTGTTCCACTTCTTTTTATACTGAAAGCAGCAGACTCTGTCATGTCAACAAGCTTACCCGAAGCTGTTTTCAGGGAAACAACGGCTCTGCCCTTTGTAGCTTTTTTGTCATAATTTACAAGGTCAAGATAAATATAGTATCCGTCATCCTGGCAATCAACACTTGCGATTGAGCAGATAATCGGGAGATTAACATTTCCCCATTTATAAATACCCTGAACATTTATTGTCTTGTTTGAAGCGTCTGTATAAACATTCTTATACGCTTCACTGTTCCAAGAAACAAATTCATATCCCGTCGGTACCTTCTTATCCGTAGGTTCAACAGCGTCCTTGCCGTACTCAACCTTCTGAGCTGAAATCAGGTTGCCTTCCATATCAAGGAAATTAACCGTATATTTTTCAATCTGATAAGTTGCTTTAACGGTTTTATTCGCCGTAACATTGTAGTAGGACGAATCCCATCCTTGGAATGTGTATCCCTTTCTCGACGGCGTTGAAGGTGCGGTTGCGCTCGTTCCGTAATCGACCGTCTGCGTTTTCAGAACACTGCCGTCCCAATCCACAAATTTTACGGTAATGGGATCGTGAGCGGTGCATGATCTGTAATCGCTTGTCCAGCCGCTGTTACCCGTTGAATTGTATGCCATTGCATAGAAGCTGTATGTACCGCTCTTGCTGAGAACATAGCTGTAGCTTGTTGCATTGCCGACATCTATATCCTTTGTTTCCGCACCTCGGATAGCAACCTTGTATCCCGTTGCTCTGTCCGTAGCATTCCATGTAAATGTTACGGTTCTGCCCTTGGCAATATTAGAAGCAGAAATACTGCCTAACGACGGCTTTGAGGGAGCTGGAGTCGGTGCAGGAGTCGGATTTTGATAATTGTCTGCAACTAAATATACAAATCCATAGAATTCGCCTCTACTTGTATTGCTTGCAAACCTACCACTTGAATCATAATCATATAAGGACTTACACCACCATGTACCTGGTCTACTTCCAGCCGTATTGGTTGAATAGCCTACTACTTTATATCCATCTTGAACCGAATCGCCTATTCCTGCCACAATTGAATAAAAATGACCTTCAGATACAATAGCTTTTCTATTTGCTGTATCGATACTTTCTACGACACCAATATGACCTGCCCAACAAGCAAGTGCACCTACTTTAGGCGTATTTGTGCTTTTGGGAAATCCCTGTAATTCATGCCATGCTCTGTATCCCGTCAAAGTTCCACCCCATCCAATGGGAGAGCCAAGAATTTCATATGCACGCCAATAGGAATATCTGGCACAGTTATTGCTCCAATATCCCTTATAAATTCCACCGGTTGGCGCTGACAATCTCGGCGTAAAACTTGTGGCTTGATTCGCAGCACTCGCCGAAATTGTTCCAAACGGTACGATTGAAACGATCATCACTATCATAAGAAGCAATGATATAATTCTTTTCTTCATTTTGAGTTTTCCTCCTCGTTATTTTTTCTTTTCTTTCTGTATACGATTATCGCCGCCGTACCTAATGCAACCGCAGCTACGGCAGCTGTTGAGATAATGATGATCCGCTTGTTGCTTTTTTCGCTGACCTCGACCTTTGGCGGAACACCGTTATTTGCCAATCCGTATGCCTGCTTAAAAAGCTTCATTGCCTCGTCGGTATCAACGTCGCTCTCAACATCCGGCATTTTCGGATCGACCTTGTTCAGTTCTTTCTGAACCTCTTTTACAAACTTTCCCTCTTGATCTTCGGGTATTTCCGATACCGAAGAAATTTTCATTTTCCTCATTACCTCTTGAACGGCATTGCTTATCTCACTGCTGTCTGTTGACTCCGTAATCGTTGCGAAGAAAATATTCTCATAAGCCTGCTCATAAAGCCTTATTACGGAATCGTAATCCGATACCCATGTATGATCTTTGACGCCTGCGGCATCGGAAAGCTTAGAGTTAATTATTTTCACAAAGTCATCATGGCCTGCCGCTTCATACACGTCCTTGTATTTCAGCTCTTTAAGCGACTGCTTGTAAATCTCAACGATTTTATCGTCGCTCGGCAAAGTCGGTTCTGCGGAAGTCGTCGCCGTTGTCACATTCTCCTGCGAAACGGTTGTTGCCGACGCTTGCGCCGCCTTTGTCACCGTTATATCACGGCAATCAAGCGCAACATCTTTCCACATTGAGTCGAAAGTATCGGACTTGCTGTAGCTCAGCTTAATTACCGCCTTATCCTTTACCGCCTCTTTCAGCTTGACGGTCAAAACAAAAAGCGTTCCATCCTTGGCAACATTGCCCGTGCTGTTCCAGATTACATCAAAGCCCGTATCCCGAACGCCAAAATTGGTGTTGAAATTCCCTTCGCCGATGAATTCGCCTTTTTTTACCGAAACAACATCAATCTGATCGGGCAAATAGCTTACGGAAATCTTGAACCCCATCAAGCCCTTATTATTGCTCAGCTTAACGGGAACTTCAACTTCCTCCCCGACTGCCGCATTGATATTGCTTGCGCCCACTTCATAATTCGCCGCCGACGCGGTAATTTGAAGCATCGATATCAAAAGAATCGGCACAATCAAAAAGACAATTTTTTTCAACCTATCCCCTCCGTTTTTCTTACACAAGGTCTTGATAATTTTACCAAACGAGTGTATAATCATTGCACAAAGTCTTGGCAAATTTTCCGAGAAAAATTATAAAAGAGTGCGTTAGTTTTTTCAATATATGCGTGGTGTATAACCGTTTTTGCGTGGTGAATAACTTTGCAATCGACGATTGGTTTGTATTATAATTTATATCACGGGATTGGAGTGATATATTATGTTAAAAATCGCAATTTGCGACGATGAAGAATCTTTTCGTGAGCTTATTTCGTTTAAGATTCAAAGAGCAATTCAAGACCAAATAGGCATGGATTTTGAAATTGAGTGCTATTCTTCCATCGACGATTTGTATGAACAAATTAAGACCGGCAAAGCGGATATTGTTTTTCTCGACATCATGGTGAATGACATCAACTCGGTCAACTGGCTGGTTGAGCATCAGCACGAATTCAGCAATATTTCGTTTATCATTATGACGGGCTATCCGACGGAAACGGAGAACCTGTCTGAAATTAACTGCTGCTATTATCTGCTGAAATCAAAAATGACCGATGAGCAGCTTCTTCGTGCGATCAAAAGGTCAATCAATGCCATAACAAAAGAAAACACGAACCTTGAAACCGTTTCATACGGAAAGAAAAACTATACGATAGACTATCGTTCCGTTTTATACATTGAAACCTACAGCAATAATCTGCTCATTCACTGTGCAGACGGCAACACGATAACCATTTATTCCACGCTGAAAAAATTTATCAAAAATTTGCCGCCGTATTTTTATCAATGTCACAAATGCTATGTTGTGAACATGAATGTTATCAGAGGATATGAACCGCACCATTTTATCATCTCCGATGACGAAAAAGTTCCGATTCCTCCAAAGAAATATAAGGCTGTTATTGCGCACTATAAAAACTATATTTTAAATTTATAAAGGATGTTCATTTATGGATATGGTCGACATGACAAATTTTTTCTCACTCACCGCGCTGGTTCATTTTGCCCGTCATCTGTCGGCATATAACATAATTCACGCCTCGCTGAAAGACAAGAAGAACAGCCTTGTCACCTTTCTCTGCGTAATGGGATTCGGAATGCTTTGGAGTGTTATTTCGTTAACTCTTATGAAAAAATGGAACGAAGCTTTGCTTTATATCATTTTTCTTGCCATTGAAGTAGGAATTACGTTTTTAACCTGCAAGGGCTCGGTCTTTGAAAAAATATTTACAGGCGTTTTGGTTGCCGTAACAAATTTGGTTTCGCCCGTCGTGGCTATCCGCTTCATAACGGCAATGGGATATCCGTATTCATACTTCGTTTCGTCAACAATTCCGTCTATCCCTCTTGTTATTTACTCTGTTACGCTTGTTTTAGTGTCATTTTTCTTTGCATTTATAATAAAATTGGTTAAAGGCAAAATTTCTTCAAAGGGAAGAATAACAACCAACAAATCATTTTTCTTCTTGGTTATTCCACTTATAAACCTGATCTACTTTCTGTCATACGCTTCAATCGCACAATCGCTCGGCAGCGACGCTATGAACGGACCGGCATACATAAAAATCAGAAACACATCCTATATTGTCGCCGCCATTTGCCTTGTCACATGCGTCGGACTTCTTTTCTTGGTCGATTACATTGACAAAATCGAGCGCAAAAACATTGAAAACGAGAAGCAAATACTCGCAAACACAATGACTTATCAGCAAACAATTATGCTCAATGAGGAGAAGAAAGAGCTTCGCAAAATCAAGCACGATTTGAATAATCTGCTTACAACCGCAACAGGTTTTATTGAAATCGGACAAACAGATAAAGCACTTGAAATTCTCAATAAAACTGGTGATTCCGTTTTCGGCGCAAGCAAAAATTCAATTTGCTCCAACGAAATTATCAGCACGATTATTTACATCAAGCAACAAGCCGCCGCAGAGAAAAACATTGAATTGAACGTAAACATTGACGAGCAATCCGTCGTCAGAATTGCGGAATATGATCTTTGCCGACTGCTGCACAACCTTATCGACAATTCGATAAACGCCGCCGAAAAATCCGAAGCTGAGAAAAAATCCGAGATCAACATACAAATTGAAAATGATTATGTTTCAATAACAACCGCGAACGGTTTCGATAAAAATTCAAAGCAGAAAAAGAGCGACAAAAATCACGGCTACGGCTTAACAATCGTCAAAGAAATCTGCAAAAAATACAGCGGTGATTATTCTTTCCGCATTGAAGATGATACTTACTTTACATATACAAAAATTAAAAATATATCCTGCTAAATCGAATAAGAAAAGTCCCCATCTCTCCCCCGAAGTATAAAGCTGTTATTTCAAACTAAAAAATAAAGAGGATGTTTATTATGGAAATGGTTGACCTTATGAATTTTTTCTCGCTCACGGCACTGATGCATCTCGCGCGCCATCTGTCGGCGTATAACATCATTCACGCATCGCTAAAGGACAAGAAAAACAGCTTTGTTACATTTATCTGCGTCATCGGATTCGGAATGCTCGCCAGCATGCTTGCCTTTTATCCTCCCATGAGAACCTGGAACGAAGCGATACTTTACATCTCATTTATTGTTATCCAAACGGGAGTCATTTTTCTAACCTGCAAGGGCTCGGTATTTGAAAAATTATTTACGGGCGCCCTCATCGGTGTAGCTAATATGTTCTCGCATGTTTTGGCTTTTCAGCTGATAGCTATTGTAGGTTATCCTTACTCATATTTCCTTTCGCCGAAAATTCCGCCTGTACCGCTTATTATTTTTTCATCGCTTATTTTTTCATTATCTTTCATATATGCCTTTATAATCAGGCTTGTAAAAAGTAAAATATCTTCAAAAGGAAAAATTACAACGAACAAGTCATTTTTCTTTTTGGTAATTCCTCTTGTAAATATTATTTACTTCCTGTCCTATACTTTGATTTCCCGAGAAATAGACAGTAACGTACTTGACGGACCTACCTATGTAAAAATCAGAACCGCAACTTCCGTTGTTGCAGCTATCTGTTTCATAACAAGTGTCGGACTTCTTTTCTTGGTCGATTACATTGACAAAATCGAACGCAAAAACATTGAAAACGAGAAGCAGATACTTTTAAATACCATGACTTATCAGCAAACGATCATGCTCAATGAAGAAAAGAAAGAGCTTCGCAAAATCAAGCACGATCTGAATAATCTGCTCACAACCGCAACGGGTTTTATTGAAATCGGACAAACAGATAAAGCACTTGAAATTCTCAATAAAACTGGTGATTCCGTTTTCGGCGCAAGCAAAAATTCAATTTGCTCCAACGAAATTATCAGCACGATTATTTACATCAAGCAACAAGCCGCCGCAGAGAAAAACATTGAATTGAACGTAAACATTGACGAGCAATCCGTCGTCAGAATTGCGGAATATGATCTTTGCCGACTGCTGCACAACCTTATCGACAATTCGATAAACGCCGCCGAAAAATCCGAAGCTGAGAAAAAATCCGAGATCAACATACAAATTGAAAATGATTATGTTTCAATAACAACCGCGAACGGTTTCGATAAAAATTCAA
Organism: uncultured Coriobacteriaceae bacterium; assembly: GCA_963648385.1. Taxonomy (GTDB): domain Bacteria; phylum Bacillota; class Clostridia; order Oscillospirales; family Acutalibacteraceae; genus CAG-488. Next base: position 80,039 of record CAVJDU010000006.1, on the reverse strand, counting down.
AGCAGAAAAAGAGCGACAAAAATCACGGCTACGGCTTAACAATCGTCAAAGAAATCTGCAAAAAATACAACGGCGATTATTCTTTCCGTACTGAAAACGATACTTACTTTACATACACAAAAATCAAAAATGAATCCTGCTGATTTTCGCTAATTCATAAAGTAGACTTTTTGAATTAAGTGTGATAAAATGGTTTAAAATGCAAAATGACGGAAAAAAAGCTATTTCTTCCACGCTTCAAAAAGTCTACATTTTTAAGCAATTTGTTGTCCCAAAAATCGACTTTTATTTATAATAAAAATTATATAATATGACAATATCTGTAAAATGAGGACTCGGTCATTCCGCATGATTTGGCAGCTTCACGGTAAGAAAGCTCGCCCAATTCATATTTTTCCTTTGCCGATTCAAAGGATTTCGGTAATTCGATCGGCTTTCGTCCGAATTTAACTCCCCTTTGCTGCGCTGCGGCGATTCCCTCCGCCTGCCTTTGGTGGATAAACTCACGCTCCGTCTGAGCAACATAAGATAATATTTGCAAAACAAGGTCAGCGATAAATGTTCCCGTTAAATCGTTGTCCTTTTTTCTTGTGTCCAGCAGAGGAAAATCGAGCACATAAATATCCGCCTGCTTCACCTTTGTAATGATATGCCATTGTTCAAGTATTTCCGCATAATTCCTGCCCAGACGATCAATGGATTTTACTATCAAAATGTCATCCGTTTTCAGCTTTCTCAAAAGCCGTTTGTACGCCGGTCTGTCAAAATCCCTGCCCGATTGTTTGTCAATGAAAATATGCTTCTCGCCGACTCCCTCCTTCAATAAAGCCGACATCTGCCTGTCAATATTCTGCTCCTTGCTTGATACCCGAATGTAACCGTAAACCATAATAACCTCCATAAAAATACCGGCAAGCCATATTTGACCCGCCGGAGAATGGAATATATTATACTTTGTTTGTATGCTAAATTGCAAGACGGAATTAAGTCAATACCGAAGTCTGCAAGACGCAATGCATTTGACTTCATAGAACTTATACCCTAAAAAATTCACATTGCCGTACCAAGTGATTCGGTTATCAATTACAGCAAAATTCTGATGGATAGCCTCATCTAAAAATCTAAAAATCCAACATCTCCCATCTAAAATTCATCTCCCCATTGACGGTTTATGAAAAGAGTATTATAATGTTGGGCGTACAAAAGACTACATGAAACAAGAGGAGCTCACAAATGAAGATGTTAAGGCAACACTGCGCAATCCGCACAACCCAATTGTGCGGTATGGTCTTAAAAAGGCTATCGGCGCTTATGCTTGCGGCGGCAATTATTCTGTTGACCTCGTGTCGCACAAATTTGAAAATCACCGACGCCGAGTGCAACACCTCCGAGCAGGTATTCGCCGTATCGACGACTGCAACTACCGCAGAAACGACGGCAGAGGTTTCGACGGCTGCAACGCCAGATACCTCCGCAGACCCATACAAAACCGCCCTCACCTATTGCATTGACACAAACAGCTTCAGCCAGCAGAAAAATATTGACAAACGAATTTATCCTGCAAGCATGACTAAATTCCTGACCGCATACACTGCGCTGAAATATGTCAAGCCGGAAACAAAATTCACCGTCGGCTCGGAGCTTGAAATGGTTCAACCCGAATCGAGCCTTTGCCTGATCCAAGAGGGAAACGTGCTCACTCTTTACGACCTGGTGACCGGACTTCTGCTCATGTCCGGCAACGACGCAGCCTACACCATAGCCGTCGGTACGGCTCGACAGCTTCGCCCGAACGACAACCTGAACGACGAGCAGGCGGTTACATATTTCTGCGAGCTGATGAATAAAACCGCCGCCGAAATCGGCATGACAAACAGCCATTTTGAAACGCCCGACGGTTGGGACAACGATAATCAGTACACCACCGCAAGAGATCTGCTTACGCTGACAAAATGCGCAATAAAAAATCAAAACATCAAAAAAATTATATCCATCAAAGAGACAAGCGTCACATTTGCCGCAGGAGGCAGCGTGACATGGACCAACCACATCAAGCTCATTGACCCTGAAAGCGAATATTACTGCGAGGACTTCATCGGCGGAAAAACCGGCACGACCGACATCGCCGGTTACTGCCTGATATCAATCTTTCAAAAGGCCGACAAAACATACATAATCATCGTCACCGGCTGTGAAAGCGACGAGGCTCGCTGTTCCGCAACGCTTGATCTGTATAATCGGGTTAAATAATCCAAAAATATGCAAAATTCATACACTTTTATCGCTTTATACAGTTGACATTTTTTCCTGCCGGTGATAAAATAAAATTGCAGATAAAAATCTGACACTATGAAAAAGGAGGAAGAATCAATGGACGCTGTTATTGCTGCAGTTACTGCTCTTGTTCAGCAGGTTCTTGATGCTCTTAAGGATGTTGACATCACTCCTGTAATTGATGCTATCAAGGAATTATTCATTCAGCTTATATAAGTTGTAAATAAAAAAGCAGTGGCAAATTTATCACGGTTTGCCACTGCTTTTTTCTATTTAATTTTGAATAGTATGTGTGCATTCTCGTTTGCAAGGTCGATGAGCTTCTGCGTGTCGGTGTGTCTGACCTCGGCAAGTTTTTCGGCGGAATATGCGATCATCTCCGACGAGTTGCGCTTGCCTCTGAAAGGTGCGGGCGTCATATACGGGCAATCCGTTTCAAGCAGGAGTCTGTCCTCGGGAACGATCTCGGCAACCTCAAGCGGCTTGCGTGCATTTTTGAATGTTACTGCGCCGCCCAAGCCGATATACATTCCGAGTTTCAGCACCTCTTTTGCCATCTCTGCGCTGCCCGAAAAGCAATGCACAACGCCCTTAGGTTTATGCTTTTTCAAAAGCCGCATCGTATCCTCGTGCGCTTCACGGTCATGCACGATAACTGGCAGATCAAGCTCGTTGGCAAGAATCAGCTGCTTTTCAAAAATATCGAGCTGCTTATCCTTCGGCACAAAATCATAATGATATTCCAGTCCGATCTCGCCGACGGCAACGCACTTCGGGTGCGAATAAAGCTCTCTGATTTTTTTCAGCTCGTCATAAGACTCATCCGTAATATTGCTCGGGTGGATTCCGACAGCCGAATAAAAATATTCGTATTTCTCGGTGAATTCAACGCTTTTCAGACTTGACTCAAGATCACAGCCACAGTTGATTATATTTATAACACCCTTTGAGGGCAGAGAAGCTAAAAGCTCGTCTCTGTCCTCATTGAATTTTTTATCGTCATAATGGGCGTGCGTGTCAAAAATCGAATGATACATTATCTTATCTTCGCTCCGTTCGGCATGCCGTCAACAAAAACGACCTTCGCCTCGTCACCCGCATCGGCGGCAAGAATCATGCCGTTGCTCTCAATGCCGCAGAACACGGCAGGCTTGAGATTTGAAACAACGATCACCTTGTGGCCGATAAGCTTCTCGGGCTTATACCATTTTGCGATTCCGCTTGCAACGATCCTCGGCGTTTTGCTACCGTCGTCAAGCGTAAGCTTCAAGAGTTTCTTCGCCTTTTTGACCGGCTCACAGTCCTTGATCTCGGCGACTTTAAGCTCGACCTTAGCAAAATCGTCAATACCTATCTTTGCAAGTCCTTCGGCTTCCTCGACCTCGGCGTTTTCCTCCTTGGCTGCCTCCTGAGCGGCTTCGGTTCTCGCCTCGATTTTCTCGAACATCTCCTTTGCGTCAATTCTTGCAAAGAGCGGCTCGGCCTTGCCGACAACTGTGCCTACCTTGAGTGCGCCGAAAGCGGAAAGCGAATCGTAATCCTTGATATCCGTGTTCATCTGAGCGAGAATCTTATCCGAGGTTTCCGGCATGAACGGAGAAAGAAGAACAGCCACAAAACGAATGCTTTCAAGCAGATTGTAAAGCACCGTACCCAGGCGGGCTTTTTGGTTCTCGTCCTTTGCAAGTGTCCACGGAGTCGTTTCGTCAATATATTTATTGCAGCGCTTCGCAAGCGCAAAAATTGCTTCAAGCGTATCGCTGACCCTGTATTCCGAAAGGAGCTTATCAACCTTGCCGACAGTTTCAACCGCAAGGGTTTTCAGCTCGTCGTCAAGCTCCTCGGTTACATCGCCCGGCTGAACAACGCCGTCAAAATACTTGTTCGTCATGGCGATCGTCCTGTTGACAAGATTGCCGAGTGTGTTTGCAAGGTCGGCGTTGTAACGCTCAATCATATTCTCATATGTGATCGAGCCGTCCGAAGTGTAGGGCATTTCGGCAAGCAGATAATATCTTACGGCGTCAACGCCGAAAAGCTCAACAAGGTCGTCGGCATAGATAACATTACCTCTTGACTTTGACATTTTATCCGTACCGAAAAGAAGCCACGGATGACCGAAAACCTGCTTCGGCAGCGGCTCACCGAGCGCCATGAGCATGATCGGCCAATAAATTGTATGGAAACGGACGATATCCTTGCCGATTATATGAACATCGGCAGGCCAGTATTTCTTGTATTGCTCGCTCGAACCGTCGGGATCGTAGCCGATACCGGTGATGTAGTTTGCAAGAGCGTCAATCCAAACATAAACAACATGCTTCGGGTCGAAATCAACGGGAATTCCCCACTTGAAGGAGGTTCTCGAAACGCAAAGATCCTGAAGACCCGGCTTTATGAAATTGTTGAGCATCTCTTTTTTTCTGCTCTCGGGATAGATAAAGTTTTCATTGCTCTCGATATATTCTTCAAGCTGCTTCTGATACTTTGAAAGCTTGAGGAAATATGCCTCCTCACGGGCAGGCTTGACCTCACGACCGCAGTCCGGGCACTTGCCGTCAACGAGCTGCGACTCAGTCCAGAACGACTCGCAGGGAGTGCAATACATTCCCTCGTAGTGTCCCTTGTAGATATCGCCCTGGTCATAAAGCTTCCTGAAAATCTTCTGAATGACCCTTTCGTGGTCGAGGTCGGTCGTTCTGATAAATTTGTCATAGGTCGTGTTCAAAAGGTCGCAGATCTCCCTGATCTCGCCTGCAACACGGTCAACATGCTGCTTCGGCGTGATGCCCTCTGTGGCGGCGATCTCCTCGATCTTCTGGCCGTGCTCGTCCGTGCCGGTCTGGAAGAAAACATCATAGCCCTGCAATCTCTTGTATCTCGCAATTGCGTCGGACATTACGATCTCATAGCTGTTGCCGATATGCGGCTTGCGGGAAGTGTAAGCAATGGCGGTCGTAAGATAAAATTTTCCTTTATTCATTGTATATCCTCCTCTGTCTATTTTTTTGCGTGGCAGGGTAAAAAAATACGCCTCAAAGAAAATCTTTGAGACGAGAATAACCCGCGGTACCACTCAACTTGTAATCCTTTTCGGAATACCACTCTGTTCTTTAACGCAGAAATACGGAAGACCCTACTTTTATTTCAGACCTTCGGCTCAAAAGCCATAGGTGCTTGAAGCTACGCTGTCGGCTTTCACCCGCCGCCGACTCTCTGAAAAGCCTCGCTCCGACCCTCTTTATCACAGCCGTTGCAGAAATAATAACACCAAAACGAAAAAAAGTCAAGTTCACTGCATATCATAACAAGCTGTTGAATTCCGCTTCGTTCTTTCCGGCGCTGTTTTTCTTCATTATCTTTAACAGAACGCACGGGATAAGCGTACCGAAAACCGTACAGGTTATCCACTCGATATATGCGTTATAGGTTATCAGTGCTCTGATTATCTGCGTCGGATTTGAACCGAGTGCCTGAATATAGTCGCTGCTGTAAAAAGCGATCAGCAGCGCCGCTACAAAGAAAACCGTGTTGAGGAACGCACCGCTGAATGACGACATGATATTGGCAAATATCGGCGAAGTGTTTCGGCAGAAAAGCCTATGTATCAGTCCGCAGCTCATACCCATCAGCATTCTCGGAACCAGGCAGACGATCAGGGTCAAAATCGGGCTTATTTTCAAAAAAGTCTGTCCGAAAACATAGCTTTCGTCAAAGCAATGAAGAAAGCTGGAAATTCCAAAAACAGTGCCCAAATACAGCCCGCTCAGCGGTCCGCTTACAACGGCTCCGACAACGACCACAACGGGCAAAAAAGTTATCGACGCCCGAAGCATTTTAAGATAGCCGAGCGGCGTAAAGCTCATTACGATTATAAATGCAGTCAAAACTGCCATGAATATAATTTTCTCTTTATTGTTTTCCCTCAAAGATAGTTTCATTTATCAATAGCCCTTCCGTTTACATTATAAATATTCCTCAATCCCTCAAGAATAAGGTCACGGTCAAAAACAATTTCACGGTTGCAGTTTTTGACAATTTCTTCTGCCAGACCGCCCGTGGCGACGGTTGTTTTAACCTCCCTGCCGAATTCCTTTTCCATTCTTTCGGTCAGCCCGTCAAGCATTGCCGCCGTGCCGAAAACCGTACCGGACTGCATACAATCCACGGTGTTTGTGCCGATTGAGGTTGCGGGTGCGGTAAGTCTGACCGCCGGAAGCTGCGAGGTCTTTTTTGCAAGAGCCTCAAGCGAAATTCCGACGCCGGCGGAAATCGTACAGCCGAGGAACATTCCGTTCTCGTCAAGAAGAATAATTTTAGTTGCCGTTCCGAGATCAAGAATGAAACAAGGCAGAGGGTATTTGCTTATCGCCGCAACCGAAGCAACGGCAATGTCTGCGCCGACAAATCCTTCGGTGTTCGTGACGATTTTCAGTCCCGTGTCTATATCCGAGGTCAAAACGGTCGGGGTGACTCTTGTGACGGTTTCAACCGCCCTGCTCACAGCATTGACAACCTCGGGAACAACGCTGCTTATTATTGCGCCGGAAAAATCCGAACGGCTTGCGTTATGAAGCTTAAAAATATTAAGAAGCTCGACAGAGTATTGATCGCTCGTTCTTTTTCTGTCCGTTGCCAGACGAGAGGTAAAGAGCAGCGTGTCGCCTTCATATATTCCCATAGTTATATTGGTATTGCCGATATCTATTGTTAAAAGCATATCAATCACCGTTTAAATTATATTTATTTTTAAATTAAAAGTCAATCGTGTTAATACAACATACATAATAAACTGCGTTTTTCGGATTTTTTACCGCCAACCTGAGAATGCTTTGTATACATTTGCCGAATTTTTCATAAATTATTGAAATAAAAGTAAAAATGTGATACGATAAGCCAAGGCAGTTAGGAGGCTTAAAGTATGTTCTATAATTATCCGATTTTCTTTGAAAAAAACAGGGTTTTCCGCGTCTATAAAGGAGGAAAGCTTTTTGCCGATTTTTTCTCCGACGATTCCGAGGACGGCAACTTTCCGGAGGAATGGGTCGTTTCAAGCGTTCATGCTCTCAACGACGGAAGCACGGACGAATATGAGGGAATTTCAAAAATAAAGGGCGAAGAACTTTATCTCAGCAACGCTCTTGATAAATATAAAAACGAAATCATCGGCGAGCGTGACGAACTCGGCGTGCTGACAAAAATCCTTGACAGTGCGATCCGGCTTCCCGTTCAGGCTCACCCCGACAAAGCTTTTTCAAAAAAGTATTTTAACTCTCCCTACGGCAAGGAGGAAAGCTGGTACATTCTTGCCACCCGCCCCGGCGCAAGGGTTTTCTACGGATTCAAAGACGGAGTGACCCCGGAACGGTTTGAAAAAGCAATCGTTGAAAGTGAGGAAAGCAAGACCGTCATGGAGGATCTGCTCGAATCTTTTGAGGTTAAGCCGGGCGATGTTATCTATATTCCCGCAAAAATGGTTCACGCAATCGGCGCAGGCTGCCTGCTTCTTGAGGTTCAGGAGCCGTCGGATTTTACGATCCAGCCCGAGCGTTGGTGCGGCGATTACAAGCTCAGCGACCACGAAATGTACCTCGGTATTGACAAAAAAACTGCCATAGAATGCTTCGATGTCGCTTTGAAATATCCTGCGCCCATTGAGCCGGTTACGATCGACGACAGCGACGGAGTTAAATATCTTTCACTCATCGACAACAGAATGACGACGAGCTTCACGGTCAGAAAAATCGAGCTTTGCGGCGGTGAATTCAGCCTTGACAACGGCGCAAGGATCTATGTCGTTACCGATGGCGAGTGCAAAATCACAGGCATCGGATACGAAAAGGATATCAAAAAAGGTGATTACTTCCTGATGCCCGTATCTGCCGAGGGTAAATTCAAGCTCGGCGGCGATGCAGATATTATTGAATGCTACAGGTAACTGCCACCAAAGAAAGGAACGCTCAAAAATGCACACACTTATCCCGAATGTACTCAAAAATCAAATAAAGCAGATTGAACCGTACTGCGTAACGGATCGTTTTGAAATAGACTCTTGGAAAAGCTACACGGGTATGCATGTCAGCCCAAACAACATCGTCCTTGACAAAAATCCGCCGATTCAAATGCGGCTCGGCGACAGGTGGAAGGTCGGCTATGACGAGACGAGATACTTTGAAGCCGAGATCACCGTACCCGCCGAATTCGAAGGCAAGAAGGTTTATCTTTCAATTGATTTCGGCGGCGAGGCACTCGTCAGAATCAACGGACAAATCGTCGGCGCAGTCAGCTCACGAGAGAATTCCGGCTGGGTTCACCGCACGGAAATTCTTTTCAAAAACGGCGTTAAAACCGGCGAAAAGCTCAATATTCAGGTTGAGGGCGCAGTTGACTGCGCAGGCTTCTGCGACTTTGCAAGAGCCGGCGCAAAGAACCATGAATATACCCTCAAAAAGGCTGAGCTTATCGCAGTTGACAAGTTGACGGAAAGCTATTGGTTCGATATTTCGACCGCTTGGGACGCATATGAACAATGCGAGGACGAATATGTTAAATCCCGCCTTTTCAATGCCATAGACAATTCCGTCCATCAGCTTGACTTTGATCTCGGCGGCGAGGCATTTATTGCTTCCGTACCGCAGGCGGTCAATGTTCTTTGGGGCGAAATCGAAAAAATCAACTACTCCACACCCGGCGAGGTGATCATGGCGGGTCACAGCCACCTTGATGTTGCGTGGCTCTGGACGGTCAAGGAGATAACAAGAAAAACGGCAAGAACATTCTCAAACAATCTTGCCCTTATGGATAACTACCCCGACTTCAAATTCACTCAGAGTCAGGCGGTTCTCTACGACTTCATGAAGAAGCATTATCCCGATATTTTTGAGCGTGTTAAAGAAAAGGTCAAAAACGGTCAATGGGAAATTGTCGGCAATGCCTGGGTCGAAGCGGACACAAACATTGCAAGCGGCGAGGCTCTTATCCGTCAGCTTCTTTACGGCAGAGAATTCTTCATGAAGGAATTCGGAGTTTCGTCCGATATCTACTGGCTGCCCGACTGCTTCGGCTTCACCTGGGCGTTGCCGCAGATAATCAAGCGTTCGGGCATGAAATATTTCATGACATCAAAGCTTTACTTCAACGATACCAACGAGTTCCCCCACAGCGTTTTCCGCTGGAGAGCGCACAGCGGCGATGAAATTCTCGCCTATCTTTGCAAGCAGCCGTACCAGGGCGAATACGACGCAGGATACATAACACGGCTTCGCAGAAATAACTGTCAAAACAGCATTGTTGATTTGTCCTGCGGTATGTTCGGCTACGGCGACGGCGGCGGCGGATGCACATTCAAGCAGGTTGAAAGCGGCAGGCGTCTTGAAAAGCTCCCCGGTGTGCCGAAAGCTAAAAACGGAAAGGTTGCGGACTTTTTCCATAGCATTGACGGCGATTTTGACAAGCTTCCCGTTTACGACGGCGAGCTTTACTTTGAAAACCACCGAGGCACATTCACCAGCCAGGCATTCATCAAAAAGAATAACCGTCGTGGTGAATTTATGATGAGAAACGCCGAGATCCTCAATGTTTTCGGCGGAGATTATCCCAACGAGGATATGGAAAAGGCATGGAAGATTCTGCTTATCAACCAGTTCCACGACATTCTTCCCGGCACCTCGATCCATGAGGCAATGGAAAACACGAGAGCGGAATATGCCGAACTTCGTAAGCTTGGCGGCAGACTTATCCGTGACGGCAAGAATAAGATTCTCAACAATATAAGCGTAAAAAACGATTCGATCCTTGTTTGGAATATGCTCACATGGCAGACAAAGGGGCTTGTTAATGCCGAAATTCCGTATGCCGCTAAGGGTATCAAAAATTCCGACGGCAAGCTTCTCGCAAGCAGGACTTATGACGAAAACGGCAAGCATTATATTGAATTCTGCGCCGATCCCGTTCCGGCATTCGGCTACGGAATTTTCACACTCTGCGACAAAACCGCAGAATTTGATTCGGTCAAGGCAACGAAGAATTTGCTTGAAAATAAATATCTCAAAATCGTTCTTGACGACAACGGACTGCTCGATGAGGTTATCGACAAGCAAACGGGCAGACAGATCCTCACCGGCAAAGGAAACCTTATGGCCATATCCCTCGACAAGCCCATTCACGAGAGCGCATGGAATCTGGAATTTGACTATCAGATGAAGTTTAATACGCTTGACAAAGCCGAGAGCGTTGAGGTCGTTGAAAGCTCGCCGCTTCGCGGTGTTATCCGTGTGGTCAGGAAGTTCCATGAATCGACGATAACTCAGGATATCATTCTTGAAAATGACAAGCCAACAGTTGATTTTGACACTACGGTCGACTGGCACGAGCGTGAAAAGGTGCTCAAGGCGGAGTTCCCTGTCGATATCAGAAGCCGCAGCGCAAGCTGCGAGGTAGCTCACGGCGCAGCGGAATATCCGACCCATTACAATACAAGCTACGAACAGGCAAAATTCGAGTTCTGCGCTCACAAGTGGGTCGATCTCTCCGAGGGCGGCTACGGCGCAAGCATAATAAACGACTGCAAATACGGCTACAATGTGCACGACAATGTGATGAAGATAACGCTTCTCAGAGGTCCGATTTGTCCCGACCCGCTCGGCGATATAGGAATGCACTCGTTCAGATATTCGTTCTATCCTCACACGGGAACATGGCGTGACGCCGATACGGTAAGGCTCGGCTTTGAGGAAAACATCAGGCTTGACGGCGAGTTTGTCAGGGCAAGCGGCGGCGACGATACCGGTCGCAGCCTTGCACGAATTAACGGCGAAAGTGTAATTCTTGACGCAGTCAAAAAGGCGCAGGACGGCAACGGCGTAATCGTCAGAATGTATGAATCCGAAACTCGCCACTGCACGGTCAAGGCATGGTTTGACCTTGACTATTCAAGGGTTATCGAATGTAACCTTATGGAATGTGACGAGCACGAAATCCCGTGCAAAAACGGCGAATTTGAATTTGCAATGAAGCCGCACGAGGTTAAAACCTTCAGACTTATTTAAAAATTAAAACAGTCTCTCTTGCTTAGTTAAAAAAGAGAGACTGTTGTTTTATATTTCCTTGTTTTCAAGCATTTTCTTAACATCAAGCAATGACGGCAGCACATACCTCGCCATTTTTCTCGACTCCTCGGACGGCTGTTTCAAATCGGGGATGCAGATAACAGGAATCCTTGCGGCATAGGCGGCATGAATTCCGGCGTCGCTGTCCTCCAGAACGAGGCATTCCTCCGCCCTTTTCCCTGCCTTTTCCGTCGCTTTGAGAAAAACATCGGGTGCGGGCTTGCTGTGCTCTATTTCATCGCCGAAAACTCCGCCGTCAAAATAGCCGTCGATACCGTTGCCCGAAAGAATTGTGTGCGCCCGCTCCTTTCCGCTTGAGGAGGCGAGATAAATCCCGTAGCCGTTATTCCTGAGAAAATCAAGCAGCTCCTTTGCGCCCTTCTTGAGCGGAACGCCCTTAGTTTTCAGGTATTCCTTTTCCGCTTCGTGGGTAAGGGCAAGGCCGCTTTCAACATCAAACGGCAGGTTATAATTTTTGATCAATTCCGTAAGATTACGAACGGCGGTGCGGCCGCAATAAACATCGGCATATTCCTTCAGCGAAAATTCATATCCGTTCTCGGCAAGCGTTTTTACAAAAAATTCATATGTCATCAATTCGCTGTCTACCAGCAACCCGTCAAGGTCAAAAATTACTGCTTTGGTCATAAACTTTCACCGCCTCTTTTTTTGGCAATATCGCACAATCGGAGCGTGCGGATTGCACAGTAGGATTTTTCGTCAGGGTGCAAAAAATTTGCAGGCTTGCTGTCGCAAATCAAGAAATTTTTATGCAGCATGACGGAAATATATTAAAGCAAGGCTTGCACCTCAATTGCGCAGTGTTGCTTTTATTTATTGTACCACAAGCGATATGGAAAATAAAGTGCCGTTTTTTCAACGGGATATTCCGATTTTGTGAACAGATTGCCGACGAATGCCGATTTTTTCAAGCGTTCTCTTGACTTTTTCGCCCAATATGGTATCATAAAAACAAACTTTACAAAGGACTGATCACATGAGAGACATTGAAGAAGTTCGCCGTTTTTTTGAGGGCGACAGATACGCCGTTGATGTCACGGGCGTAAGGATAGACGAGGTTGACGACTGCTATTCAAAGTGCAGCCTTGAGCTTGACGAACGGCACTACGGCGCACACGGTCAGGTCATGGGCGGAGTTATGTTCACCCTTGCCGATTTTGCCTTTGCCGTTGCGACCAACACTCCCGAAAGCTTCACCGCCACGGCTGACAGCCACATCAGTTACCTGACCTCGTCAAGGGGCAAAAGGCTCTTCGCCGAATGTAAAAAGGTCAGAGACGGCAGAAAGCTCTGCTTCTATAAAATAAGCATAACCGACGATCTCGGTGTCGAAGTCGCAGTCATCAGCACGACCGGCTTCCACATCAGCGCAAAATGAGGTGATTGAATGACGCAAACATTATTATGTATCGCAACTGCGTTTTTAACGCTCGTTGCTCCGATTTTCAAGCTTGACATAACGCCGATAATTCCGTTTGAAAATCTCGCCGTTGAAACCGAACCGACAGCCGATGAAACTCGCACCTACGACCGAGTCAACGGCATAAGCGACTCGAATTTCTACATCGCAAGACCGAACGAGAAAAACTACAAAACCGTTAACGCTTCCGATTTCGGCGTCAGCACGACGGCAAACGATAATTATGACGCTTTTTGCAAGGCAATCGAATATTGCAGATCCAATCCGTGCACCACGCTCAAGGTAGACGGCGGCAAATATCATTTCCGAACAAACAGAGCAATCACACTTAACGGTTTGGAAAACATACTCATAGATGCCGACGGCGCACAGTTTATTTTTGAACACCCGAATTATTTTCATATTGTAAACTGCGACTGTATTGAATTCAGAGGCTTGAGCATAACATGGAACTTTGAAAATTCAAGGCTTGCCTCGCTTGTGAAGATTAAAAATGCAGCCCCCGAAACGCACAGCTTTGAGATTGAATTCACCGAGCTTGACGAGGTTTCAAAGGACATTGCGATAATGGCTTTCACAAAATACGACCCCGAAACGCTCACTCCGGGAACAAGGCACGATTTCAGGGAAAATTATGTTTATCAATTCCCCGGCTCAATCAAATCGGTTGAAAAGACCGAGAGCAATGTGCTGAAAATTACACATGACGGCTCGCTCGACAGCTATGCAAACGGAGAAATTTATCTCCTGCGCCACCATGTTTACGACGGCAACGCATTCAATATTTACGAAACATCAAACATAACATTCTCCGATATCAAGCTCTATGCCGTTGCGGGCATGGGCTGGCTGATCGAAAGGCGTTCGGAGCGTTTTCAGCTGCTCGACTGCGTGATAGGACTTGACCCGGAGCACCCAACCGATAACAGAGTTTCCGCAACCGCCGACGGCGTTCATATCGCCAACACAAACGGAAAATTCAAAATCAGCGGCTGCGATTTCAGCTTCATGGGCGATGACGATGTCAATGTACATGACAACATCGCAATGGTAACGGACAAGCCGGACGAAAAAACGGTTGAGATCTACACCAACACAAACAATTTCATAGCCGGCGACACTGCGATTTTCAGCGACAAGAGCTTTAATGACCTTGAATTTTCCGCAACGGTCGTGTCCGTTAACGGCAACAAGCTTACGCTTGACAAAAAGCTGCCCGATACTGTCGTCAAGGATTGCATTGTTTCAAACGGCAGCATCGATAGCGGGAATTATGTCATCAGCGAGAATTATTTCCATGAGAACCGTGCAAGAGGACTGTTACTTCAAAGCGACAACGGTCTTTGTGAAAACAACAGGTTCTACAAAACCATGGCAAATCCCATCAAGGTCATAATGGACATCTCGTCGGGTCTGTGGCTTGAGGGCACGGGCGTAAACGGACTCGTGATCCGGAACAACAGCTTCGTTGAATGTAATGTCGCCGAATGGGGCGCACAGATAATCATTTCGACAAATATTGACGATCGTCGCACCGACTCAACGCTTTTCTATAACATAACCATTGAAGGCAACAGCTTTGAAAACTTCTACGGCAAGCTTATTGATGCGTCGAATGTTTCAAATCTCAAAATCAGTTCAAATAAAATCAGCAATACCAGCGGCGACATTCAAACAGATCGAGGAAGAATAATAATCCGACAAAATTGTTCAAAGATATCCATCGGCGGTAATAAATACAAGGCGTCAGTCAAAGCTCCGTTTCAAAGATTGATTGAACTCAAGGACATTAAGTCGGTGATATAAAATGTCGTGACAAGATGAAAGTGCGCTTAACAAATTAAACACATATAAAATTTCAACTTGATGATAATTTGTGCGGTACTATCCTGACCTTTGCTTTGGCAGAGAGCGAAATTAACTTTCGCCGTCAGGCGGTCACCGAATGCAAGAACAAGGCTGTGACGAGCGTGTCACAGCCTTTTGTTTTACAGTTTATTTCTGATGATTTTTCCGCTCGTTGTTTTCGGAAGCTCATCCTTGAAAACAACGATTCTCGGATATTTATACGGTGCGGTATGCTCCTTAACATAGGTCTGGATCTCCTTTTTGAGTTCCTCGGTCGGCTCAGTGCCCTTTGTGAGGACTATTGAAGCCTTAACTACCTGACCTCTTACCTCATCGGGAGCTGCGGAAACGCCGCATTCAAGAACATACGGAAGCTCCATAATAACATTCTCGATCTCGAACGGTCCTATGCGATAGCCCGATGACTTGATAACATCGTCAATGCGTCCGACATACCAGTAGAAGCCATCCTCATCGCGCCATGCAACATCGCCCGTGTGGTAAAGTCCGTCATGCCAGCACTCGGAAGTCTTTTCCTCATCGCCGTAATAGCCAACAAAGAGTCCGCAGGGAACCTTGTCACGCTCGGCCTTGATAACGATTTCACCCTCCTGACCTACTCCGACGCTCTTTCCGTCGGGGTCAACGATATCAACCTCAAATGTCGGAACAGGCTTACCCATTGAGCCGAGCTTATGCTCCGAACCGAAAAGGTTGCCGACAACAAGCGTTGTTTCGCTCTGACCGAAGCCCTCCATAACCTTGAGCCCGGTGAGCCTGTTGAGCTGGCGGAAAACCTCCGGGTTGAGCGCTTCGCCGGCGATAGTTGCGTGCTCGATCGAGCTAAGGTCATACTTGGTAAGATCTTCCTTGATCATCATTCTGTACATTGTCGGCGGTGCGCAGAAGGTCGTAATATTGTACTTCTTGAACATCGGGAGAATGTCGGAAGCATGAAAACGGTCAAAGTCATAAACAAATATGCCCGCTTCGCAAAGCCACTGACCGTAAAGCTTGCCCCAAAGAGCCTTTGCCCAGCCCGTGTCGGAAATCGTCAGGTGAAGCCCGTCGGGATTTACACAGTGCCAATAGTTCGCCGTTACAAAGTGACCGAGCGGATATTTAAAATTGTGAGTTGCGATTTTCGGATATCCCGTTGTGCCGGAGGTGAAGAACATGAGCATCAAATCATCGCCGCACGCACTGTCCTCCGTGCGCTCAAATTCCTTGCTGAATAGCTTGACCTCGTCGTTGAAATCGTGCCAACCATCTCTCGGTTCACCGACAATAATCTTTGTTTTGAGCGTCGGGGAGTTCTTCGCTGCAAGGTCAACCTGATGCGCCGTGTTGTCGTCCGATGTGCAGAGAATTGCGCTGACTCCGGCTGCATTGAAGCGATAGTCAAGGTCATGCTCTTGGAGGAGATGCGTTGCGGGAATTGCGATCGCACCTATCTTGTGAAGCGCAAGAATCGAGAACCAGAATTGATAATGACGCTTGAGGACTATCATAACTCTGTCGCCCTTCTTGATGCCGAGCGATTTGAAATAGTTCGCAGTCTGAGAGGAATATTCCATCATATCCTTGAAGGAGAAGCGGCGCTCATTCTTGTTCTTGTCAATATGAAGCATTGCAAGCTTATCGGGAAGCTTCTTTCCGAGTCCGTCAACAATATCAAAGGCAAAGTTAAATTTGTCCTCATTCTCATATGAAAGCGAAAGAACCTTGCCGGTTGCATCCTCTTTCGGATGAATAAAGTTGTGATAGATCCTCTTGCCCGTACCCGATCTCTTGGGCGATTCGTCACTGATCGTATTCTTGGGCGTAATTACCTCGCCTGCCGGGTTAAGAACGATAGCGTAGAATGTCGTTTCTTCCTTGTCAACGGCAATCATTCCGTGGGGAGTTGAGCTGTCGAAAAAGATCGTGTCGCCGGGGCGAAGAATCTCAACATGGTTGCCGACCTGAACTCTCAATGTACCGCTGACAACAATGTCAAGCTCCTGCCCGTTATGGGTCGTGAGAGCAATATCGTCGCAGCCCTCGTTCGGGTCGCACCTAACGAAAAGAGGTTCACAAATCTTGTTTTTGAAAGCCGCCGCAAGGTTATAATATTCCATACCGTGAGCGTGATCGATTTCAAGACCCTCGCCGCTCCTTGTGACCGTATATGAAGCAAGCACGGGGCTTTTGCCCTCGATGATATCGTTAACATCAACATTGAAAGCTATTGCGCATCTGTACAAAAAAGCAAATGTCAGATCCTTTTCGCCCCGCTCACAGGCGATATAATCCTCGATCGTTATGTCGGTCTTTTCCGCCATCTCGGCAGGAGTAAAGCCCACGATCTCACGAAGCTCCTTGATACGCTGAGCCATTTCGTTGATCTTGAAATTCAAGCCTGTCATTTCTTTCATTTGTTACCATTCCTTTCGTTGCTTTATGTTTAGGTGATCACACCTAAATTTTGAATAGAGATTTTTTCGTTAGACTGATTTTTCCTTGCAGGCAATATTCTTATATCCCAAAAGGGAGAAATTTGTATAACCGGAAAAAGAATCCATGAATTTTGACGAGAGATTTTTTCGTTAGACTGATTTTATTCCTTGCAGGCAATATTCTTATATCCCAAAAGGGAGAAATTTGTATAACCGGAAAAAGAATCCATGAGTTTTGACGAGAGATTTTTTCGTTAGGCTGATTTTATTCCTTGCAGACAATATTCTTATATCCCAAAAGGGAGAAATTTGTATAACCGGAAAAAGAATCCATGAATTTTGACGAGAGATTTTTTCGTTAGACTGATTTTATTCCTTGCAGGCAATATTCTTATATGCCAAAAGGGATAAAATCAGTATAACGGAAAAAGATCCGTCAAAAAAGAGAAAAACCCGTCTCGAGGCCTCTTTGCCTTGAGACGAGTTGTAAATACTAATATGCTTAATAATACATTACCCGCGGTACCACTCAATTTGCGTTCATTGAACGCCACTTCAGACTCCAACAAGTCCTATGCTTTTACGCAGCCATACGAGAGGGTTCTACTTGAAAATCTTTCTTCCCTCCGACTCAGAAGCTACAAACTCAAAACTCACTTATCGGCTTTCACCTGCCGCCGACTCTCTGAAAAGCTACCGCTTTAAGTCCTCTTCGTCATCGTCTTTAAATATTTTATTTGTACGAATTTTAACACGACTTTTCCATATTGTCAAGGGCTTGAAAAGAATTTTTTTACATTTTCGCCGAAATCGGCTTATTTATGATACTTTCCGCCGCTATTTATGCGAAAGGCTCTGTAAATCTGCTCAAGGAGCATGATGCGTGCAAGCTGATGGGGGAAGGTCATTTCGGACATTGAAAGCTTGAAATCCGAGTGATTTTTCACCTCGTCGGAAAGACCGTATGAACTGCCGATGATAAAAACAACATTGCTGAATCCGAGAACACCGCAGGAATCAAGCTCTTTTGCAAGCTTTTCCGAACTTAGCTGTCTGCCCTCGATACACATTGAAAAAACCTTTGAGCAATTCGGGATCTTTGAAAGAATTTCCTTACCCTCAGCGTTCAAAGCATTTGCGATTTCACTCTCCGACGGATTTTCGGGGAGCTTTTTCGGCGAAAGCTCGATGATGTTCAGCTTGCAATATGCTCCGAGCCGCTTAATATATTCGTCCGCGGCGTCTCTGAGATATTTTTCCTTGAGCTTCGCCTCGCAGATCACCGTAACGCCTAACATCAAAGCACCACCGTTTCCGGCTCATCCGAGCCTGCGACCTTGAGTATATAGTCCCTGTTTTCGGTCGCTCCCATGCAGTCAAGGGCAGATTTCGTCGTTCTGTATGCCAGAGATGGAATATTGTTTTCCTTGCTTAGATGTCCGAGAACGAGCCTTGTTGTGCCGTTTTTGACAAGCTCGGCGGCAAAATCGCCGCACACAACATTCGAAAGATGCCCCAAATCGGAAAGAATCCTGCGCTTCAGGAGATACGGGTAGCTGCCGTTGCGCAACATTCCGATATCGTGGTTGCTTTCAACAAGTGCAAGGTCGCAGCCATTGAGAGCAGTTCTCATCTCATCGGTAACTATTCCCGTGTCGGTCGCAACGCAGATTTTTCTTTCGTCGCTCGTTATCACGGAATAGCCGCAGCCCTCGGCAACATCATGCGAGGTGCGGAACGGAGCTACAAGCTGACCGTTACATTCAACGCCGTCGCCGATCGGCAAAATGGGAAATTTGCCGTTTATGATGCCCATCCTTTCAAGCTCCCGAAGCGTTCCCTCGGTTGCATAGACGGGAATATTGTATTTTGACGCAAAAACACGCAAGCCCTTAACATGATCGCTGTGCTCATGGGTAACAAAAACAGCGCCGATTTCTTTCTCGCTGACGCCGATACTGTTGAGTCTTAGCGAAATCTGCTTTGCGCTCACTCCGGCGTCAATCAGCACTCCGCCGTTTGACGAACCGATATATGTGCAGTTACCGCTGCTTGACGAAAAGAGTGAACAAAAACGAGCCATATGTACCTTCCTGTTTATCAAAAATATTGCCCCGAGCAAAATCGGGGCATAAATGAACTTATGAATAAGGCAACCGCAGAGATTTGCGCCGTGATCTAATCAGTGGTTGCCAAGGTGATTTTTTAACCTACCTGCGTGCTTTCCAGCGGCTTGGGCTTGTCCTCCTCGCTGACTCTGACGATATCTGCGCCGAGGTTGCTGAACTTGCCGACAACATTGTCATAGCCACGATCGATATATACTATATTTTCAATTGAGGTCGTTCCCCTGGCGATAAGACCTGCGATAAGCATTGCCGCACCGGCTCTGAGGTCGTCCGCCTTGACGGGTGAGCCGTTGAGATATTCAACGCCCTCGATGGTAGCCGCCTTGCCGTTGACGGAAATATTTGCGCCCATTCGAGCAAGCTGCTCAACATACTGGAAACGGCTGTCCCAAACGCCCTCTGAGACTATGCTTGTGCCGTCGGCAACCGAAAGCATTGTTGCAAACTGGGGCTGCATATCAGTCGGAAAACCGGGATGGGGCATTGTTTTAATATTGCATCTGCCGGGTCTGCCATTGCCTATTACACGAACCGAATCGTCGTATTCCTCAACCGTTGCGCCGCACTGGATAAGCTTGGCGGTGATTGACTCAAGGTGCTTAGGAATAACATTCTTGACAAGCACATTGCCCTGTGTTGCAACTGCGGCAACCATGAATGTACCCGCCTCGATCTGGTCGGGAATTATTGAATAGGTGCAGCCGTGCATATGCTCAACGCCGCGGATCTTGATAACATCTGTACCTGCGCCTCGAACATCTGCACCCATGGAGTTCAAAAAATTAGCAAGGTCAACGATGTGCGGCTCTTTTGCTGCATTCTCGATTATCGTCAGACCCTTTGCCTTGACCGCAGCAAGCATGAGATTGATAGTTGCGCCGACGGAAACCACATCGAAATAGACCAAACCGCCCGTAAGGTCGGGAGCCTCAACATCTATCATGGCATTCTCTTTGAGAGAAACGGTTGAGCCGAGAATCTCGAAACCCTTGATATGCTGGTCGATCGGGCGAACGCCGAAATTGCAGCCGCCGGGCATGGCTACCTTCGCCCTGCCGAAACGAGCCAGCAGAGAACCGATGAGGTAGTAAGAAGCTCTCAGATGCTTGGTCATGTCGTGGGAAACGACATATGAATTGATAGTTGATGAATCTATATCATAGGTGTTTGCGTCAACCTTGGTGATTTTTGCGCCCAGCTGATGAAGAATTCTTATCATCATCGTAACATCGCTGATATCGGGGATATTTTCGACCCTGCACACATCCTGCGCAAGGATAACTGCCGGAAGAATTGCGACAGCGGCATTCTTCGCTCCGCTGACGGTAACTTCGCCGTGGAGCGGCTTTCCGCCGTTGATATATATCTTATCCACCCGTTACACTCCTTAAATTTTGTATATGTAAAAAAAGATAAATTTCTCATTCATGCCATAAAAACGGCAAATAACCATATTTATTATAAAACCGTTAAGATTATAACACTAATTCATGTAAAGTTCAATATTTTTTTGACGACTGCCGAAAATCTGATTTTATGACATAAACCACAATATATATTATATACCGCCACCATAAACATCAATATATTGTATATTCATTCTTGTATCCGTACAAACAATGAGTTATTTTCAGCATATTGTACAAAAAGCTTATTGTATTTTTTGAATCCACAATATATTGACATTCGCAAGTTGCCCGATGGAAAATTTGAGCAACGGTTACAATATATCTGTGCCACGGTTATTATTTGTTAAAGCGTCAATAATAATGTAGGTGATATTATGGAAATTTTAAAAATATGTTTGACTTCGGTTCTATCAATCGCCGAACTGTTCTTCCTGACGAAATTGATGGGTAAGCGTCAGGTTTCTCAGCTCAGCCTTTTCGACTACATCAACGGCATAACGATCGGTTCAATTGCCGCCGAGATGGCATTCAGTCCGCTCAACGAATGTTGGAAGCCCGCCGTTGCCATCGTTGTTTACGGCATTTTTGCGGTGATATTTTCTGTTTTGTCGAACAAATCGATCAAATTCCGCCGATTTTTCGTCGGCAAAGCAGTCACACTCATGGACAGCGGAACGCTTTACCGTGAGAATTTCAAAAAATCGAGGCTTGATCTGAATGAATTCCTGACTCAGTGCAGGATAAACGGCTATTTTAATATCGACGATCTGCAAACCGTTGTAATGGAACCGAACGGACAACTCAGCTTTTTACCAAAATCGACATTAAGACCGGTAAATCCGCAGGATATGGGTATGAGTCCGGAAAAGGAAGTCTCGCCGATCATAGTTATTTCCGACGGGGAGATACTGTTTGAAAATCTCAATGCCTGCGGTAAGAACGAGATTTGGCTCAGAAAAGCTTTAAAGGACGGCAATTTCCCGCCGATCGGTAAGATTTTTACCGCATTTGTCAATAATGATGAGCTTTCCGTTTACGAGATCAACGAAGAAGAAAACAATAATGATATATACAGTTGACATCGGCAAAATACACTGTTATAATCTCAGTCACAGGGGATCGCTTCGGGCGATCCCTTGCGCAATAAAACTTGATTATTCCAAAGCGGGCGTTATTTATGAAAAAAGAATTACATAACGATCCTACCTTTTTCGGCACGGACAGCATACCTAAAATACTTCTGAAAATAGCTCCGCCGGTCATGCTGGCGCTGCTCATTCAGTCGCTTTACAACATCGTTGACAGCTTTTTTGTCGGCAGATATTCCGAGCAGGGACTCACGGCGTTGTCCATAGTTTACCCGATCCAGCTGATAATAACTGCGCTTGCGGTCGGCACGGGAGTCGGAGTTAACACCCTGATGGCGAAATACTATGCCATGAAGAACGATAAAAAGGCGAACGATGCGGCAGGCAGCGGCTTTGTTATCTCGGTCGTTCTATGGGTTCTCTTTGCGGCGGCGACGGTATTTTTTCTCAAGCCGTATCTCAAAACCTCGGCGAGCGACCCGACAGCACTTGATTATGCCTATACATACGGATCTATTGTCTGCATCGGCAGCATCGGACTTTTCACCGAGGGAATTTTTTCAAAGGTGCATCAGGCGGAGGGCAACATGGTTCTGCCGACGGCAGCGCAAATCTGCGGTGCGGTGTTCAACTGCGTTTTTGACCCGTTGCTGATTTTCGGACTCGGTTCATTCCCGAAAATGGGCATCAGCGGAGCGGCGATCGCAACGGTCGGCGGACAGATCCTTGCGGCTCTGATTACGGGCGCAAAAGGATGCCGAAAGCCGCCTAAGCCCTCAAAAATTCCGAAATATACGGGCAAGATCTTCAAACTCGGCTATCCCTCAATAATTATGCAGCTGATGTACACGGTCTATATCGTTGCGCTGAATATGATACTCGTCGACTTCTGCGACGAGGCAGTAACGGTTCTCGGCCTTTACTATAAGCTTCAAACGTTCTTCTTCATTCCGCTTATTGGTCTTACGACCTGCATCGTCCCCGTCCTCAGCTATAACTACACCAACCACAGCTTTGACAGAACGAGAGAGGTCATGAAATGGTCGTTCATTATTACGATCGCATTCATGGTTGTCGGCATACTCTGCTTCGAGCTTATCCCTGTCCGGCTTCTGAGTATATTTTCCAAGAGCGAAAAGGTGTTTGAAATCGGCAAAACCGCGTTGAGGATAATTGCGACCAGCTTTTTCCCGGCAACATTTTCGCTTATGCTGCCCATCTTCTTCCAGGCGATAGGTCGTGGCGCACCGAGCGTTGTGCTCACCCTTCTTAGGCAGATAAGCTGCCTCGTTCCGATTTTCTATGCGTTCTCGTTGCTGGGACTTGACTACACATGGATCGCCTTTCCCCTTTCGGAAACGATAACAACGATAGTCGGGTTTATACTCTATTTCCGCCAAATCAACATATGGAAAAAGGACTACGGCTATGCGCCGAAGAAATCAAGAATCAAATAAACACCTCGACCTCCTGCCGTTTTTGCGGTAAGAGGTCGTTTATTTTCCTTTTGACACTTGTTTTATTGCCGCCGATGTTGTAAAATACTTGTATCAAATTTCGGAGTGTATTATGACAGTATTAAGTTTTCAAAATCTTGCGTTCTCGTTCGGCGAGCGTGAGCTTTTCAGAAATGTTAATTTTGAAATAAACGATAAAGAGAAGGTCGGCTTTATCGGCTCGAACGGCGTGGGCAAAACCACGATATTGAAGCTCATCAGGGGTGAGCTTGAGCCGACGGAGGGTGCGGTAGTCATCGGCAAGGACGCAAGGCTCGGCTACATGGAGCAGCACACCTGCTCCAAAAAGGGCATGACCCTTTACGATGAGCTTATCAGTGTTTTTGACGAGCTGATGAGCCTTGAAATCGAAATAAATCAAATAAATTATCGCCTTGAGCATAACCTCGGCAATATGGAGGAGGATCTGCGACTCCAGGACGAGCTTACAACAAAATTCAACAACGAGGGCGGTCTGACATTCAGAAGCCGCACAAGAAGCGCACTTCTCGGTCTTGGCTTTTCCGAGGACGATTTTAAGCTGACAACGGACAAGCTCTCCGGCGGTCAACGCTCCAAAGTTGCGCTTGCAAAGCTTCTACTTTCAAAGAGCAACCTCCTGCTTCTGGACGAACCAACGAACCATCTTGACATCAAGTCGGTCGAGTGGCTCGAAAATTTCCTAAAAAATTACAACGGTGCAATATTCGTTATATCGCATGACCGTTATTTTCTTGATAAAATAACCGACAAGACCGTGGAGCTTGAAAACCGTAAGGTGCGATGCTTCAAGGGCAATTATTCCGAATTCCTCGTCAAGAAAAAAGCCGAACAAAAGGCGATCGAGGACAAATACGAAACGGACATGAAAGAAATTCAACGGCTTGAAGGCGTTGTGGCTCAGCAAAGGCAGTGGAACAGAGAGAAGAACATTAAAACCGCCGAAAGCAAGCTCAAGCAAATCGAGAGAATAAAGGCGCAGTTGGTCGTTCCCGACAGCAAGGTGGAAAGAATTCGTTTCCATTTTGAGCCGAAGTGCGTCAGCGGCAACGATGTCATAATTGCCGACGGGCTGGCAAAAAGCTTCGGCAGCAAGACTGTGTTTCGCAATGCTTCGCTCCATATAACGAGGGGCGAAAGAGTGTTCATTCTCGGCGATAACGGCTGTGGAAAGACGACATTCCTCAAAACGCTGATGGGTCAGTACTCCCCCGATGAGGGCACATTCATCTTCGGCGAAAATCTGTTCAAGGGTTATTTTGATCAGGTGCAGGCAGGGCTTGACCTCAATAAAACTGCCATTGAGGAGATATGGTCGAAATATCCGAAAATGACGCAAACGCAGGTTCGCAGCGCATTGGCAGCATTCCTTTTCAAGGGTGACGATGTTTTTAAGAAGATTTCCGAGTTAAGCGGCGGCGAAAGAGCACGAATAGCTCTGCTCAATCTCATGCTCGGCGGTTATAATCTGCTGCTTCTGGACGAGCCGACGAACCACCTTGACGCATTCTCCCGCGAGGAGCTGGAAAACACTCTGCTCAACTATGACGGCACAATGCTGATAGTCTCCCATGACCGATATTTCATAAACAAGCTAAGCTCACGAATCCTTGAGCTTAACGAAAACGGCTTCACCGAATACCTCGGCAATTACGATTATTATATTGAGAAAAAAGCGTCCCGCCGACCTGACGAAGTGAAAACCGGCACGGCGAAAAAGGTTGAAAAGGTCAATGACTACAAGCTGAAAAAGGAGCAGGCGTCGCAACAAAGGAAGCTCAAAACTCAGCTGACAAGAACCGAAAACGACATTGCCGCACTCGAAAAAGAAATAGAAGATATTCAGGAAAAGCTGAATACGCAGGAAATTCAGACCGACTACGAAAAGCTGATCGAATTCACCGACCTGCTTAATTCAAAGAACGATGAATTGCTCGACAAATATTCCCTCTGGGACGAATTGCAGGGAATGGTCGAAGAATAAACGCTTCCCAACATGAAAGGACGATTTTATGCCCGAATATTTAGATACATATCTTGAGCTTGCAGATGTAAAGCAGCATAATTCTTTCATCGGGCGCAAACCCAATATGGCAGAGTTGCCCGACTTTGAGAGCAGCAAGGACAGGCTGCCCGAACCCGTTTGGGACGGTCATGCCGACTCGATTGAAGCCTACTACAAGGCGTGGAAAATAGCATTCTCGAATCTCGGCAGGCCGACCGAAGAAAACGGCTTTATTTCGCCGTATATCGACGCCGCATTCAACGGCGATATCTTCCTTTGGGACAGCTGCTTCATGCTGATGTTCGGCAAATACGGCGACAGCGTGTTCAATTTTCAGGGCACGCTCGACGATTTTTATTGCAAACAAAAACCGGATGGATTCATCGGCAGGCAGTATCACGAGGATAACGGCATTTCGACATTTCATCGTCTTGACCCAGTAAGCACCGGACCCGAAATTGTTGCCTGGTGCGAGTGGCAGTATTATCAGAACTACGGCGACAAGAATCGCCTTGCCGATGTTTATTATCCGCTTCTTTGTTACCACAGATGGATGCGCAACTACCGCCGCTGGCAGGACGGCTCATATTGGGCAAGCGGCTGGGGCTGCGGAATGGACAATCAGCCACGAACAGACTTTGAAGCCGTTCCCGGCGTCGCAGATTGGCAGGTTAAATCGTTCCATCACAGCTTTATCTCATGGATCGACGCAAATTTTCAAGCCCTGCTCAGCTGTAAGGAGCTTCTGAAAATGGCAAATGAGCTTGACATAACCGACAGCGTTGACGAGCTTCAAAAAGAAGTCGAATACCTGACAAAATACATCAACGAAAAAATGTGGTCGGAAGACGACAAATACTATTACGACCGTAAAGGCAACGGCGAGCTGCTCAGGGTAAAGAGCATTGCGAGCTATTGGGGCTTGCTTGCCGACGGCGTTCCGAATGAAAGAAAAGCCAACTTCATCGCTCACCTTGAAAACGAAAAAGAATTCAAGCGGCCGCACCGTGTTCCGTCTCTTTCGGCGGATCATCCCGATTATTCCGTCAACGGCTCATACTGGAACGGCGGAGTATGGGCATCCACAAACTATATGGTCATAAAAGGTCTTTCCGAGAGTGGCGAAGAAAAGCTTGCTTATGATATAGCCCTCAATCATTATGAAAATATGCTGGAGGTTTACCGCAAGACAGGCACTTTCTTTGAAAATTATGCTCCCGAATCGGCAAATCCAGGCGAACCGGCAAAGGACGATTTTGTCGGCTGGACAGGAATCGTTCCGATAACCGTTTTCATTGAATATATTCTCGGAATTCAGGTTCACGCCGAGAAAGATGAAATAGTATGGCATATAAATAATCTTGAACGCCACGGTATCAAGCGAATCCCCATCGGCAGAAACGCATATGCCGACCTCATCTGTGAGGCAAGAAGCAACGAAAACGAGAAGCCGAGCATAACGATAGTTTCCGATAAACCGATAAAGCTTACCGTAATTTACGGTGACAAAAAATATATGATAGGTGGAAAAACATGAAGCTTGGTTTTACTCTTTTTAATTTCTGCTCGATAATTAAAACTCTTGAGGACCTCGACTGTGTGCTCGCAAGGCTTGAGGACATGGGCGTTGATACCGTTCAAATTTCCGGCATAGCTCACCTTGACAACTTTGAAGTTGCGAAGCTTTGCAAGAAGCACGACATGGAGGTCTGCGTGACCCACATTTCATTCGACAGGGTAATCAACGACACCGATGCGGTCATTGCGGAGCACAAGGCTCTCGGCTGCAAGACAGTCGGCATCGGCTGGATCGAGGAAAAATACCGGGGCGAGGACGGAATCAAAAGGTTCGTTGAGGAGCTTTCTCCCGCCGTTGCAAAGCTTAGGGCGGCAGATATGAAATTCGCATATCACAATCACCAATTCGAATTTATGAAATGTCCCAACGGCAAGACGGGATACCAAATGCTCACGGAGCTTGACCCGGAGCTGATAAGCTTCGTTTTTGACACGCACTGGGCGCAGACGGGAGGCGTAGACCCTGCGTCGTATATCAAAAATCTCGGCAAGCGTATCAGCGTGTGCCATTTCAAGGACTATCGAATAGTCAAGGACGGGGAAGGAAACTATGTCCGTGATTTTGCCGAAATCGGCACGGGCAATCTTGACCTTGACGAGTGCTTCAGGGCGTGCCGTGATTCGGGCGTCGAATACATTATAATCGAGCAGGATTCAACGCCGCTTGACATTTTTGAATCGGCAAAAATCAGCTGGGAAAATCTAAAGAAAATATCAGAAAGAAACTAATGCAATAAAAGCACCGTGCTTTGCAATCAAGCAAGACACGGTGCTGTTTCTATTTATTTCTCGGTTAAGCTCCGATCACTTTATCCACGCTCTGACCCTGAGAGGAATTCCCATATCGTCGGCAATTTTTTGACATTCGGCAATCTCCTCCTCGGTTATGACATCAACAACGGTGAACTTAACCTTCGGGATATATTTTTTGCAATCCTCGGCAAATTTCAGCAGAGCCGGAAAAGCCTCCTCGCCGAAGCGTGAACGGCTGACCTCCTGATAGCGTTTGGCATTCGGCGCATTGAGGCTGATCGAAATTGAATCAATAACACCCTCCATCAGATTTGCGGTTTCCTTGCCGTTGATAAGGTCGCTCAATCCGTTCGAATTGAGTCGAATTTTAAGTCCGAACTTCTCCTTGAGGTATTTTGCACTCAAAATGAGATTATCGAGTGCCTGCGTCGGTTCGCCGTAGCCGCAAAAAACAACCTCGGAATACGGGGAAAAATCAAATTTGTTGATCTCATCCTCTATCTCCGCAAGCGTCGGATCTTTTTTTAACCAAAGCGAATCGGCAGAGCCGAGTCCGTCGCCGTTGCTCCTGATGCAAAAAACGCAAGAGCAGGGGCATTTATTGGTTATGTTCATATATACGCTGTTGCCATAGGTGTAAACAATATCGGCCATTTTAATTCTTCCTTATTCTGTCTTTGATTTTCGCCCTGTCGAGAGCGGCGGAAAGCACGATATAGAGCACTCCGCTTGAACCCGCCTGAATCGCATTGCCGGGAATGGTGTTCAGTGCGCTGACCCATGACGGAACGCTGAAAATGTATTCCGCAAATCCAACCGGAGAGGAAAGCGCAAGAATGATAACCTCGGCAATATAGTAGCCTGCTATCGTGATAACGGCTGCAACGAAAACGGCAATTACATTCCTCTTGCAAAGAATCGTCTTTGCCGTGTGGGTAAAGCACAGTACCAAAAGCGCCTTGATAATAAAGGTCGGAATGATATACATCGTGTAGCCTCCGACCGCATCGGAAAGAGCTGCGCCTATACCCGCCGAAAGTGCTGCAAGCGGCGTCGGGAGGATACTTGCGCAAAGATAAATCATTGAATCTCCGATGTGCATATATCCGTTCACACTCGGAACTTTGACATAATAGGTCAAAACGGTAGTCAGTGCAGCAAAAAGCGCCGCCAAAACGACCTGATTAAGCTTAAATTTACCTTGCTGTTTCATAATAACCGCCCTCCAAATATACTATTGTAGTTATTATAAATAATCAATATTGAAAAGTAAACAAAAAAGCATATATTAACTTGTGCAAATTAACCAAATATATGACTGTTGAAAAAAGTTTTATTTTGTGGTATACTCTCCATAATGACCAACGCAACAAAAATCGTTCAATCGGTCAAACGGAGGTAATTTAACATGAAAAAAATAATTTCGATCTTTATCGCAGTTGCAACGGTTTTCTGCCTTTGCCTGCCCGTCCTTGCGGCTGAAAGCGCAACCTTTAGCGTCAATGTTGTTTCCGAAAGCGACACGAAGGCGGTCGTTTCAATCGACTTTGAGGGCGGAGCGGCATTCAACTGTCTCGATTTTGAGGTAGAGCTTTCCAAAAGGCTGAGCGTTGAAAAGTGCGCAACAGGCGCAGGACTGAGAAACTTTAAAATTTACGCCAACGATCTGAACTCGGACTTGGGCGATACCGTAATAATGTCCTTCAACAAGGACTCCAACCCGATAAAATTCACATTCGCCTCAATAACCGGCTTTAAGGCGGTCAACGGCAAGGATCTTTTGACCCTCACGCTGAAAAAGACATCCTCCGACAAGCTTAAATCAGACGATGTAAAACTCACTGTTTCAAACTGCGGAACAAGCGGCAGCACGGCTGACAGCGTGATCACGGTTGAAGCCAAAACCATTCAAATCGGCGGTTCTTCGGAGGTCAAGACTTCGGCAGCAGCGGGTCAGGCGGGAACAGCCGTTGAAAAAACTGCCTCTGCAACAAAAGCGGGCGAAACCACCGCAGTAACAACAACGGCAGTCAGCTCTGAGCCGAACAAGGAGTCAACCACAACGGTTGCCGAGTCCGCAACCGAAAGCAGCAACGACAGCACCGACTCAAAGACAACCGATAAAAAGAAGATCGTGATTGTCGCAGCGGCGGCATTGATCGTGCTTGCGGTTATCGTAGCCGGTGTTGCGGTTATCGCAAAGAAAGCTAAAAAGGACAACGAATAAAACAATTTGAGCTGTGATGAAACGCAAAAATCATCACAGCTCATTGCTTTAATTGTCAAAGTCCTGATCGAAAATATTGAACTCCTCGGGTTCGTTTGCCGAAGCCTCGAATTCAAGCGGCGGAGTGACCTCAATCGAATCAAGCTGATCTTGGATCTCCGAAAGCTCCGTATTAAGACGGTCAATATTCTTTGTTACCGCCGAAAGATTTTTCATCAGAGCCGGGAGCTTGCTCTCCGTCGAATTTATATATCGGCTCGTTTCGTCGGCAATGCGAACCACCTCGTTGTGGGCGTCAATAAACTTCTTCGCCGAGCTGCTGAGATTGTCAAAATCAGGCTTATTTCCGTTGCTTTTTTCAAGCCTTTCAAGCTTATCGTTCAGCTCGGAGAGCTTTTTGTCTTTTTCACGGGCTGATTTTTTCAGCTCGGTTATCTCGTCACGAAGCTTTGCAATATCCTCTTTTGAAACCGACTTTTCGTATTCGGCGGCAAGGGCTTCGAGGTATTCGTCCACCTGCTTTTTGTCAAATCCGCCGACTGCTCTTGTTTTTATCGGAACATTATTGCTCATTTTTGCGCCTCCGCTCATATTCTGTAAATTATAATAACACAAAAATCGTCGTTTTGCAACGGAAACAATGTCTCAAACCTCAAAAACTGCGATTTTTTATTGCACAAATGAGCCTAAAATGATATAATTAAATTGTATACCTCAATTTGTGCGGTATCGCCTTAAAATCGGTAATCTTCTATTTTTCGGAGGTTTTGGAAATGGGTTTATACGATAAAATCGTCAGCGGCGAGGAAAAGCTTTCGCTGGTCGGTCTGGGCTATGTCGGGCTGCCAATCGCCGTTGCTTTTTCAAAGAAGGTCGGCGTTATCGGATTCGATATCAATGGCAAAAAAATTGAAACCTATATCGGCGGCAAAGACCCGACCAAGGAGGTCGGCGACGAAGCCGTTCAAAAATGTACTGTGGATTTCTCGAGCGACGAATCCCGTCTCAGGGAGGCAAAATTTCATATTGTGGCAGTGCCTACTCCCGTTCGCTCGGACAAAGTGCCCGACCTTTCTCCCGTTATCGGCGCAAGCGAAATTCTCGGACGCAACCTCACGAAAGGCTCTGTCGTTGTTTATGAATCGACGGTTTATCCGGGAGTGACCGAGGATATATGTGTTCCGATTCTCGAAAAGGAATCGGGGCTTAAATGCGGGGTCGATTTCAAGATTGGCTATTCGCCTGAAAGAATCAATCCCGGCGATAAAGGCCACAGGCTCGAAAATATAGTAAAAATCGTCAGCGGTATGGATAACGAAACTCTTGACACGGTCGCAAAGGTCTACGGACTTATCATAGAAGCCGGAGTTTACCGTGCCGAAAGTATAAAGGTTGCCGAGGCGGCAAAGGTTATCGAAAACAGTCAGCGTGACATAAACATCGCATTCGTAAATGAGCTTTCGATGATATTCAGCAAGATGGGAATTGACACAAAATCCGTTCTGAAAGCCGCAGGAACAAAATGGAATTTTCTGAGCTTTGAACCCGGTCTTGTCGGCGGACATTGCATCGGCGTTGACCCATATTATCTGACCTATAAGGCGGAGCAGCTCGGCTACCATTCAAGAATAATTCTCGCCGGCAGGCGCATAAACGACGGAATGGGCGCATATGTTGCCAAAGAGCTTGTCAAAAAGATGATCCATAACGATGTCAAGGTGAAGAACGCAAACATTTTGGTGCTCGGTCTTACCTTCAAGGGCAATTGCCCCGACACAAGGAACACGAAGGTGATTGACATCTTGAACGAGCTGAGATCCTACGAAATTCACACCTCCGTTTACGACCCCGTTGCGGACGCAGCGGAGGCGAAAAGAGAGTACGGCATTGAGCTTTTGGGTGAAATTGAGCCGAAAAGCTTTGACGCAATAATCGTTGCCGTTGACCATGACGAATTCAAATCCTATTCGCCGCAAAGCTTTATGGCAATGTATTCTGACAGAAACATGAACAAGGTTCTTTTCGATGTGAAGGGACTTTACGATAAAAATGAATTTGAAAAATTCGGATTCAGCTACTGGAGACTGTAAAAAAGGAATGAGATTATGGGATATTCAAATCTAAAATTTCCGAGTGATTCGGTGTTTCTTGTAACGGGCGGCGCAGGCTTCATCGGCTCTAATCTTTGCGAAGCGATACTGAAAATGGGTTACAGGGTCAGATGTCTCGACGATCTTTCAACAGGCAAGCAGGCCAATGTTGACCTGTTTCTCAACGAGCCGAATTACACATTCATAAAGGGCGATATCAAAGACCTTGACGCCTGCATGGCAGCGTGCGAGGGCGTGGATTATGTGCTCAATCAGGCGGCATGGGGCAGCGTACCCAGAAGCATCGAAATGCCGCTTTTCTACGAAAAAAACAACATCATGGGTACGCTCAACATGATGGAGGCGGCAAGACGGCAGGGCGTTAAAAAGTTCGTTTACGCTTCAAGCTCCTCCGTTTACGGCGACCACCCCGCTCTTCCGAAAAAGGAGGGACATGAGGGCAATCTTCTCTCCCCCTATGCGCTGACGAAGCTGGTTGACGAGGAATTTGCGAAGCTTTACACACGGCTCTATGGGCTTGACACCTACGGCTTGAGATATTTCAATGTTTTCGGCAGGCGGCAAGACCCCAACGGAGCTTATGCTGCGGTAATTCCCAAGTTCATCAAGATGCTCATGAACGACGAAACGCCGACTATCAACGGCGACGGAATGCAATCGAGGGACTTCACATACATTGAGAATGTAATCGAAGCGAATCTCAAGGCCTGCCTTGCTCCCCATGAGGCGGCGGGAAATGCCTTCAACATAGCCTACGGCGGACGGGAATATCTGATCGATATATATCATTCGCTGACCCGTGCGCTCGGTAAAAATATCGAGCCGAAATTCGGTCCGGAAAGAGCCGGCGACATCAAGCATTCAAATGCCGATATTTCAAAGGCTCGTGAAATGCTCGGTTATGACCCGGATTACGATTTTGACTCCGGATTGAAGCTTGCGATTGACTGGTATGTTCAGTCAACACCGCACAATTCAAGCGCACGACTTGATTGAATATACTTCCGTGCAATCCGCACACCCCAATTATGCGGTATTGCCTCTAAGAATTTATAATTACCCAAAAGGAGACTCAATATGCTCATTTACACCTGCGAACAGATGCGCGTCATCGAGGAAAATGCGGATGTCAACGGACTTTCGTATGTCGAGATGATGGAAAACGCCGGCAATGCCTGCGCCGAAAAAATTCACTCAACCATCGTCGGGCTGAATTCTGCGACAAAGACGATCGCCGTGCTCTGCGGTTCGGGCAAAAACGGCGGCGACGGCTTCGTTATTGCCAAAAACCTCAGCAACAAGGGCTACGGAATCCGCCTTGTGCTGACCAACGGCTACCCGACGGCATATGAATCGAAAATCATGTACGCATATCTTGAGGATAAACCCGTGCTGGTTTCCGACCTCACACAGAATTACGATGCGTGCGTTTCGGCATGCATGGGTGCGGCAGCAATCGTTGACTGCGTTTTCGGAATCGGATTTCACGGCAAGCTTGACGAAAAGACCTCCGAGTTTTTCGGCGATATCGCCAAGTCGAGAGCCAAGAAATTCGCCGTTGATATTCCGAGCGGACTTGAGGGCAACAGCGGCGAGATAAAATCCGACTTTTTCAAGGCGGACTACACCCTTGCCATAACCTGCTACAAACCCGTTCATATTCTCAAGCCGGCTTCGGATCAGTGCGGAATAGTGTCGCTCATCGACATCGGCATTGACGAAAAATGCTATGAAGCGGTCGGCTCGGATATTATCGTTTCCGCCGAGCATAACGAGATAAAGCGATTTTTTAAGCCCAGAAATCCAACCTCCAACAAGGGCGATTTCGGCAAGCTTCTGAGCGTTTGCGGCAGCCGCAATATGCAGGGTGCGGCGGTAATGGCGGCGAATGCGGCGGTTGAAAGCGGCGTCGGAACGGTCAACTGCGTTTTTCCCGAGGCGGCATATTCTGCGATCGCCTCCAAACTCACCGAGCCGCTGATGAATCCCATGGCTTCGACGGTCGGCGGTTTTCTGAAAGCGGACAATCTGCCTGAAATTCTTAAACTTGCCGAAAAATCAACGGCGGTGCTCCTTGGCTGCGGCGTCGGTCTTTGCGAGGACACGGTTCAGATCGTCAACGGGATTCTCGCCAATGTAAAAAAGCCTGTTATTCTTGACGCAGACGGAATAAATGCGATTTCTTTTAATATAAATATATTGAAAGAAACCTCTGCGCCGCTGATCCTGACCCCTCATCCGGGCGAAATGGCAAGGCTTACGGGGTTGAGCATTGAAGAAATTCAAGCCAACAGGGTCAAAACGGCAAGAGACTTCGCAACTCGATACGGCTGTATACTCGTCCTCAAGGGTTCAAACACCGTTGTTGCGGGTCCGTCGGGAAGCGTGTACATAAACCGCACCGGTAATGCCGGAATGGCGACCGGCGGTTCGGGTGATGTTTTGGCAGGTATAATTTCCTCTTTTGTTTGTCAGTCTATGAGCTTGCAGTCCGCAACGATTGCCGGCGTATATGTACACGGACTTTGCGGAGACAATGTGCAGAAAAAATACTCCATGCACGGAGTTACTCCGACCAAAATGATCGGCGAGATCGCAGAGGTTCTTTCGAATTTTGAATAATCGGGGATAAATTTGAGAAGAAGCTTTGTTATACTGCTTATCGGTATTATGATTTTTCTGCCCTCCTGCGGCGAGAAAATAAAAAAAGAGAGCGTTACTCCGTCGAAGCCGAACGGAATCGTCAGCGCAAGCTACAACGGAACGAACTGTTCGGCAAGAATAAATTACGACGACAAGGGAATAATGACCGTGGAAACGATTTCGCCGATAAAGGGTCTTACATTCACCGTTGACGACAGCGAATGTAGGCTCGGCTACGGCGGCATGACGCTTGACTGCACGGCGGATCAGGCAATGAGATTTTGCCCTTTTATCGCTCTTTATTCCGTGCTGAAAACCGTGTGCTATACCGTACCCGAATCGGCAAAGGCGAGCGGCGAAAGCTATGTTCTCGGATACCGCACCCCCGAAACGGAATGCACGGCGATATCAAACAGATCGGACGGAAAAATCCGTGAAATCGAAGCGGATAACATAAAATTTATATTTCAATGAAAAGCGGCTGTGTCTATCATGACGCAGCCGTTATTTTTTATAGTACGATATATACGGAATTATTTCGCAAATTCGGCATAAAATAAAAAAGGAGGTTCGTCTGAACCTCGCAAAGCCGAAAGGCATAAAAAATCCACACAAGCCGTACGCCCATGGGCTTGTGTGGGGGCGTTTGAATTCAGTAAGGATTTATCCGGAATAAATCCCAAATTCTTAGATTAGTCTTCCTTCTTGCGAAGTGCAACTACTGCTGCACCGCTGATAGCAAGAAGTGCAACTACTGCCGATGTAGCAGTGAGACGGTCGCCCGTCTTCGGGTTAACAACATCGCCGCTTGTGCTTGAAGCAGCAGTTGTTGTAACTACGCCGGCATTAGTTGTTGTAGCATCAGCAGCCTTGGTTGATGTTGTAACATCAGCAGCCTTGGTTGTCGTAACATCAGCAGCAGCAGCTGTTGTCGTTGTAACATCAGCAGCAGCCGTTGTTGTAGTAACATCAGCAGCAGCTGTTGTCGTTGTAACATCAGCATCAGCTGTTGTCGTTGTAACATCAGCAGCAGCTGTTGTCGTTGTAACATCAGCATCAGCCGTTGTCGTTGTAACATCAGCATCAGCTGTTGTAGTTGTAACATCAGCAGCAGCCGTTGTTGTAGTAACATCAGCATCAGCTGTTGTAGTTGTAACATCAGCATCAGCTGTTGTAGTTGTAACATCAGCAGCAGCCGTTGTCGTTGTAACATCAGCATCAGCCGTTGTCGTTGTAACATCAGCATCAGCTGTTGTTGTAGTAACATCAGCAGCAGCTGTTGTAGTTGTTGTAACTACTTCCGTAGGAATGTTGTTAGCAACAGAAGCTGTTGTAGCACTGTTGTCTGCATCCATACAACTGAAAATCTCAGCAACGATATCGCTTGAAACAATATTTTTCTTGGCTGAATCTGTCTTTTTCAATGTAAAGATGAAGATTT
This sequence comes from uncultured Coriobacteriaceae bacterium, assembly GCA_963648385.1. Classification (GTDB taxonomy): domain Bacteria; phylum Bacillota; class Clostridia; order Oscillospirales; family Acutalibacteraceae; genus CAG-488. The sequence goes on along the minus strand of CAVJDU010000006.1, from coordinate 44,051 downwards.
CACCCTTTGCATCATACGGATTAGTTGAAGCAACTGATACCTTGCCGTTGTCCGGGTTTGCCGCAAATATCGGCTCAACATCCTGAGCATCAGCGAAGTCTTTATAAATATCTGACTTCTTGATTGAGCTAAGGGTCAAACCGGTGCTCTTATCTGCACTGCTCCAATCGGAAGCATTTACCTGGAAGTCGATTGCCGTGAAGCTGCCGTCTTCAAGAACAAATGCAACCTTAACTTCCTTCTCGTCCTCTGAAAGAACTTTTACAGAGAACTTCGGAGCGGTTGCAGCGAATGCAGAAACAAGCATTGCAACTGTAACACCGATAACCAAGGTTACGGAGAGAACAACTGACATGATTTTTGCAATCTTATTCATTGTAATCACCAATTTCTCCTTCATTAGAATTTGTACATGGAGTACATGGATTATTTATTAGACATTGCTTCCCATAGGCGAATAGGCAGCAACGAACTAACCTGAATTGTGCGGTATTGCCTTAATATCCGAAATTCGAATATGTTGTGGCAAACTTATCGTTTCCGGTCATTTCGACCACAACTTTTACAAACGCTATATAAGTGGTCACCTTTGAGGTTGCAGTTCTCTTTAATGACCAGTATGCGTTGGTGATCTCCGATGTTGTCGGGTTTATATCACAGGTGAAAATACAGTCTTCATAACTGAAATCGAAAGAATCTATGATTATTCTCACTCCGTCAAGCGAGCTTTCTTCCTCAAGAGCTTCTTTGGCTTCCTTATAGCTCGGCAAGCCGAAAGTCTTGACTATCAGGCTGTTCTCGCCCGGATTGGTTTCGTTCTTGAACCTGATCGTTAAGATATAGTTGCCGCTTTCTTTTACAATGCATTCCACCGAGGCGAACTCCGAAAGCCTTGAAGCGTCAATAGTACCGACCATTCTCTCGACGGATTCGTTGCTGTTTTGTTGAACTATTTTGGTGTAGGTCTTGGGATCGGACTTATACTGTTCTTTCATGCTTTCTTCTATTTCACGGAGCTTCTCGTCCGTGAGAAGAGCGCTGTTCGTGCTTACCTTTACATCGCCGATGTCGGTAGATGTGGTTTGCATGAAAGTATATGACGGACGAGCACTTTTAACCTTTTCGATCGCCTTGTTATAGGCGGCAATAGCGTCGCTTGCGTCAACCTTGCCCGAAGCCTTGAAGCTTTCGATAAGACCGACCGAATATCGCAGAATATCAAGAGCATCGGCAGAATTAACCTTGCCGTCGTCATTAACCTCGGCACGAGAGAATTCCTCTTTTGTGAATTCCCTTTTGCCAACGCTGTAGGTCAGAACCGCCAAGGCGTCGGCGGAATTAACAAGCGAATCACCGTTCACATCGCCGAGAGCCAAGCCTTCGGCACTGCCCGAAATCGGCAAAGCGACCGCAGCAGAAGCAGCGATAACAAGTGAAAGGAAACCCGATATTGCTTTTTTCGTAAAATTCTTCATCTCTTTCATCCCATTCTGCAAAAATGCATAAACATTCATGCTATTTTTTAAGATTATATAACAAACAATTTAAGTTGTCAATAGCTAATTTGTGCCAACAGAAAAATGGAAGCATAAATTTTTAGGGACGCAAACCGTTGACATTTTCTTAAATATAATATATAATACAGATAAATGTAACCGAAATAAACAACGGCTACAAAAAATACTATATTATATCGGAGGAATGGAAATGAAGAGGATCTCATCTTTATGCGCCGTAATGCTTGCAATGATCATTGCTTTTTCGTGCCTTATGATTCCGACCTCTGCGCTTGATGTGCAGATAGATCGTATGCCGGATCAGCAGACATTCTATCAGGGCGTTGACTGGATGTATTCCAACGAGGGCGAAATTATTCTCATGAAGGGTAGCCTGAATATGGCAGGAACCAAGCTCACCTACAACGGCAAAACCGTTGAATACAAGACCGGCAAAATGGGAGCGAATATTTATGCAAAAAGCGATTCGGGCACTTGGCAGCCCGGAAAGAACCGAATCAGAATTTATTGCGACAGCTTCGACGGCGTCTATGCTCTCTGCGAGGTCACATTTGCAACCGTCACCGGCATTAGCATTGTCAGAACGCCGAAAACAAAGCTCGTCCTCGGCGTTGAATGGAACATGGGCATCGGCAAAGATGTTGAAATGACAAAATACGACATCACCGGCACAATCATCAAGGCAACCTACAACGATTCGGCAACGAAGGAAATCTCCGCTCCGAACGCCTGCCTCAACTGGTCAATTGAGGAAGATGTTGATGTTTTGATGCCCGGCGACAATACGCTTTACATCACATTCTGCGGTCAAAAAGCCCCGTTCGGCGTAACCTTTATCACCGAAACGAACTTTGCAAAGGGCGATGTCAGCCTTGACGGCAAGGTCAATTCCTATGACGCACTGAATGTTCTTCAATATGCAACCGGATTGATAACCATCAGCCCGACGCAGATCGATCTTGCGGACACAGACGGCAATTCAATGGTAAATTCCGCTGACGCACTCAATATTCTTCAGTACGTTGTCGGAAGCAAAAAATCACTTTAATAAACAGGAGGAAACGCAAAATGAAAGTATTTCAGAAAATTATCTGTGCAGTAGTTTCTGTTTCGGTCGTTGTTGCAACCATGGCGTGCATGGCAACCTCAACGAACGCCGTCGCCAACACCCCCGGCGATGTTAACAGTGACGGTTCGATCAACTCGTTTGACGCTCTTTCAATCGTCAGATATTGCACGGGAGCGGACACGCTCACAAAGGCAGAGATCGTTGCCGCAGACGCCGACCTTGACGGTGAGGTAACGGCAGTCGACGCACTTTATATTCTCCAGTTCTCCGCAGGAATCATCGACAGATTCCCGGCGCAGACGGGCGAAGGCAGAATTCATATCGTCGGCGATTTCTACTATGACATTGCAACCGGAAAGGTAACAAACACGGACGGTTCGGGACTTCTCGGCTTCTCGTATGACGCTAAGGACGGCGCATTCTACGCTTCGACCTACGCATGGCAGAGAACATTCGGCTATACATATCTTTATGATGTTGCCGCTCCGTTTATCATTTGCTCATTTGACACAAGCCGCATTTTCTTCAACTACAACGGTATGGAATGGATGGTTCAGCTTTGGAAAGGTCAGTACGGCTGGGTTCTCAACGGCTGCGAAATCGGTCTTTACTACCGTGACTTTGACGATGACGAGCTTGTTGATTCGGCAGGCAGAAAGTTCTATAAATGCGCCGATGACGATATGCTGATGCAGATGGAGCTTACAATGTATAAGAACGACACAATGTTCTTCCATCGCAGCAAGCAGTATTCATGGTGGCTCACAGGCTTCAAGCCGGGCGTTCTTGACGCAGCAGGCTACACAGCGGAGTCAACTCAGGTTCTCCGACTGAGCGCAACCATCTACTTCGCCGAGGAGGCAATGATGGACGCATTCATCGAAGGTCTTGAAAACTGCACTCAGGTTGAGCACAACGCTTCCAAGAGAGTTCGCAACATTAAGTTTGAAAACGGCAAGTTTGAAAACGGCTGCGGCTACACGGTCAACAGAGCACAAAACTCCGTATCTTTCTCATGGAAATAAATTAAATAACCAATCGGGTTGTCGCTTTACGCTTTGCGTTTGGCGGCAGCCTTTTTTATCCGCAATAAGCAAAGAGGCTACCGCAAAAAGCGAAAGCCTCTTTAATAATGTATATATCTATCGTTTATTTCGGAAAATGAGCCTTGATTGCGGCAAACGATTCGTCGCTTATGTCATGCTCGATTTTGCAGGCGTCCTCCGCCGCCGTTTTGGGGTCAACTCCCAATCGAACAAGAAAATCGGTTAAAACAGTGTGCCGCTCATAGATCTTTTGGGCAACATGAAGTCCCTCGGCAGTGAGCGTTATATAACCGTCCTTGTCAACGACGATATAATCCCCGCTTTTGAGGAGTCCGACGGCACGGCATACGCTCGGCTTGGAAAATCCCATATATTCGGCAATATCGAGCGACCGAACGGCACTGCTCTTTTTTGAAAGTACATATATAGTTTCGAGATACATCTCTCCGGATTCCTGTAAATGCATGATAAAGCCTCCAAAATTACATTGAAAGTAACCGCCGAAAATCACTGCAATGATTTTAACGGCGTTTTCATAATTATTGTAACACATTTATTTTGCGATTTCAAGCGAAGTTGAAATTATCCTTCTAAATTCGAATATACATAATAAATAATATTTCAATTAGCCGACACTAACTGTTTGTTCATACTGACAAATATCGTCGCAAAGTCCATGAATCTTCATTTTTTTGTTGACAATTCAGCCGTTAGGGGATAATATTATCTTAGTTAGCGAGAACTAACCTTATTTTTAGTCATGCGGTTAGTCGAAACTAACCGTAGAAAGTGAGGGATTAGCGTATGATGCCTTTAGCACTTGCAGATGTAGGCGAAATGAACACGATCAAAAAAATCGGCGGAAGCCCCGAGGTAAAAAAACACCTTGAAAATCTCGGATTCGTCGTTGGAGGAAATGTAATGGTTATCAACACACTCGGCGGTAATGTAATCGTCAACGTGAAGGAAGCCAGAGTTGCCATCAGCGAAGAAATGGCAAGAAAAATCATGATCTGATTTGAAACCGAATACCGAAAAGGTATTTACAATAATCTGTATATTAAGGAGGATGAAGCAGATGAAAACATTAAAGGAAGCAAAGGTCGGCGCAACGGTCAAGGTCGTTAAGCTCCATGGCGAGGGTGCAGTTAAGCGCAGAATCATGGACATGGGCATCACAAGAGGCGTTGAGGTTTATGTTCGCAAGGTCGCACCGCTCGGTGATCCGATCGAGGTTAGCGTTCGCGGATATGAACTTTCGCTCAGAAAAGCGGATGCGGAAATGATTGAGGTTGAATAATTTCGACTTTGTCGTTACTAAGGGGGTAACCCCTGTTTTTTTAGAAATATGATTAGCACAAGCTAATTGAAAGAGAGGAATTTGGTATGAATTTACGAATTGCCCTTGCGGGTAACCCGAACTGCGGTAAAACCACATTGTTCAATGCGTTGACCGGTTCAAACCAGTATGTCGGCAACTGGCCGGGCGTTACGGTTGAAAAAAAGGAAGGTAAGCTCAAGAAGCATGACGGCGTTGTTATCACCGACCTTCCGGGTATTTATTCGCTTTCTCCGTACACATTGGAGGAAGTTGTTGCAAGAAATTATCTTATAGGCGAGCGTCCCGACGCTATCCTTAACATTATCGACGGTACAAACCTTGAGAGAAACCTTTATCTTACGACCCAACTCACAGAGCTTGGAATTCCGGTTGTTGTTGCAATCAACATGATCGATGTCGTTAAGAAAAACGGCGACAAAATCAACATTCAGGAACTTTCACGCCAGCTCGGCTGCAAGGTAATTGAAATTTCCGCCCTCAAAGGAACGGGAATCCATGAGGCTGCCGAAGCCGCTATTGACGCCGCAAAGAACGGCAAAACCGTTCCGATGCACAACTTCTCCGGCTGTGTTGAGCACGCCATCGCTCATATCGAGGAAGCGGCTGTTCACAATATGCCCGAGGAGCAGCAGAGATGGTACGCTATCAAGATTTTCGAGCGTGACGATAAGGTTCTCGGAAATCTCAGCATAGACAAGGCTGTTATGGATCATATCGAATCCGATATTCAGGCAGCCGAAAAAGAGATGGACGACGACGCAGAGTCCATCATCACAAACGAAAGATATATTTACATATCGTCAATCATCAAGGCATGCTACAAGAAAAAGAATGTCGGCAAGCTTTCAACCTCGGATAAGATCGACCGTGTTGTTACAAACCGTTGGCTCGGACTTCCGATCTTCGCCGTTATCATGTTCCTTGTTTATTGGATCGCAATGGTCGGCGTAGGCGCACCGGCAACAGACTGGATGAACGACGGTGTGTTCGGTGACGGCTGGCATCTCTTTGGCATAGGCACTTCGGCTTACAATGAGGCTGCCGACAATTACACCAACGCAACGGAGGCTGCGCAGGCATTCGTTGAGGACTTTGATCCCTCCGCCGAGGATTTTGATTCAACCGCGGCTCTTGCAGAGCTTCAATCATTCAAATCCGACAATGAGTCTGCCGTTATCGGCGTTGAAGACGAGGAAACTCTTGCCATCAACGATATGACGGCTTACTACAGCGAGATCCCGTCAAATGCCGACGAGGAGTCAACGATCGGCATGACATATCTTGAGGCAGTTAAGTATTTCAGCGAAAACGGTTTTGACGAGCCTGACATGGCTGATTACGGCGTATTTGTTCCCAGCCTTCCGACCCTTATTGGTAACGCTCTTGAAAAGGGCAATGTTGCGGATTGGCTCAACGGACTTATTCTTGACGGTATCGTAGCCGGCGTCGGCGCAGTTCTCGGCTTCGTTCCGCAGATGCTCGTTCTTTTCCTTCTTCTTGCATTCCTTGAGGGTTGCGGCTATATGTCCCGTATCGCTTTCGTTCTTGACCGTATCTTCAGAAAGTTCGGTCTTTCCGGTAAATCCTTTATTCCGATGCTTATCGGTACAGGCTGCGGCGTTCCGGGTATCATGGCTTCAAGAACAATCGAAAATGAGCGTGACCGCCGTATGACGATCATGACAACAACATTTATCCCCTGCTCGGCTAAGGTTCCGTTCATCGGAATGATCGCAGGCGCACTCTTCGGAGGTTCGGCTATTGTTTCAACTTCCGCTTACTTCATTGGTATGCTCGCAATCATCTGCTCGGGTATCATGCTTAAAAAGACAAAGATCTTCTCCGGCGATCCCGCTCCGTTCGTTATGGAGCTTCCCGCTTACCACTGGCCGACCGTTTCAAATGTTCTCCGTTCAACATGGGAGCGTGGCTGGTCGTTCATCAAAAAGGCAGGTACGGTTATCCTCCTTTCAACCATCTTTGTTTGGTTCACAACATACTTCGGAGTTGTTGACGGAGCATTCAGAATGCTTTCGGAGGATGAAATCGACTCCTCGATCCTTGCAAAGATCGGCAGCGTAGTCGCCGTAATCTTCAAGCCTCTCGGCTGGGGCAACTGGCAGGCAGCCGTTGCTTCGATCACCGGTCTTGTCGCAAAGGAAAACATCGTCGGTACGCTCGGTATCCTCTACGGCGGCGCAGACGGAACTGTTTACAGCAACATCGCAGCGGCTTTCACAGGTATCACCGGATATTCGTTCCTTGTATTCAACCTTCTTTGCGCTCCCTGCTTCGCAGCAATCGGTGCTATCAAGCGTGAAATGAACAACGCTAAGTGGACATGGTTCGCAATCGCTTACCAGTGCGGCTTTGCATACTGCATCGCCCTTATGATAACTCAGTTCGGCAACATCTTTGTCGGCAAGGCAAATGTTCTTGGCATCATCGTTGCAGCCGCTATCCTTATCGGTATGATCTACATGCTCTTCTTCAAGAAGTATACCGAAGCTACAAAGCTTTCGCAGAATGTAAAGATCAAAAAATAAAGCTAATGGCAATACCGCATATTTGAGGTATGCGCCGCAATCGTGCGATATTGCCCTAATTTCATGTGAAAGGAACTGATATTATGATTTCATGGATTTCACAAAACCTCGCAACCATTATTATATGCCTTGTGCTTGCGCTTATTGTCACCTTGATTATTGTGGGCTTGGTGAGGGATAAGAAAAAAGGCAAATCCTCCTGCGGTTGTAACTGTGCAAACTGTGCAATGAAAGGTTCCTGCCATAAATAGATTTTAGATTACAGATGGCAGATATTAAATTCTCCGTCTGTAATCTAAAACGAAAAGACCGTAAATCATGCGAAGTAATTCCGTGATTTGCGGTTTTTTATTATCCGGGCGACACTGCACAATTGGAGTGTGCGGTATTGCCTTAGTTTGTGACTATTCGGTATTTACGAAAAAACAGCCCCCTCGGCTGGGAGAAATTCTGCCGAGGGGGATTTGTTGTTTATTTTTATTTGTAATTTCTGAGAATTTTGAGTGTGGTCGTTTTCGGGAACTCGGTGTCTCTTGTCTTGACCCTTGTAACCTGCTTATAGGTAGGCATCTTTCGGTTGATTGCGTTGACATCCTCTTTGATTCTGTCCTTTGCATCCGAGAAATCAACCGTGTCAAGGAAGAACTCAGCCGTGATATAGCCATTTTCCTCGTAGACAACAACCTCTTTGACATAATCGATCGTTGAAAGCTTATCCTCGATCTCCTCGGGAGAAACATTCTTGCCGTTTGAAAGAATTATGAGATTCTTCTTTCTGCCGGAGAAGAAGAGGAAACCGTCCTCGTCAATATAGCCGTAATCACCCGTCAGGAACCAGTCACCGTCAAAAGCTGCCGCCGTTGCTTCCGGCTCGTTATAGTAACCCATCATGACATTTTTGCCCTTAACGCAAATCTCGCCGATTCCGTCCTCGTCGGGATCTTTTATTTTGATCTCATTGCATGGGAGAGGAATTCCGACGCTGCCGACCTTGCAGGCGTCGAGCCTGTTGCAGGTTACGGCAGGCGAACATTCGGTAATGCCGTAGCCGTTGAAAATCTTGATACCGAAATCCTCCATGCCTTTTTCATATTTCTCGTCGAGGTATGCGCCGCCGCAGATAATCATTTCAAGATTTCCGCCAAGGTTATTGATGATCTCCGAGAAAATTTTTCTTCTCTTATCAATACCGAGCTTCATGAGGAATTTGCTGATTTTAAGACCCTTTTTGAGCATTTCCTCTCTGCCGGACTTTTTCGCCGTGAACCAAATCTTTTTATAAATCGTCTCAACGGCAAGCGGAACAGCCGAAAAATTCTGCGGATGGTATGTATTCAAATCCTTTTGGATATCCTTGAGGCTGCGGCAGATAAATCCCCATTCCGTCAAAAGATTGCCAGAGAAAAGGCAGCCTACCCATGAGAAGGTGTGGTGAAGCGGGAGGAAGCCGATTGCCGGTCCGCCCGTCATAACACGGCAGGAAGCGACGCAGTCTGACGCAACATTTTCCTGAGAGAGCATAACGCCCTTGCTTTTACCTGTAGTGCCCGATGTATAAACAAGGAATGCCAAATCGCTCGGCAGAACCTCATCCTCAAGGTAGCTTTTAACGCCGTTTTTGACCTCGTTATGACCCTCCTCGACCATTGAATAGAAGTCTTCAATTCTGATATACTGCTCGATCACAACGCCGTCGGTCGTTTTCATTTTTTCGACAGTGCCCTTGAAATCCTCGCTGTAGTAGACTGCGTTGCAGCCGCTGCGAATCATAATATCAATTATATCGTCATCCGGAAGCTTCGGGTCCATCGGGATAGCCGTGATCTTACCCGTGATGATCGAAAAATAGCAGGCTATCCAATAATAGCTGTTCTCGCTGAGGATAGCTACCTTCTTGCCCCTAAGGCCAAGCTTATAAAGATACTGACCAAGACCGGTGAGGTCATAATTAACCTGCGCAAAGGTTTTCATTTCGATCTCGTCATTGAAATTATAAAAAGTGTACTGCGGTTTGTTTCCGCCTTTTTTGCCACCGAAAACGACTATGTCCTTGACTGTATTCATATCCGGAAACTCGGCGTATTTAATCTCCTTTTTCAAATCTTTCATCTCCTCAAAAAAAATACGGTTTATTTTAACATATATTACCCAAAAAAGCAATATATAATTACAGTCATTTGTTGCGTCAAAATGCATAAACCGTAAATGGATTTGACACTTCACGAATTCTGTGGTAATATTTTCACCGCAGAGGTTTAAGGCAACGCCGAACAATTGAGGTATGCAGCGGTTGCCTTTATCAAACGAGGGGGATAGAAAAATGATTTTTTTCATGCTTGTTTTTTTGCTGATTTCTTGTTCTTCCATGAAGATAGCCGGGGAAGGACAATTTCATAAGGATTACCTTTCCAAAACAAACACCGCCGCCATAAACGGCATTTTTGTTGTTCTTGTTTTTTTGTGTCACTTTGAACAATATATGGACTTCGGAACAGATTTTATCGACAGCTCCTTTGTATATTTCAAGTCACATCTTGGGCAGCTTGTCGTAACAACATTCCTTTTCTTCTCGGGCTATGGAATCATATGCTCCATTACCAGAAAAGGAATGCCATATGTTAAAAGTATACCGAAAAAGCGCTTTTTGAGCGTACTCATTCATTTTGACATTGCCGTTGCGATATTCATGGTGTTAAATCTTTGCCTTGACCGAAGTTTTTCGCTGAAAACCAATCTTTTGGCTCTTACCGGCTGGGAAAGTATCGGAAACAGCAACTGGTATATGCTTGCGATCCTTTGCCTTTATTTGATCGTTTTCGTTTCGTTCGCAGTTTGCCGAGCAAACAAATATGCAGGCACAGCCATTGCAACGGTATTGACAATCGGATATGTTTATTTAATGATACGGGCAAAGAAACCGGCTTATTATTACAACACCCTTATCTGCTATCCGTTCGGCATGATCTATGGACTTTTTAAAGAAAAGCTTGATAAAATAATCATGAAAAACGATTTTATCTATACGGCTTTTGTTGCCGCAGCTTTCGCAGGTTTCGTGTTTTTCTACAGAATACGAGGAAAAGGTGTTGAACAGTTTTCCCTTTGCAGCATTTTCTTTATTGCCGTGATTGTGCTCGTTTCGATGAAAATCCAACTCAATAACGGATTTTTACAGCTCACCGGAAGTCATGTTTTCGCAATATATATTCTTCAAAGAATCCCAATGATGATATTCAGCAGAACGAGCTTGGTGAACCACAAGTATGTTTTCCTGATCGGTTCGTTTATAATAACACTCGGCATAACATTTGTTTTTGACAAATGCATGACGCTGATAGATAAGAAACTTTTAAAAAAATAATTTTGCAGGCTTGCTGTCGCAACTCAATGAATTTTCTTGTAGCATGACCAAAATATATTCAAGCAAGGCGTGCACCTCAATTGTGCGGTATTGCCTTAGATCAAATCAAATCCCGAGCGTTCATTCAGCGAGCGTTCGGGATTTTTTCAGTTCAATATTCCGAGGCTGACGGACAGCGCTCTGTTGACTCTCGTCATGTCCCTTTCGCCGAGGTTGCCCATTCGTTCCTTGAGCCTTTGCTTATCCAGCGTCCTCACCTGTTCGAGCAGAACTATCGAATCCTTGGAGAGGCCGCAATCCTGAGCGTCCACACTGATATGGGTCGGCAGCTGATTTTTGAAGCGTTGGCTTGTTATTGCGGCGGCGATGACCGTCGGACTGTATTTGTTCCCTACATCGTTTTGAACTATCAGCACGGGGCGCATACCGCCCTGTTCAGAGCCGACGACCGGGCTGAGATCTGCGTAATAAATATCTCCCCGTTTTATTGTCATTATTATCACTCTCCGAGATTTTGATTGTCATAATTATATTTGCCAATCATTTGCCGGATTAATCAAATTTTCGGGGATAAAAAATCATTATCCGACATTAGTATTATATTCGGCTCTTTAATTTTCGTTAAGGCAATGAGGTATTGCCTTAAAACAACCGCCTCCCCTATCGCTGCGATAAGAGAGGCGGTCTTTCAATTTATTCCGTTCTTTTTTTATTGTAGAAAAACATTGCAACGCCTGCGCCGCAAATCAGAACATAGCCGAGAACGCTGAGCCAATCGGGAATATCGCCGAAAACGAAGAACCCGAGAACGGCGGCAAAGATAACCTGCGTATAATCATAAACCGAAATCTCTCTCGCCGGTGCGCAGATATAAGCTTTCGTTATACCGAGCTGACCGATGCAGGCAAATGTACCGGCAAGAATGAGATAGAGAAGCTGCAAGCCGCTCATGTGCTCATACTCGATTATCAAAAACGGCAGACACAAAAGACACGAAAACGCCGAAAAGAAAAACACGATCCTGCGGCTGTTTTCCTGCTTCTGACCGAGGCGGCGCACAAAAGTATATGCGATTCCCGCTCCCATTCCACCCAGAAGTCCTGCGACCGCCGGCAAAACCTGCGGATTATCGAATCCCGGCTTGATGATAAACAGGCTGCCGACAAACGCCACCGAAACGCCGACGATCTGAGCAAATTTCGGTTTCTCCTTCAAAAGAAAAATCGAAAAAATAATTGCAAAAAACGGCGAAAGCTTGTTGAGCATATTTGCGTCGGAAAGATTCAATTTGCCGAGCGCATAGAAATTGCAAAGCAGACCCATCGTGCCGAAAAAGCTTCTGCCCAGCAGATCCGGAATGTGCCGCTTGGGCGGAATGAAGCTCACCTTTTCCCGAAGCATCATCACGAATATAAAAATAAGCGCAACAAAATTTCTGAAAAACGCCTTCTGAAACGACGGCAAATCACCTGCCAGCTTGACGAAAAGCGACATCATCGCAAATCCGAACGCCGCCGTCGTGATATAAATTATTCCCTTTGATTTTTGACTGATTTTTACCATACACTGTCTCTGTTTCTGTTTTCAGGCAATGCCGCACAAATTAGGTGCGTTGCCTTTATTTCATCAATATTATAATCCAAGCGTACCCGATGTCAAGCCGTGCAAAAAATTTTTATAAAAACTATTGACATTTTGATACGGCTATGCTATTATGCAAGTGTGATAGTACAAATATCACACTTAATACAGCCGAAAGGAGATGATGCTATGTTTGAGATAGACTCCAGGAGCAGAATACCGATCTATGAGCAAATCAAGAACCAACTGATAACCTGCATTCGCCTCGGCATCTACAAACCAGATGAGCAGCTCCCGTCTATCAGAGCAATTTCACTTCAAACGGGCATCAATGTCAACACGGTCAAGCGTGCCTTTGCAGACCTGGAGGACGAGGGAATCATATACACGCTTGTCGGAAGGGGCAGTTTCGTTTCCTCCGACGCCGCAGACAACACATCAATCGTGGAAAAAGCCCTCAGGGACATTGAGCCTGATCTGCGTTCGCTCAAGCTAAAGGGAGTTGACAAGAACTCGCTGATTGAGCTTCTCGACAAAATATACGAGGAGGATAAATAACATGATTGAAATAAACAATATTACGAAAACCTTTGATGATTACACGGCGATCAAGGATCTTTCCTTTACGGTCGGCAAATCCTCGGTTTACGGGCTTGTCGGCTACAACGGAGCAGGCAAAACAACGCTTTTGAAAATCATCGCAGGAGTTTATCTGCCCGACAGCGGCGATGTTAAGCTGGACGGTCAAAGTCTTTTTAGCCATCCCGAGCTTAAAACCGAACTTTTCTATGTTCCCGATGATATTTATTTCGGACTCGGCTCGTCAATGAACTCCATGGCGAAATTTTACAAGGGCTTCCACCCGAATTTTTGCATGGATACATTCAAGAAGCTGACCGATCTTTTCGGACTTGACCCGAAGAAAAAGCTCATCGGCTTTTCAAAGGGAATGCAGCGCCAAGCCGAAGTAATACTCGGCCTTTCATGTCTGCCGAAGGTAATTCTTCTCGACGAATCCTTTGACGGACTTGACCCGGCAAAAAGAAACCTGACAAAGAAAATTTTGCTCGACTACATGGCGGAAAAGGAATGCTCGATAATCATTTCCTCACATAACCTTCATGAGCTTGCCGATATGTGCGACCACATCGCCCTCATCAACGGGCAGACTATCGCAATGGACTGCGCCGTGGACGATATGAACGGAACACGCTGCAAGTTCCGCCTTGCATTCAAGGATGAGCTTGACCGTGAAGCCTTCGGAGATTTGAATCTCAAGAACTTCAAAAAGGACGGCAAGATAATCACCTTTACCGTGTCGGAAAATGTCGAAAAAGCGCAGGAAATCATCAATTCGCTCGATCCCGTGCTTTGTGAACGCTTCCCGCTTTCTCTCGAAGAAATTTTCTTGGAGGAAATGGAGGACACGGATTATGACTTTGAAAAAATCTTCTCGTGATAAAGCGAATAAATACAAGGAGGAATCACACCATGAAAAATAAAAAGTTCGAAGCAAGTCCGTTTTCGGCAATGTTTCGGAATTCATGCAAAAGAACCTGCTTTATTCCGATAATTTCTTTCGTCTTTCTGCTTTTTTGCACACTCATAAATTATATTGATATAAATTATATATTTTCCTCGTCAGCCAAAAAGGAAATGCTGAATGACTCTTTCGGTTTCTTTTGGCCGATGGTCGTCGATTGGGATTTCTTAGTTAATCCACTGCTTATTCTTTTCGGAATCATCGCAGGAATATCTCTTTTCTCGTTTGCGCAGAGCAAGAAGCAATGCAATGTTATTTTCTCGCTCGGTATGAGCAGGAAAAAAATCTTTCTCTCGAAATACCTCGGTGGTGTTCTCCCGTTCTGCATTGCCGTAATCACAGCAGCGTTCTTTGAGCTTGTTGCGGTATTCTCAAGCGGATTTACCCCGAATGCGGCATTGATAAAAATAGCGGTATATCTTGTTTTGTACCTTGTGGGAATATACACCCTCTTTTTCTCCGTCACCGCCGCCGTTTTCGCCTTTTCGGGCAATATCGTCGAGGGACTGATATTCACCGGAATAATTTCGCTGTTTCCGATGACGGCAGGCTTCCTTTTCGGACTGTTCAGAGGTCTTTACACCCTCGGCGGAATAGGCGTTTACGAGGGCGACTGGAATTTTTTCAGCCCGTATATCGGTATTGCTGATTTCTTGTCTTCCCCGGACTTTACCGCAGACGAATATGGCGATAAAATATTCTACAGCGGCAGTCTCTCGTACTACAGCAGTGCCTATTATAATAAATACTTTACTTTCAGTCAGGACGGTACGCCGTTCTATAATCTCACAATTTATGATTATTCGGGCGCAATTATGTGCTTTGTCTATGCCGCCGTTATTTTTGCGATTGCGTATTTTGCGTTCTCAAAGCGCAAAAACGAGATCAGCGGTTCTTTCGGCAGGGCAAAAGGGCTGAATGAAATCTGTGCCGTCGGCGTCGGAGCATTCTCCGTAATCTTCGGGCTGTATGCAATTGCCGAGGGTATGTACGATATGGAAAAGGGAAACTTTTCGACATTTCTCATCTCCGTCGGTTTCTTCATCGTTCCCTACTTTATCTTTAAAATGGTGTTCGGCCACAGGCGCAAGCTGATATTAAAATCAATGCTCAAAAAAATCCCCGCATATATTGCCGTACTGGCGATAGTTACAACGATTTTTTCAACCGGTCTTTTCGGCTATGCTTCAAGAATCCCCGACGCAGAAGATGTCCGGTCGATCGAATTCGGGGCAACCGTTATCAACCCTTACAGCACCATAAATGACGACAATTCTCTCAAAAGAGATCCGACTTACGGCTATTCGTCGATGGAGGCACATTCCGGATACAACGGCATTGACGGTATTAACGGAGCAACCGCATTCGTTAACGGCAAAGGAAATCAGGACTTTTTGTACCCCACATTTTCCGTTGAGGACGAAAGCACGATTCGCCGTCTGATCGAAATTCACCGAAGCTTTGTTCAAAAAGGACATATCAAAGCCACGGCTTCGGACGCCTGCGCAACGAATTTTCAAATTATTTATACGCTTAAAAATGGAAAAACCATTAAGCGTTATTACAGCGAAACAACCGAAGAAAACACAAAGCGGATTTTCGGCTTGAGTGACACAGATGTCATCAAAAGCGCAATTGACAGCTTCTTTAACCATGGTTCTTTTTGCAACTACGATTTTAACGAGCTGTCGGCAGAAGAAAACCCGAATAACTATTTCTTCCTTTTCTCGAAATATCTCAAAGAAAACCAAAGCGGTGGATTTATTACGGATGAGTTGAAGAAAGCAGTCCGCACCGACCTTGAAAACCAAACCTCGGAGGATCTTTTCTTCCACAAGCCGGAGGACGAGCTGGGAGTTATCACTTTCGGAACGGAAATCTTTTATGAAGACGCCGATTGGTATCTCAACGAATACGGCGAATATGTCGATCAGCAAACGGGAGAAATCCTGTCTGTTTCCGGCAGGGATTCGGAGTTGAAGCTGGCAAAAACCGCTTTCGCCTCGAAGGATAGAACAATAGGAACAATGGGATACGCCGTAAAAGCGGTCGTTCTCACCAAGTCGATGACAAACACCGTGAAATATCTCACCGACAACGGATATATGAAATACCTTGAATCCAAAATCACGGTGAGCGATGTCAAGAGTATAAGACTTTGCACAAGGGCGGAATCGGTCAATGAAAAAAATATTGATATGCTCCCGATTTTTGCGGGAGGTTACAGCAGCGTTAAAGATGTAGAAAAATGCGACAACGCAGCTAAAGAAAATCCGTATTTTTCCTGCCATTATATTAAAAAGAATGTACCGAACGAGATAACGAACAAATCAACCATTCAAAAGGTGCTTGACAATTGCTTCCTCTTCGGCTTCTGCGGCAACGATTACCGCATTGCGGAAATAACCTTCAACGACGGTTCGATCGCAACCTATTGCATAAGCGGCGAGGTTTATGATAAACTGATGAAGTGAGATAATGCAAGCGAAAAACTTGCAAACGCCCCGATCGGCAACTGCCTTAACGATACCCGAGAAAACCGATGAAACCGGTTTTAACCAATCATTATTAAGGTGATAAAATGAAGTCCAAAACAAAAAGAAAGCAAAAGAACATTATAATATTCGCCGTGCTGCTGGCGGCGGTCGTTGCCGTCGTCTGCGTACGGGGCGGTGTGTTTGAGACTAAATATGCCTATTCCGGCGAGCCTTATGTCTGCCTCGACGCAGGTCACGGAGCGGACGATGTCGGCGCAACCGACGGCAACCGCTTTGAAAAGGACGATGATCTCCGGCTCACGCTGAAAATAAAAGAAAAGCTTGAAGCGATGGGTATAAAGGTTTATCTCACCCGCAGCGACGACTCCGATGTGACGCTCAAGGAACGCTGCAAATCGGCAAACAAAAAGGGCTGCACGCTCTTTGTCAGCGTACACAGAAATTCCGCCGACGACAAGAACGCAAACGGGATCGAAGCGTGGGTTTCGAGAAATCCGAAGGGCGACGAATACACGATTGCGGAAGACCTTGTCGCAAATATTTGCAAGCTGACAGGTCAGAAAAGCCGCGGGGTCAAGAAAGGTTTCCGTGACAATTTCTACGGCGATTATTACATAAACTCCGACACGGATATGCCGTCGCTTTTGCTTGAAGTCGGTTTCATAACCAACGAAAAAGACAACAAAGCCTTTGACGAAAAGCTCGACGAAACAGCCGAGACAATAGCAAAAACGATTTACGACCATGTTAAAAAATAATTTGCTTTTTTCGCCGATTGTGCTATAATATCAAATCGGTGATGACAATGAAATACAACACATATATTTTTGACCTTGACGGAACGCTTCTTGACACCTTGCAGGATCTGGCAAACGCCGTTAACTATGCAATGCGTCAGATGAATTATCCCGAAAGGACGGTTGACGAGGTTCGCCGCTTCATCGGCAACGGAATAAAAATGTTGGTAAAGCGTGCCGCTCCGCAGAATATTTCCGACGAGGATTACGACAAAACGCTTGCAATTTTCACGGCATATTATCTTGAACATATAGCTGACTTCACAAAGCCCTATGACGGCATTGTCGATGTCATAAAAACGCTCAGGCAGAAAGGCTGCAAGGTTGCCGTCGTGTCCAACAAAGCGGACGAAGCGGCAAAAAAGGTCGTCAAGGATTTCTTCGGTGATATTTTCGATTTAGTGGTCGGAAAAATGGATCGTTTTCCGTCAAAGCCTGCTCCCGATTCGGTGCTTTATGTTATCAAAACGCTCGGCGCAGATAAAGCAAAATGCGTCTACTCGGGCGATTCTGAGGTTGATGTTCAAACGGCTCACAATGCGGGGCTTCCCTGCGTCGGTGTAACATGGGGCAACCGTGACATTTCCGAGCTGATAGCCGCAGGAGCGGAGTATATCGCAGAAAAGCCGCACGAAATAATTGAAAAAACCGAGTGAAAAAAAGCTGATGCAGATTCAATTCCGCATCAGCTTTTTGACTTTAACCAGTACCGCAGTATCGTCTTTATTTAAAATGTGAATGTTGCGTAATATACCGTTTCGCCCTTTTCGGTTATCTTGTCAACCTTGCCGATTCTCTGCTTCATCGTGAATTCCGAATTGTACGGAGTTTTGACGCTCAGCTCCTTCACTCTGCCGCTTGCGTCAATGGTTGCCTCGATCACCGTGCCGCTGTAAGTAACGCTGCCCGATGTGTATTCCTTTATGGGCGTTCCGTCGTAGCCAAACTCGAACGGGAATCCGCCGGCAGTGTTATAAACAGAATCTTTCTTCACATCGACCTTTTCCGATTTCATAACCAGTCTGACCTTATATCCGTCGGAAAGCTTGGTAACGCTCGCCGAGTCGATCATACTCTCCGTAAGCTTTGTATCCGGACCGTAAGCATAAGCCGGTAAATTGTCCTCATCTACGCCGTTTTTGAAATCGCCCGTCTTTGATGTGGAGGGTGTATTAAACTGTTCCGATTTGCCGTTAAGCGTATACATTCCGCTTTCGCTCTGCGTTATCGTCGCCTGCTTTACCTGCTGATAGGTCTTTGCAAGAGCAGCGTTGTATGCCTTGACCGTTTCGCTCTTTGTTGAAGAAGCTTCTTCGGCTTTTTCAAGACCGACGGAAATTCTGAGAATTTTCAAAGCGTCGGCGGAATTGATTTGTCCGTCCTTGGTTACATCCGCATTTAATTCATCAAAGTTTTTTACGGTGATACCAACGCTGTACTGAAGCACACAAAGCGCATCGGTAGAGTTGATTTTACCGTCGTTGTTAACATCACCGAGCAGCGCCGCCGATGAACCGACGCTCAAAGCTGCTGCGATTGAAAGCGCAGAAAGTACAGAAATAAATTTTTTCATTTTGCATTACTCCTTATTATAAAAATTGCTCTGTCGCACCTCGAATCGCATCGAGGGCAACACCGCACAATCGAAGGCGAGGTGCTTTTATTTACCGCATTGTCAATGGCTTCGCTGATTTCAAACAGTGCACCGTGAAGGTCACATTCAAGCATCGCCGCAAAACCTCACCTCTTTCTTTTTATGCTAAAGGCAAACGAATAGTTGCCGCTGTGCATTTTGTACGGCTCATGCAGGCAAGCCGTTCCCGGCATATCGCCGCCGACTCCACGCTGTTTTGCGTCAATGCAAAGCGAATAATATTCGTCCTTGGTGAGTTCATGGTTGTGCATGGCTTTTTCGATTTTCTCCTGAGAATAGCTGTGCATGGAGAACTCAAACGGAAAATCCGAGCTGACGGAAAATCCGTTGCCTCTGTCGTCCGTAACCTCAAGCGAACGGACATCGGTTCTGTTGCCGTTTTCCTGCGGCCGCATATAGTAATGGAAAAGCTCGTCGGCTTTCCTGCTGAATTCCGAAATTTTCTGTCCCGTTTTTCTGTCGCAATAGGCTTCCTCCGGACCTCTGCCGTACCACTTTACATTGCAAAAATCCTTGTTTATTCCGAGCCTTACGCCCGAACGAAGCATGGGCAGAACAGGGCTTTTCATATTCTGCCCGATATTCACGCTGCCGTCGCTGTTTACGATAATGTCCGTCTCAACATGACCCGCAAACGGCGCAAACCAATGAATATTTACAATGCACGAACCGCTGAACGGGAAGATGTAAAAGCTCTTTACGCTGACGGTTCGGCTCGTTATATCCCAAAGATAGAGCGGATTGAGACGCTTGAACATCGGCGCAAAATTGAAATAATTTGTGTCGTTATCCGTCAACGGGCGGAAAAAATTCGGTCTGAACGAGAGCGAATTATCAAGAATATTTCCGTCGCCGAAGTCGATTCCGTAAAGCTTTTTATCCTTAAAAGTAACGGTTGTGTCGCCTGCGATTATCCTGTGAACCTTACCCTTGGAAAGAATCTTAATCATTTTGTCCCTCGGCTCGGGCTTCGCCTTTTTGCTGCTGAGAGTAAACTGATTGAAGCTTATCTCATCGCCGGCCTTGTGCCACTCGTTTTCGTCTTTGTATCTGAACGAAAGCGTAAGAATGTACTCGCCGGTTTCAAACTCGGTCGAATACGGAACACTCACCGCAGCGGATTTCCGCGGAGCGATTCTGTCAAGAGAAAGCCTACCGCTTTCAATCGTTTTGCCGTCCCTTGCAACCGACCATTCAAGATAACAATAATCAAGCTCAACAAAATAATTCTTGTTCTTTATTGTAACTCTTTTTCTGTCAATGTCAATATCCTCGGCGCAAACATTGGAATAAACCTGCTTGACCTCATAATAAGCCGGGTGCGGCGTGCGGTCGGCAGCGATTATGCCGTTGGCGCAAAAATAGAAACTCGACCAACCCTCGTCAAAGTCGCCGCCGTAGAGCCACTTGCCGTCCTTGTGTATCGCCTGATCGACAAAATCCCAAATAAAGCCGCCGGTCATATGGTCGTACTTTTCAAAATCATCGACATATTCCTTGAAATTGCCGAGGCTGTTCTCCATTGAATGAGCGTACTCGCAATAGATTACGGGATGATCGTCAAACGCCGATTTCGGCACATCCTTGTTGTCGGCGGCAAGGGCATTGGCGATATTGTCGAACATTGTCGCCGTTATCGCCTCTTTGTTAACGAGCTTATCGACAACATTTTCCATCGGGTACATTCGGCTGATAAAATCCGATTTTGTGAGGTCAAAATCGCCCTCATAGTGTATCGGATAAAGGTCGCAGAGCTTCAAAATCGTCTTTTTCATCTCGGCAAAATTCAAGCCGTCCCCCGCCTCGTTGCCGAGCGACCAGAAGCAAATGCAGGCATGGCTTCTGTCACGCAGAACCGTCATTTTCGCTCTGTCAACAACTGCGGAAGTCCAAAGAGGATTGTCGCCGGGGACATTTTTTCTACGAACACCGTGACTTTCAACATCGCATTCGTCCATTACATAAAAGCCAAGCTCATCGCAAAGCTCGTAAAAAAACGGATCGTCGGGATAATGGCTGGTTCTTATTGCGTTGATGTTAGCCTGCTTCATTAGGTAAAGATCCTGATAATATCTCTCCCTCGGCACTGCCCAGCCGTGATTCGGGTCGTAATCATGACGATTCACGCCCTTGATTATTACCTTTTGACCGTTTATATAAAACACATTGCCTTTTATTTCAACTCTTTTGAAGCCGATTCTTATCTCCTTTTTGACCGTACAGCGTGCGCCGACATATAGCTTGACTGTCAGCGTATAAAGCTCCGGCGTTTCGGCACTCCATTTGCGGCATTTTTCGACTATATGATTTATTTCAAGTTCGCCCTTTGCCTTACCCTTGAAAATTTCGTTCTTGTCAAGGTCAACACGGCAGGTAATCTCCTTATCCGTGCTGAATCTAAGCGTCAGATCGAGTATGCCGTCGTTATAACTGTCGTCAAGAGTTGCTCTTGCGTAGATATCCTCAACCGTGGCTTCAGGCTCAGCCACAAGATAAACCTCACGATAAATTCCCGAGAACTGCCACATATCCTGATTTTCAAGATAGGTTGCGTCGCTGAAGCGCATGACCTTTGCGGCGAGAATATTTTCACCTTTGCAAAGCTTATCGGTTATATCAAACTCGGCGGGAGTCATCGAGCCTTGAGAATAGCCGACATATTCGCCGTTGACATAAACATAAAGGGCAGACTTTGCCGCACCGAAATGCAGAATAATTCTTCTGCCGTCAAAGCTTTCGGGCAGAACGAATCGACGGCGATAGAAGCCTATTTCATTCTTCTCATGGCTGATTTTCGGAATTTGCGATTTGACCGTCGAGACTTGAGGCGGCATCGACGAGCAGAGATAGATCGGTTTCCCGTAGCCCGACAACTGCCAAACCGACGGAACTCTTATCGTGTCCCACTCGCCGTCGTCAAAATCCGTACAGAAAAAATTCTGCAACCGGTTATCAACGCCCATTTGCCAATTGAATTTCCATTCGCCGTTAAGCGAAAGCTTATATTTAGACTCGCCGTATTTCACCTTATCCCTTGCGTCGTATGGCAGGGCAAGATTGTGTCCGTCAAGCTTGTTCTCACGGAAGAAAAGCGGATTTTCCCATTTATGAAGCGTTTTTTTCAAAAAAATCAACTCCTTCTGCAATTATGTAACTATCCTTAATTATATCCGTATTTTTCATTCAAGTCAAATAAAAATCAAACTTTTCGTTTAAGCTGCAAAATAAATCAATAAATCTTATTGAAAAAAAACTCCGCAGGTATTATAATAAATCGTATTATGCAATTTTTGGGGTGTTGATGTTGAAAAAAATCGGATTTGATAATGAAAAATATGTTAAGATGCAGTCTGAGCATATCAGAGAAAGAATAAGCCAATTCGGCGGCAAGCTTTATCTTGAATTCGGCGGCAAGCTCTTTGACGATTATCATGCGTCAAGGGTTCTCCCCGGCTTTGCTCCCGACAGCAAGGTCAAAATGCTGATGAAGCTCAAGGATCAGGCGGAGATAGTTATTGTTGTCAACGCCTCTGACATTGAGAAGAACAAGATAAGAGGCGACCTCGGCATTACATATGACCTTGATGTTCTCAGACTCATTGACGCATTCAGAGGGATCGGACTCCTTGTCGGCAGCGTCGTCATGACCCGTTACAGCGCACAGCCGGCGGCTGACGCATTCTGCAAGCGGCTTGAAAGCCTCGGTATTAAGGTTTACCACCATTACAGCATTGAGGGCTACCCGTCCGATGTTGACAAAATCGTCAGCGACGACGGCTTCGGAAAAAACGAATATATTGAAACATCACGCTCCCTTGTCGTTATAACGGCTCCCGGTCCGGGCAGCGGAAAAATGGCTACCTGCCTTTCTCAGCTTTATCATGAGCACAAAAGAGGAATCAGCGCAGGCTATGCAAAATTTGAAACATTCCCGATTTGGAATCTGCCGCTTAATCACCCCGTTAATCTCGCATATGAAGCGGCAACGGCAGACCTCAACGATATCAACATGATCGACCCGTTCCACCTTGAAGCATACGGAGAAATGACGGTCAACTACAACCGTGATGTTGAAATTTTTCCGGTGCTTGCGGCTACCTTCGACCAGATCTACGGCAAATGCCCGTACAAGTCACCCACGGACATGGGCGTTAATATGGCAGGCAACTGCATCATCGACGACGAAGCCTGCTGCCAAGCTTCAAGGCAGGAAATTATCCGACGCTTCTTTACCGAGCAGTGCTCAGTCAAAAAAGGACTCGGCAATCAGTCAAGCGTTGACAAAATAAAGCTTATCATGAAAAAAACCGGCATCTCTCTCGACGAGCGACCGGTTATCGCTGCGGCAAAGGCCAAAGAGGACGCCACGAACGAGCCTGCAATGGCAATCGAAACGGGCAAGGACACGCTTGTCACGGGTAAGACCTCGCTTCTGATGGGCGCAGCAGCAGCGGCGATGCTCAACGCTCTCAAGAGTCTCGCCGGAATCAACGATGATATCCACCTGCTTTCCCCTGCAGTTATTGAGCCGGTTCAGGAGCTTAAAGTGAAATATATGGGCAACCATAATCCGAGGCTTCATGTTGACGAAGTGCTCATCGCTCTTTCCGTTTCGGCGGCAACCAACCCGCTGGCAAAGCTTGCCCTCCAGCAGATCCCGAAACTCAGAGGCATGGAGGCTCACGCAACGGTTATCCTCAAGGAGCAGGACGAATCCGTATTCAAAAAGTTCGGTATAAACATAACCTGCGAACCGAAATACCAGACAAAGAAGCTCTACCATAAATAAGGAGGAGGAAACCATGGGAAAAATTGTTGCAATCGGCGGCGGCCGCTATAACGACGGTGAAATAATCAATATTTTTGAAAAAATCGTCTCTCTTGCAGACAAAAAATGTCCTAAGGTTCTCTTTATTCCGACGGCGGGCTATGACGATATCAACGGCGACGAGCATATTCAATACGGATTTGAAAAATTCGGCTGTCAATTCGAAATTCTCTTCCTCACGGACGAAAAAAGAACCGTTGAAGATATCCGTTCCGTCATTCTCGGTGCAGATATCATTTATGTCGGCGGCGGCGATGTCCGTTTCATGATGGAAACCTGGCGCAAAACAGGGGCTGACAAGGCTCTTATCGAAGCATACAACAGCGGCAAGGTTATGTCAGGCTACAGCGCAGGCGCAGTCTGCTGGTTCGATGTCGGCTATGACGACTGCGGTTTCGAACACAGCTTCATGTTTTGCGACTGTCTCGGCATTCTTCCCTACTGTGCCTGTCCGCACTATGAATCCGACTACTGGCAAACCTTTAAAAAAGCCGTTCTCACAAGACTCGAACAAGGCCTTGCGATCGAAAACGGCGCAGCACTGCTTTTCATCGACGGCATGATCGGTACGATCAGAGGTAACGATGGCGGCGATGTATGGATTCTTGACAAAAATAATGAACTTAATCTGAGCAAAATTGTTGATAAAATGAACAGAATCGGATAATCGTCAATTGACATTGCGGTTAGTTTGTGCTAATATGTTATTGAAAAATTCTATGGAGGTTGAAACCATGAAAAAAGTTTTATCAATCTTTTTAGCTGTTGTTATCCTCGTTTCGGGCGTTGTTTTTGCGTCCGCAAAGAGCGACACAACACTTCAATTCGACGAGAACGGACATTTCAAGATCCTTGTTCTTGCCGATATTCAGTCCGGCTTCCCTGTCGGCGAAGCTCTCAAGGCTTACATTGCGGAAGCTATTGACGCATCCGACCCGAACCTTGTCGTTTTCCTCGGCGACAACATCATGAGTGCCGAGGACGGTACGGTAGAAAGCTACTGGAAAGGCTACGACGAAGTATTCCCGATCCTTGAAAGCAAGGGTGTTCCCTTTACTTTCGTGTTCGGCAACCATGACGATGAGTCCGCTCCGACCGTAACAAAGGAAGAAATGCTCAAGAAGTATCAGTCATATGACGGATGTCTTGCTTACGATGCAGATCCTTCGCTCCACGGCTGCGCTACTCACAATCTTCCGATCCTTTCAAGCGACGGAAACAATGTTGTATACAACCTCTGGTTCTTCGACAGCGGAGATTATGTTTACAACGAGCAAACCTCAAGAAAAGGTTATGACTGCGTTCGCAAGGATCAGATTGAATGGTACGAAGCAGAAAGCGCAAAGCTCAAGGCAGCTAACGGCGGCGAGGTCGTTCCTTCGCTTGCATTTGAGCATATAATTCCGCAGGAGGCTACACAGGCGGTTATGTTCTCTCTCCCGTTCCAGCTCGGCAAGATCACCAGGAACTTCTCCGACGGAACATCCGCTACATATCTTCCGAACTACTTTGCATTTGACGGAATTCTTTCCGAAGCTCCGTGCCCGTCAGCCGATAACGAGGGTCAGTGGGACTCATTCGTTGAAACCGGCGATGTCAAGGCGTGCTTCTTCGGTCATGACCATGTCAACAACTTCAGCGTAAATGTTGACGGCGTTGACGCAGTAAGCGTTCCCGGCACAACCTTTAAGTCATACAGCAGCATTACGGATCAAGGCTCAATGGTAATCACTCTTGACGAAAGAGATCTTTCAACCTACAGCACAGAGATCCTTTACACAAGCGATCTTGCCGTTAAGGAAGGCTCAAACATCCCGAATCAGGAGCATTCGGAGACTGTCACAGCATACAAGTTCAGAACCGTACTTCGTTATCTTGCGCACGGTATCCTTACCGTTTTGAGAGGAATTTACGCTTATATACCCTCTATCCTCGTCAAATAATTTGACTGAAAAGTAAACATTTAAGGCAACGAGATCACAAAACGATTTCGTTGCCTTTTTGTTTGTTATAAGGATAATACCGCACAATTTTTGGGGTGCGGCATTGCCTAAAGTTTTTCAAGTCCCGACCTGACGGGCTTTGTGATATAGACCTGTTTTACGATTGATTGCAGACTTTCCGCAGCACACTCGGCTTTCGACTCGTCGTCAAAAATTCCGTAAACCGTCGGGCCGCTTCCGCTCATACAGGCTGCCAACGCTCCGTAGCGGTTGAGAACCGACTTGATTGGCACTCGCTCGGGAACCTCGATAAGCTGTTCAAAAACATTTTTACAGCGGCGGCACATCTCATAAATATCACCCTGCGATGCGGCATACAACATACCGCAGGTGTCAAGATGGCGAATGTTCTGCGCCGTATCAAATGCGGAATAAGCCTCCTTGGTGGAAACTCCCCTCTCCGGCTTTGCAAGCACGATCCAGCAATCGGAAAGATCGGGCAGCGGCGAAAGGATCTCGCCGATATTCTGCGCAACACAAGTGCCTCCCGTCAGGCAAAACGGAACATCCGCACCGACCTTAACGCCGATCGCACAAAGCTCCTTTGAGCTAAGTCCTGCCGAAAAAATATCGTTGAGCGCAGCAATGACCGCCGCTCCGTCGGCACTGCCACCCGCCATACCTGCGGCAAAGGGAATGTTCTTTTCGATATGGATTTTTATGCCCGTATTTTTGATTTTGGTGCAGTCAAAAAAAGCCTGCGCAGCCTTGTATGCGATGTTTGACTTGTCGCACGGCAGAGCCGATTCGCTGCACGATATCGTGATCTTTTTGTCATCAGCCGTTTCAACGCTCACCGTGTCGTAAAGTCCGACCGATTGCATGATCATAAACAGGCTGTGATATCCGTTATCAAGAGTTCTGAGGATATCGAGCATAAGGTTTATCTTGGCTGCTGCCTTGTATTCTGCTTTCATATGTTCTTTCCTTTCGGGACAATTCAGGTTACCGGTGCACCTGTGTGATTTTAAATAGCCTCATCTAAAATTCGGTATCTGCCGTCACTTTCCTATCCTCGTCTGCTTGAGTCCGGTGAACTTCTGTCCCCATGCGTTTGCCCACGCTTCACAATAGAGGGAATAATAGGAGACATCGTTGTTCTTTCGATAATTTATGCAGGGCTTGAAATTGCACCAGATAAATGACGGAATCGCAATAACAAGAAACCAGACGGGACCGAGCAGGAGAGCCTGCCATGTGTGGCCGTATTCGTGAATCCTTGTGTCCCTAAGCCAATCGTCCGGTCGATCGGGATTCATAAAAATAAATGTTCCGAACGAAATTCCGCCCCAATCGCCGGGCACATATGTAACCGTCGCATTAAAAAATCTTTCATGCTTGCAGCCCTTGATAACCGCAAAAATAATATAGCCGATAAAACCGATAAGATTGATCGGCAGCGCCCATGTCCATTCTATAAGATAAAACAAAAACTTTTTCATGCCTTTTACCTCCGTTCGGTCTATTCTACCATATTTTTACCTCTTTGAAAAGAGTATAAAGGCATTTAACCTTGAAAAAAATTAAATAATGTGTATAATATATATATGACAATACCGTATAAATTGCGACATTGCCATAACAGTATAAAACGGAGGTTTTCATATGACAGAAGTTACTAAAGATATGCTTATAGGCGATATTCTCGACGCAGACAACGGCACAGCCGAATTCTTTTTGAACATGGGTATGCACTGTCTCGGCTGCCCCTCGGCAAGAGGAGAGAGCCTTGAGATGGCTTGCGCCGTTCACGGTGTTGATGTTGAGCAGATGGTTGCGGATATCAACGCTTATCTTGCAAGCAAATGATTCGACTTAAGCCGAGGCTTCAATCGGCGGCGGATATGGTTCGTGACGGTTCCCGTGTCGCTGACATCGGAACCGACCATGCCTACCTGCCGACTGCGCTCATTTTGTCGGGCAAAATACCGTCTGCCGTTGCGGCAGACCTCAGAAAAGGTCCATTGGAAAACGCCTTGGAAACCGTCCGCAGCAACCATATTGAGGACAGGATTCAGCTTCGCCTTTCCGATGGGCTTAAATGTGTTTCTCCCGACGACGCCGACGATATTGTTATCGCAGGCATGGGCGGCATTTTGATCTCCGAAATTCTGACAGCCGCCGAATGGGTCAAAGACGAAAAATACAAGCTGATTTTGCAGCCGCAGTCGCATGACGAGGATGTTCGCAAATACCTTTTTGCCAACGGTTTCGAGATAACCGATGAAGCGGTATGCTTCGAGGACAGCAAGGTTTACATATGCATCGGAGCGGCTTATACAGGCTCTGTAACCTCCCACACCGAAGCCGAAATTATGTTCGGCAGTCTCCTCACCCATAACGACGAAGCGGCAGAAGCTTTCAAAAATAAAAAGCTAAAAAGAATAACGGCTCGCCTTTCCGCACTCAACGCCCACGGCGGCGACGAGGACGAAAAGAGGCGGCTTGAAGCAATAATAAAAGAGGTGGAAAAATGGCAAAGGTAAAGGATTTTTACGATTATCTTAACAGCATCGCTCCCTTTGAAACGCAGGAGGATTGGGACAACAGCGGAATGCTTGTCGGCGATATGGAAGCCGAGGTAAAAAAGGTTGCCGTTGCGCTCGACATAACTCCCGAAGAAATCAAAAAAGCCAAAACGATAGGGGCAAATCTGATAATCAGCCACCATCCGGTCATTTTTAACCATATCAAATCCGTAACAAAAGGCAGCGTACCGTATGAGCTTGTCGCAAGCTCGATCAACGCACTGTGCTGTCACACTCCGCTTGACATTGCAGAGGGCGGAACGAACGACAGTCTTGCGGAGCTGCTCGGAATAAATGTGACCCGTGCCGACGATCCGATATTGAGACTCGGAACGGTCGAACCGACCACGGCGGCGACGCTGGCAGAAAAAATCGCAAAAACCCTGAACACCACGGTGCGCTATGCCGACGCAGGCAGAACGATTGAAAAAATCGCAATCTGCACCGGCGCAGGCTGCTCGCTGATCGAAGCGGCAGATAAAATCGACGCTTTCATCACCGGCGACGCATCGCACCACAACTTTCTTGACTGCGTCGGCGAGGGCATAACGCTCATCGCCGCAGGACATTACGAAACGGAAATCGTTGTTGTTCCCGTGATTGTGAAAAAATTGCAGGCTCGGTTTCCGGAAATTGAAATCATTGACATTAAGCAGGAAAATCCGATAAAATTTATTTGAGGTAATTATGGCACTTGACGGAATATTTCTCAGCAAAATTAAAGACGAGCTGCTCAGAGAAGCCGCATTCGGCAGAGTCGAAAAAATCCACCAGCCCTCCCGTGAGGAGCTGGTTATTCACCTTCGAGGAAAAGGCGGAGCGAAGAAGCTTTTCCTTTCAATCAGAGGCAACAGTCCGAGAATTCATCTGACCGAACATGCGCCGGAAAATCCGGCTGTTCCGCCGATGTTCTGTATGCTGATGAGAAAGAAGTTGCTCAACGCTCAGCTTGTCGATATCCGTCAATCCGGTCTTGACAGAATACTTTACCTTGACTTCAACGCCACAAACGAAATCGGCGATAAAATAAAGCTCATTCTCTCGATTGAGATAATGGCAAAATACTCAAACATCATTCTCTTCGACGGCGACGGAAAAATTGTTGACGCAATCAAGCGTGTTGACCTCAGCCAATCGGCGGTTCGGCAAATACTGCCCGGCTTCCAATATATCGCACCGCCGCCGCAAAGCAAGCTCAACATAACGGATCACTCGACTGAAAATCTCATCGCTCAGATCAAATCGTTTCCATCAAAAACGCTCTCGTCTGCCGTACTCAACACCTTGCAGGGTGCTTCCCCCCTCACCTGCCGTGAGCTTTGCGGCGAATTTGCCGAGCTTTATACAGACGAGGTCAGTGACAGAGGGTTTGAATTTCTCTCCGAGAATCTTGATAAATTGCGCAACATTATCATGAACGAACCGGGCATTCCTTTCATGCTCAAGGACGAGACGGGCAAACCCGTTGACTTTTCATTCTTTCCGATCAGACAGTACGGCGACCGTTACAGAACGGAGATCAAATCCGGCTTTTCCGAACTCCTTGACGAATTTTATTATGAATGCGACCGTCTTGAACGCACTAAGCAGAAGGGGCAGGACTTGGTTAAGCTGCTCAATTCGGCAATAGCGAGAGTTTCAAAAAAACTCAGTCTCAGGCAGACGGAGCTGGCTCACTGCGCCGACAGGGAAAAGTTCAGGATCAATGCCGAGCTTATCAACGCAAATCTTTACAGACTCGAAAAGGGTGCGCTTTTCTATGACCTTGAAAATTATTATGACGAAAACAAACCGATAAGGATCAAGGCTGATCCGTCGAAATCTCCGTCACAAAACGCACAAAAATATTTCAAGGAATATCGCAAGGCAAAGACTGCCGAACAGCTTTTGACAGGCTTCATTGAAGAAAGCAAGCAGGAGCTTGCCTACCTTGAAACGGTTGCCGATTCGCTTGAACGAGCCGACACACAGGCGGAAATCGACGAGATACGCAATGAGCTTTCACTCGGCGGCTATGTCAAGAAAAAACGGGGCACGGATAAAAAATCAGCCAAGGCTCTGCCGCCGATCGAATACAAAACAACCGACGGCTTCCGGGTTCTCGTCGGCAGGAACAATGTGCAAAACGACAGGCTCTCGCTCAAGACTGCCGCAAAGAACGATATGTGGCTGCACACGCAGAAATTTCCCGGCTCTCATGTAATAATCGTCAGCGACAACAGGGAGATAAGCGACGAAGCGATAGTTGAAGCGGCAGAGATTGCCGCCTATCATTCAAAGGCTCGTGACGCAAAGCTCGTCCCAGTTGACTACACCTATGTTAAAAATCTCAAAAAGCCGCAGGGTGCGCCTTACGGCAAGGTCATATACCATGTTTACTACTCGGTCAATGTCACTCCCGACCGAGACAAAATCAATGCTAAACTTGTAAAGTAAGGTGAAAAATATGCGACTTCTTGTTATTGACGGCAACAGTATAATCAACCGTGCTTTTTACGGAATAAAGCTGCTGAGCACCAAGGACGGCAAATACACCAACGGAATTTACGGCTTCATGAATATTTTTCACAAGCTTCTCGTCGATTGCCAACCGGACAGAGTTGCGGTTGCTTTCGATGTCAAAAAGCCGACCTTTCGCCATGAAATGTATTCAGAATACAAGGCAGGCCGTCACGCCATGCCCGAGGAGCTTAAACAACAGATGCCTGTTCTCAAGGAGCTTTTGACCCTCATGGGCTACAAGGTTGTTGAAAAAGCCGGCTGGGAAGCCGATGATATCCTCGGCACGCTCTCGGTTCAAACAAAGGACGGCGACAAATGCTTCATTGCAACGGGAGATCGAGACAGCTTGCAGCTTGTCAGCGACACAACGACAGTTCTCCTCGCCTCGACCAAAATGGGCAGAACCCAGACCATTGCCTACGACAAAGCAAAAATCAAAGAGGACTACGGCGTTGAGCCGTGGCAGATGATTGAGATCAAGGCTCTCCAGGGCGACAGCTCAGATAATATTCCCGGCGTTGCCGGAGTTGGCCCGAAAACCGCCGGCGACCTGATTCAGCGTTTCGGCTCGGTTGAAAATATCTATAATAATATTGACACTATCGACATAAAGGACAAGCTGCGTGAAAAGCTCGTCAACTCCAAGGACAGCGCAATGCTCAGCCACACGCTCGGCACTATCCGCACGGACGCTCCGATCGACACGAACATGGATTCCTATATTCCGTCCGCTCCCGACAGCGGCAAAGCTTCAAGGCTTCTCGCCTCGCTCGAAATGTTCAGCATGATCGAAAAATTCGACCTCGGCAAGGGCGAACAAAACGATATCGAAACGGTCAGCGTTCCCGTCAAGCACCTTGAGTCTCTCTCGGAGGTCAAGCTCGGCGATAAAGTTTATTTTGTTCCCGAATTTTCGGACGGCGATATAATTTCAATCGCTTTCGACTGCGGCGAATTCATTGCCGTCGTTGAAAACGGCAGCTTTACCTTTGCCTCCGAGCTTGCCGATATTCTTTCAAACGAAAATATCGAAAAAATAACCTGCAACGCAAAGCTGCTATATTCATGGGCGTTCATGCGCAATGTTCAAATAAAAGGAAAAATCAGCGATATTATGATTGCCGGCTACATTCTCAATCCCTCGGCAACCGACTATTCGCCGGCCAGAATGGCGCAGGAATACGGCGCACTCTGCCCCGAAATAGCCGAGGAGAACAAAACGGCACTCAATGCCGCCTCTTTGAAATGCGCATGGGAAAAGGTCATCGCACAAATTGAGGAAAATGATCAGCTGCCGCTCCTTTACAAAATTGAAATGCCGCTTTCAAAGGTGCTCTCCTCAATGGAGGTAACAGGATTTCTTGTTGACCGTGAAAGCATTTGTCGGTACGGAGCGGTGCTTGAAGAAAAAATCAACTCCCTTGTCGGCGAAATATATGACCTTGCAGGCGAGGAATTCAATATAAATTCACCGAAGCAGCTCGGAACAATTCTTTTTGAAAAGCTTCAACTGCCGGCAAAGAAGAAAACAAAATCGGGCTACTCAACCAACGCCGATGTGCTGGAGAGTCTTGCGCCCGATTATCCGATAGTCTCGCTCATTCTTGAATACAGAACGCTGGCAAAGCTCAAATCGACCTATTGCGACGGCTTGCAAAAATGCATTGCGCCCGACGGCAGAATTCATTCGACGCTCAACCAGACGGAAACAAAAACGGGTCGAATTTCATCGACTGAACCGAACCTTCAAAACATTCCCGTCAGAACTCCCGTCGGCCGTGAGCTTAGAAAGTTCTTCATCGCCCAGGACGGCTGCGTTCTCGTTGACGCCGACTATTCGCAGATTGAGCTTCGTGTTCTCTCCGACATTGCGAACGACGAGACGATGATATCTGCCTTCAACAACGGCGACGATATCCACACGATAACGGCGTCGCAGGTTTTCAATATGCCCGTTGAAGCGGTCACTCCGCTGATGAGAAGCCGTGCAAAGGCAGTCAATTTCGGCATAGTTTACGGCATCGGAGCATTTTCGCTCGCCCACGATATCGGCGTAACGAGATCCGAAGCCGACAAATATATCAAGGGCTATCTTCACCATTTTTCCAGCGTTGACAGCTACATGAAAAATGTCATTGCCAAGGCAAAAGAGGACGGCTATGTTCAGACTCTGTTCAAGCGCCGCCGCTATCTGCCCGAACTTGCCGCATCGAATGCGATGATCCGCAACTTCGGCGAGCGTGTTGCAAGGAATATGCCGATTCAGGGAACAGCAGCGGACATAATCAAAATCGCTATGGTTCGTGTTTACGACAGACTTGAAAAGGAAAATCTCAAAGCAAAGCTCATTATGCAGATTCACGATGAGCTGATCGTCGAATCCCCCGAAAACGAAAAGGAACAGGTTCAAGCAATCGTTCGTGAAGAAATGGAAAACGCCTGCAAAATGAAGGTCAAGCTAACCGCAGATGTTCATTGCGGTAAAAGCTGGTACGACTCAAAAGGATAATGCAAAATGAAAATTACATTTGTATGCACCGGCAACACCTGCCGCAGCGCAATGGCCGAGGGCATTTGCAAAAGGCTCATTGCCGACAGAAAAATCGAAAACATAAGCTGCCAAAGCTGTGGCCTTTCGGCATTCACGGGCGACAGCGCATCGCCGCTTGCACTTTGGGCGGCAAGAATGCACGGTGCGGATATTTCCGATCACCGTTCAAGACAGATCAATCAATATATATTTGACGAAACCGACCTGATGGTCTGCATGACCGAATCGCATAAGCGGGCAATCATGGCTCTTAACCCAAGGTTCAAGGTTATCGTGCCCGAGCCTGAGATCTCAGACCCTTACGGCGGCAGCGAAGACATATATTCCGCCTGTGCGGATCAGATCGAGTGCTTTGTGTCGAGACTTCTTGACGCATTGACTGCCGAGATAAAGCCGATGTCCGCCGAACATGTGGCGAAAATTGCCGAGATTGAAAAGCTTTGTTTCTCCGCTGCGTGGACAGAGGAAGGGATCGCCGAGGAGCTGGACAACGAAAACGCTCATTTTCTCGTCGCTCAGTTAGGCAAAAGAGTGCTCGGCTATATCGGCGTTCATGAGGTTTGCGGCGAAGCTTATATTGACAATATCGCCGTTCGCCCCGATTACAGGCGTCTCGGTCTTGGCGAAAGACTTTTGCAAGCGGCTCAAAAAAATGCATTCGAAAGAAGCTGCGAATTCATCTCACTTGAGGTTCGCAAAAGTAACGAAAAAGCAATCTCGCTATATAAAAAGCTCGGCTACCAAACGGCGGGAGAGCGCAAAAATTTCTATACAAAACCCGCCGAGGATGCGGTCATCATGACACTGAAAGAATGTGATATCAAATGAAAATATTATCTCTCGAATCCTCATGCGATGAAACGGCGGCTGCCGTTGTTGAGGACGGCAGAAAAGTTCTGTCGAGCGTTGTCGCTTCGCAGGTACAGGAGCATATTATATACGGCGGAGTTGTGCCGGAGATTGCGTCACGCCGCCATGTTGAGGCGGTTTCCGGCGTTGTCAACAAGGCACTCAGCGACGCCGGCTGCACCCTTGAGGACATTTCGGCAATCGCCGTTACCTATGCGCCCGGACTTATCGGAGCACTTTTGGTCGGAGTGAACTACGCAAAAGGGCTGTCGCTTGCGAGCGGAATTCCGCTCGTTCCGGTGCATCATCTGCGCTCCCACATCGCCGCAAACTACATCACCCATCCCAAGCTTGAGCCTGAATTTCTCTGCCTTGTCGTTTCGGGCGGACACAGCCATATTGTTGAGGTCAAGGATTACACAAAGTTTAAAATCGTCGGCTACACGCATGACGACGCCGCAGGCGAAGCAATGGATAAAGCGGCAAGGGCGATGGGTCTGCCATACCCCGGCGGGCTGAATCTCGACCGTGTTGCAAAGGACGGCGACCCGACGGCATACAAGATGCCTCATCCGAGAGTTGACGGCGCACCGTATGATTTCAGCTTTTCGGGACTGAAAACCGCTGCACTGAACACCATCAATATCGCAAAGCAAAAGGGCGAGGAAATCAGCGTTCCCGACCTCGGCGCATCATATATCAAGGCAGTCGTGCGCTGCCTGACGGAGAACACGGAAAAAGCGGCAAAGAATCTCGGTTATAAAAAAATCGTGCTTGCCGGCGGCGTTTCCGCCAACTCGGTTCTTCGCAGAGATATGGAGGATCTTTGCCGAAAAAACGGCTGGGCACTTTACGCCCCGGAGCTTAAATATTGCGGTGATAACGGCGCAATGGTCGGCGCACAGGGCTATTATGAATTTCTCAGCGGCAACACCGCCGATATGACCCTAAACGCCTATGCAACTATGAGTATCGAATAAAAAAAGAAAACGGTCGCATTCAGCTTTTTGAATGCGACCAAATTTTATGAAATCTCGAAATATTCTACATCTATTTTGGGAAGAGAAATTGAAGCACCCATAACGCTTGTATATGTATAATTGCCGTCACATGTTCCCCAAATTGTAATGATATCATCTTCCAAAATTCTGTCTTCGCCCTCGTTGAGCGTGACAGTTGCGTATATTGTATCTTCCCAATATCCGTACTCATCCTGCGTGACATTAATTCTAAGAGAGCAAAATGTCATTCCAAGAAGTGTAGATTCCGAAACCTGAATAACCTCTCCTGTAAACTTATACTTCTTGCCCTTATATTTATCGGGGTTTCTCGAAATAGTGTTAAAATCAATCGTTGAGCACTGCGCCTTATACTCGCTTTCGGAAAGCTTTGGAACAGTTGTTGTCGGTTTGGTTGTGGTTGTTATCTCACGGGTTGTTGTTTCTTCAGTTGTCTGAGCAGCGGTAGAAACCGTTTCTTCGTTATTATTGTTTGATGAATCGGAATTGCTATCTCCGTTGGAACCGATACTTGAAATAAAGACTAAAAGAAAAACAGCAACAATTACCCAAAACCACCATTTTTTATAAAACGGCTTCTTCTTGGGTTTTGTCGGTTGCGGTTCTGTCAGGGTCTTGTTTAACTCATCAAGATATTGGTTCTGTGCCGACATTTGATCTGCTTGCCTATTTTCTTCTCCATTTTCTCTTTCCACAGATGTTCCGCAATTCGGGCAAAAATTACCCTCGAAACTTGTTCCGCATCTTTTACAATTCATTCAATAACCTCTCTTTTTTATTCAAATGAGATATTTATTACAATATCCTCTCAGATTATACAACCATGATTGTAATTTGTCAAGCATTTATAATTAAAGTTGATTATAATTTTTCATCTTTTTCTATAAAATAGGATAAACGGGAGTGATTAAGATGGGAAATAATCAGGCATTGGTTCAAATCGGCAAACGAATTGCATCAAGGCGAAAGGAGTTAAATATTACTCAAGAACAGCTTGCCGAAGCTATAGGATTGAGTCTTCAATCTATTTCATGTATTGAATTAGGGAAAAAAGGTATTCGGCCGGAAAATCTGATCAACTTGTGTATAGCTCTTGATTCAACCTCAGATTATTTTTTGTTTGGAAAAAGAAGCGAAAATCAGATGACTTCCCTTGAACAAAAAATTTCTACCTTAAAAAATGAAGACTATCTCTTGTTGGAAGCATTTGTAGACCGTCTAAGCAAATAAAATTATTTCAAAAAATCAGCCGCAAAGCAGATGAATTTCTTCGCTTTGCGGCTGTTATTTATTTATCTTTGTTTTTCTTCCTTTTTCCGGTCGCCTTGTTCAAAATCGTTGCACTGATAATTATAAGTCCTATAACAATAAAAATTCCGAGCATTCCTTTTCCCATATAGGGGAGCGTTTCGATAAAAGCGTGCGGATTAAAACTTAAAAAATTCATACACAGGTTCTCCTTTCATCAGGCAAAGAAGTTAAGGATAAGTCCTCCGGCAATAACCGAAGCGATCTGACCCGAAACATTAACGCCCATTGACTGCATAAGCAGGAAATTTTGCGAATCCTCGGCAAGTCCCATTTTGTGAACCACACGACCCGACATCGGGAACGCAGAAATACCTGCCGCACCGATCATGGGATTGATTTTTTCCTTGAGGAAAAGGTTGAGGAACTTTGCAAAAAGAACGCCGCCCGCCGTGTCGAAAATGAAAGCAACGAAGCCAAGGCCGAGAATCAAAAGCGTTTCTTTCTGAAGAAACTTATCGTACTCCATCTGAGTTGCGATTGTAATTCCGAGGAAAATAGTGATAAGGTTCGCAAGCACTCTCTGCGCCGTTTCGGAAAGAGAATCGAGCACGCCGCACTCACGGATAAGGTTACCGAACATGAGGAAACCGACGAGGGCAACAGAATTCGGAGAAACGATTCCCGCAATTACGGTAATCACGATCGGGAACAAAATCTTAGTCAGTTTTGAAACCTGACTGGGCTTATATTTCATTCTGATCAAACGCTCTTTTTTTGTTGTAAGCAGCTTGATTACAGGCGGCTGGATGATCGGAACGAGCGCCATATAGGAATAAGCCGCAACCATGATTGCGCCGAGGTACTTTGAATCGAGCATCTGCGCAACGACGATAGCCGTCGGGCCGTCCGCCGCACCGATAGTCGCAATTGAAGCGGCGTCATTCAAATCGAAAAACATTGAAGATGTGCAAAGGGTGAAGAATATTCCGAACTGCGCCGCCGCACCGAATATCATCAGCTTGGGATTGGCGAGTATCGGACCGAAATCAATCATAGCTCCGATGCCGATAAAAAGTATCAGCGGGAACAATTCGTTGGCAATACCTGCCTTATAAAGCGTGCTGAGCGCGCCCTCCTGCGGCAAGCCGTTTACAACACGATCAACGACTCCGGAAAGAGGCAGATTCACGAGTATAACTCCGAATCCGATGGGCAAAAGCAGCGTCGGTTCCATATCTTTCTTGATCGCAAGAAAAATCAGCAAACCACCGATCGCCCACATGATGAGCATTCTGTAATCAAAATTGTCAACAGCATTCTGATACAGAAAAGAGAAAAAATCCATTGGCAAAACTCCTTTTTTTAGGGTTAGACACAAAAATAGCGAGGCCTCTACCGCATAAGCAATAAAAGTCTCGTCGTTTAATACAAAAGCGGGTAAATAACCGTAATGACGCAATTGCAACGATTTTTCGCCGACTACTCCCTTTCAGTTCCTATAATATATCATATCTTATTGCAAAAAACAACTGTTTTTCCGAAAAAACCCATACAAAATTATATCTGTGACAAAATTTTCCTATAGCTTTTCCAAAAAATTGATGCATAACTCAGCTTTACGCCGCACGCACCGGCGTATACTTAAAAGGCTTCATAACCGAAAAAACAAAGGTCAACTCATTCCCGGGAACGGAACGAATCGGCTGAAAAAGTCATGGCTTTCTGCTTTTCATCAGGGTAAAAAGCAATCTGTACATTCCGTGCTTCAACAATCGGAATTTCAGAACGGTCAATTTCGACGATCCGTAATCGGCATCGTTTTTAATCGCAATTTTAAAAATATCGGTATCAGCCACCGAGTTGAGCGTGCCGATTTTTTCTTTCATGCTCAGTGTCGAATCCGAGAGCGCAAACAAAAGTGTGTTGACAACTTTTCTCGCATAAGCCTTCCACATCGATTCAACATCACTGTCAAAACATCCGTCCTCGATAATCATTGTTTTCACATCAAAAAGCGAATCGGAATTGAGCCTGAACGACTCAATGTCATAGCTGTGCGACAGACTTGAACCGTGGCTGCGATAGCGATACATCGGTCGCTGAAAATAATATCCAGTTTTCATTTTGTGAATCTGAACTGCCGATTGAAACCAATCCTCACCATGGCACATCGGCAGATATTTTTCATAGTCGAATGCTCCTCCGTAAATATTTCTGCGGCAACATTTTGTGCAAAGGGAATTCATGCGACGATCAAGCAAAATCAAATACAATTCCTTTTTATTTTTTTCGTCAAAAAACCGACTTTTTTTCGCTGTCTTTTTTATTGTAGACTCGCCCGTTTTGCCGTCAAAAATCGACAGGTCAAACAGAACCGTATCGCACGAATATTGTTCAAAAATTTTGTCAACCGTTTCGACCAAATCAAGGTCAATTATATCATCGCAATCGACGGTAAAAATATATTCGCCCGTCGAGTTTTCAAATGCGGTTTTTCGCGCAATATTCACTCCTTCGTTTGCCTTGTGAATGACCTTGACTCTGCCGTCCCGTTCAGCATATTTATCGCAGATTTTTCCGCTCGAATCCGTCGAAGAATCGTCAACAACAATAACCTCAAAATCGGTAAAGGTCTGCGATAAAATCGATTCAAAACATTCGTCAAGATATTTTTCGCTGTTATAAACCGTCATCAGCACGCTGTACTTAGGCATCTGATCACCTCTTTTTTGTGAAGCGGAATTCGCTTATCATGAAGCCGTCGATCGGCTCGGTAATTTCAAGCTCGGCGCAGCCGTTTTGCAAATATTTTTTCGGCACATCATAGACGACGCTTTGATATCCGTCGGCAAGAAATTTCTTTTCGTATTCCTCGTCACGCCGACCGCCGAACTGCGCTCCGTCATGAACAACATTTCCGTTTATCGTAACCTTATGATGGATTATTTTGTCGTTCGGTCGGGATTTATATGTCACTCTCAGCTCATAATCGCCGCCGGTCAAGCCTGCGACCTTGCAATCAAAATTGAAATGGTCATAAACCTTGGTCATACACATCGGGAGCTTTGCGTCGCCGTTTTCGTCGCCTCGGAAATTCATATAGAATTCTCCCTTTTGTCTGCCGCAAACAGCGAATCCGTGCTCGGCAAAGGAGAAATAATATTCGTCCTTTGCAACCCTGTTTCTGTCAATTATTTCAACAAGATAATTTTTGTCCGGGTGATTCGTTACTTGGTCGAGCAGATATTTTCTGTCGGTGATCGGCATATCTATCGTATCGAGAACGCAGCCTCTTTCAACATTCATTCCGCCGAAATGTTCAACATCGAGCTGCATACCGATCAGCTCAAAAAGCCGTTCGGCAAGCGCAAACAATTCCGCTCTCAAATTTTTATATTCATTGTCGAAATCGGTCGAAAGAATTTCCTTCGCAAGTTCTGTGTTACCTTTTATTATCTGAGCTTTTGCGTCGTCAATCAATTCAAGCTCAAAAATTCTTCTGTCACGGACAATTTTATCACAGCTTGCCCTGAAAAGAAAAAGAACATACCGCCAATTTTTCATGAGCCTATCGGACTTCATTTTGACGAGAGTGTTATATACATTTTCGACCGAGGAATTTTCGGCAGGATCGCCGATCCAGCTTTGCTCCATTCCGAAGATAGCATCGACAATTTTCTCGCAGTCCTCACCGGGGAAAAATGAGCGTGCATAATCACGAAGTATTTCCCGAAGATCGGCGTCGGGATCAAAATCAAGAGCACCGAAAACGAATTTGTTAACATCGTCGCTGACTCCTTCGGAATAGGACACGCTACCGCAAACATACGGCTTTATGATACGATGGAGCAATCGGTACTCGCTCGGCCTTGGATTGCACGCCTCTCGGCTGAGGGTTGCGGCATAGGCATAATGCCAATCCTCACGGTCAAAATGAACCGGAGTTTCGCAGCGCACATTGTGACATATATCGGGATAGTATCTGATCGGGTATTTTGCGTCGATCGAGCGGCGCATTTTGTCAAGCGTAAACGGATGATTCGGGCCGTAAATAAGACCGTCGATTTCTTCCGGCATTTTTACCATTTCCTTTATGAACCGTTCGCCCCAATCGGCATACTCATGCGGAGCTTGCGCCGACGGCCAAAGCTCGATTTTCGGAAATTCTTTTTCCAGGTCTTTTTTCACCTTTTTGCAGCGCAGAAAAAACTCCTCGGCTTGCAGATCTCCCGGGTCGCCCCCCGGAGGAAAATAAAAATCAAGCTTAGGTATATCATGACAACAGCCGCAAAAATAATCGCTGCTTTCCTCGTCGGAAAGTCTCTTTGCGTATGCGCAAAAAATCGAAAAATTTATATCCAACTTTTTGCAGATTTGCGACTTGATTTTTATCATTTCTTCAAAGCTGTATTTCATCAAATCCGTGTGCTTTTCATCATCGCCGAGGCAAGCCTCCACCGTATTCAATCCGAACATCATCAGCTCACGGATATATCTTTCGTATTGCTTTTCGTCCCATGCTTCATATGTATTGTTCATATCCGTATAGCTGAGCTGATGACCTCTTATCGGCATACACGGCGAATATTCTCCGCCGATATCCTTGGTCAAAACAAGCACTCCGTCAACAACAACGCACTTCCTGAGAAAAATCGAATAGCCGTAAATCAGACTGCGTAGGCGATGAGCCGTAACCGTAATTTTTTTCGAGTCATGCCAAATCGAAAAATCCTCACTTTTGCCTTCGTCAACAAGCCTCAGTTCGACGAAGCAATCACCTGTTTTTTTATCAATAACGGGCGGATTTTTTTTCGTTCTGATTTCAATTTCTTCCGAGAAAAGCTCGGCGGCAAACTTTTCTTTTTCGCCGTCGGCAATAATTTTTATTCCGTTAAAATCAAATTTCATTTCACCACAGCCTTGATTATTCTTTAAATTTAGTATATCATAAAACAAGACGATTAAGCAATAGAAAGCGATGAAATAATGATCGAAAAAATTTACGAAAAAAATGTTTGGGATTCGTTAAAAAGAACAAAGCTTCCGATTATAATTTACGGCATGGGAAACGGCGCAGATATGATAATCGAAAAGTTTCAAAGCATCGGCGTAGGCTTTGCGGATATTTTTGCAAGCGACGAATTTGTAAGGGGGCACAGCTTTCACGGCAAACGTGTACTCAAATATTCCGAGGTGAGCGAAAAATACGATAACTTTGTAATCGTTATGGCGTTTGCCGTTCATGACAAAAAAATGCTTGCAAAGGTTAAAGATCTTTCAAAAAAACACACGCTTTATTTTCCCGATGTTCCCGTTGTCGGGGACGGAATTTTTTCAAGAGAATACATCGAAGAACACGACGAAGATTTTGACAAAGCTTTTTCACTTTTGAGCGATGAAAAATCACGGCAAAGCTATCTTGATATTCTCAACTTTAAGGTTAGCGGAAAAACAGAATATCTTTTTAAATGCGAGAGAAAAAAAGAGGAAATTTATACGGATTATCTTGCTCCGAATAACGATGAAATCCTGATGGATCTCGGCGCATATGACGGCGATACCGTCAGAGAATTTCTCGATATAACCGATAATAAATTTCGGAGAATTTTTGCTGTTGAAGCCGACGAAAAAAATTACAAAAAGCTTTGCGACAAAACTGCGCATCTTGAAAAAATCGAAACCTTTAACATTGCCGCATGGAACAAAAAGGATACCCTTTTCTTCGAGAAGAAAAAAGGAAGAAATTCCAAACTTTCGGCAACAGGTAAAATCGAAGTTCGTGCAGACAGCGTTGACAATATTCTGCATGGCGAAAGAATAACGCTGCTTAAAATGGACATTGAGGGCAGCGAAGAAAAAGCTCTTGATGGAGCAAAAGAAACGATCCGAAATTATCGTCCGAAGCTTTATGTCTGCGCCTATCATCGCAACAGCGATATGTTTACTTTGCCGCTGAAAATTCATGAAATATGCCCCGACTATAAAATTTATTTTGCGCATCACCCGTATGTCCCTGCTTGGGAATCAAATTTTTATTGCCGTATTGATTAGTCCGGGAAAACATGATATAATGACTCAAGGTAATCGGCGCAGCTTGGTCGTGCTGTACCGAATTGATAATTCTAAAAAGGAGTGAGCCGATGAGCGATCCTAAGAGCAAGGCACTGCCCGATCTGATTTCCATGTACTTGGTAATGCTTGTCATTTACTGCTTGGATGTTTTTTTTCTGAAATCCGACCTCACGGTTCTCGGCGATAACTTTTATTCGCGCTTTATTTGTTTTGCGGTGCTTCTGATGACCGTTCTGTTCAAGCGGGAACATCTGAAAAGCTTCGGAATCAGCAGCAAAAAAGCTAAATTTAAATCGGCACTGATTTTCGGCACGGCTTTTTCCGCAATTCCGATATTGCTGGTTTCCGCCGTCGAATATTTTGTTTTTAAGGCAACCGACCCCGAAAATATTAACATCAGCTTTACCCCTCCCAGCCTCAGCTATGTTCAAACGGAAGGCTATTTGACCCCGTTTTTCTGCATTACAGTCTATATCCTGACATCTTTTTTTGCCGCCTGCTTCAAGGAAATGTTTTTTCGAGGCTTTTTGCTTCATAAGCTTGAAAAGCTGACAACATTTAAAGGCGCAAATCTTTTTCAATCGCTTCTTTATATGACATTTATTATTCCGAAGCTTGTTCGAAATTTTGTCATGGGGTACTACAGCGAAGAAATTGTCAGAATCTCCGCTTTCGTTGTGGCTTTCTATATCATTCATGAAATTTTAACGGGTATTAAATGGGGTATGC
Organism: uncultured Coriobacteriaceae bacterium; assembly: GCA_963648385.1. Lineage (GTDB taxonomy): Bacteria > Bacillota > Clostridia > Oscillospirales > Acutalibacteraceae > CAG-488. The sequence continues at coordinate 765 of CAVJDU010000006.1, read as the reverse complement.
TCGCCAAGGTCAGCGGAGCAACATACATTCCGATCATCGACAACTTTTTATATGTTTTCCTTGCAAACAGTATTCATATCGTCAGCCAAAGTACCAAATGGCTGTTCATGATATATATGCTTGCCGTTCAGCTTATTTCCCTTGCGATGGTTGCGTTTTATTGCAAAAAATCATCTTTGGCCACAGCGAATGAAGATAAAACAGCCGAGAAAAAATCAGCCTCTCCTCAAAAAGAGAAGCCGAAGAAATCGGAATCGAATGATAAGCACACAGATGAAAAAACAAAAAACGACGAAAAAATAGACAGCGAAGCGTTTAAGAACAAGACCGAAATAAGCCCGAGCCAATTCAAAGAAATAGTAAAAGAAAGCTCGGTTCAATCCGCCGTACCGCACAACGGGGATCTTTCCGAGGAGGAAATCGACAGCTATCTCAAGGATTACGGCAAACCGAAGGCACACTACAATCCGCCTCAGAAATCGTCAAGCCATGACAATCCCAAAGAAAAAGACGAAAACTTTGATGTTGACGATTTTCTTAAAGAAATTTCAAAAAAATAAAGTAATACCGCATAAATAAAGGCGCAAGCCATGTTCGATATTGCGTAAAAAAGGGCTTTGTCAATAAAAGTGTGTAAGTTTTTTAAAAGAGTTATAAATTCAAGATTATGCAGGGATATGAAGTGGAGCGAAGCGAAACGAAATATCCCTGCATAAACGGCTCAAATTGTGTGCTCGTATTTTTCGATACGGGCACTGATTTTTT